>JAWOHV010000048.1:0-11679 GCA_046484965.1 Prochlorococcaceae cyanobacterium
CTTCGTATTCTGAGAACTCTGCTTCTCTTGGAAGTAAAACCGTTACCGGATCCATGGCCACCAACCGCGGGTTAATGGTGTATAAAATCATAAACGAAAACAAAGCCAGCAAAAGACCGCTTAAAGCGCTGATGATAAAATCTTTACCCTGGCCGACTTTATCCGGGCTACCGCCGGACAACAGCCAAATAAATCCCCCGATCATCATCATTAAAACCGCCAAGACTCCGGCTATGCCAACACCGTAGCGATAAAGAGCGCCGATATATTGGCCGATCCAACCGATTTCAATACATTTTTGATCGCCTGCCCCTTGCGTGCCCGGCGGACAGGTTTTTTCCGTCCAATCTTGGAAGCTTTGAGTATTAAAACCGCCGATGTCAATTTGAATGGTCGGCCTTTCAACCGCCAAGACTGTTCGGCCGATTACAAAGCCGAAAAGAAAAATTAGGCCAAAAATTAAAAATAATTTAAAAAATCTTTTATCCATTTGGAATTATTTATTTTGAGTTAATTCCTCCAAAATAATCTGCTCAAAAACATTTAAGGGAATCGCACCGGTTAGCTTTTTGCCGTTAACAAAAAAAGTCTCCATTGTGACAGCGGCCGAAACTTCTTCGGGAGGCTTGAACAGGCCAACCAGCAAGATCGGCCGCAAGAATTCATTAATTAGTCGATTGCTGATGCCAAGCTTTGTAAACAGTGATTGTGCACTAAGATTGTCGTATTTTTGGAAAACTTTGTCGCTGCGGTAGAGGTCCAGTATGGCATAGAGAAGTCCTGCGATGCTGAGTCGATCTTGAATGGGAAGTCTCTTGAAGTTTTTGATTGTTGCAATCACTTGGCCTAGTGGGCTTGGCCATTGGGGTGATTCTCCGAAAACAGGAGCTGTCGCTTCCAATCCATCGGGTGACCAAAAAGCACTGGTTGTAAAGTCAGTGAAAATATTGCCAACTTCGAGCTCTTCTGTGAGGGCATTGATGTTGGGATAGTCCTTCCAAAAGCCCCTGGTTCCAGCCTCAAAGGGTTTACCGCTTTTGGTTGTGATTGGTTGACTGCCGGTTGGATCGAGCATCCCATCGATCAAGGTCACGTCAACGCCGGCTTCGCAGAGTGACTTTGCGGCACCCCAGCCAGCCCATCCGCCTCCGATGACGACCACATGAGATTGTTTTCTGTTGGGCATGGTGTCGTCTGGCATGGCTCGTTCTAGCTGGCAGCGGCGGTGTGAGCGGTTTTGGCGGTCGCGACGCCCGCCAGGGTCGATAGGGTGCCTTCGGCGAGGGTGCGCGGATGGCTGAATCAGCAAGGGACGAGGGCCAGGCCCCGCCGGCGGGCTGGAGCCAACTCACGGCGATCAACACCGCCAAAATGCTCACGATCGTGTTGCTCCTGGTGCTGGCGGCCGTGGTCGGGGTGCAGGACATGCGCCAGGTGGTCTATCTCAGGGGGTTCGGCTTCGCCCTGCTGTTCATCGGGGTGCTCTACAGCCTGCCGGGGCTGCTGGCCTTTCTCAATCCCGTACCGATCTCCCAGGCCCCCGTGGCCGTGGCGCTGGGGCTGTTCAGCTTTGGCAGCCTGATCAACGCCAGCGCCGATGCACAGAAAACCGCCGCCAAAGCGATGGGTGCTGGCCTGGTGAGCGACGGCATCTGGCGGCGCGTGCGACATGTGAACTACCTCGGCGATCTGCTGCGCTACCTGAGTTTCGCGGTGGTGGCCGGTAACGTCTGGGCCTACCTGGTGCCGGGGCTGGTGCTGCTGATCTATCTGCAGCGCATTGGCCAAAAGGAAGTGCAGATGGTGGCGAAGTACCCGGAGTTCAGCGCCTGGCAGCAGCGCAGCGCGCGGCTACTGCCTGGCCGCTGGTGATGCCGATGTACACCAGATTGCGCTGCAGCATGGGTTAGCAAAGGGATCACCTTGGCGGGGTATTCGCTGCCCTGGCTTTTGTGGCTCGTGCAGGCATTGGCCGGCACGAGGGTGCTGAGTTCGCCCCTGGGTTCTGGGACACGAAAGACACCCCCACCCCTTACCTGATCAGGCGGCGTCCTTCGTTGGCCCGCTCCACACTGAATGGTGGGCCACCGGCCCGTGTCGTACGCCTGAGGTCGATGCCAGCACCGATGGTTGCCGCCAGCACCCCCATCAGCGTGGAACTGGAGCGGGGGAAGGAGTACTTCTATTGCGCCTGCGGAAGGTCGGCTGACCAGCCCTTCTGCGACGGCTCCCATCAGGGCAGCGGGTTCAGTCCCCTGGCCTTCGTGGCCGAAACGAGCGGCAGTGCCGTGCTGTGCCGCTGCAAGCAGACCGCCACTCCGCCTTACAGCGACGGCAGCCACAGCCAGGTGCCGGCCGATCGGGTCGGATCGCTCTACAGCCTCGACGCGGATGAGCCCAGGCCGGAGCCGGTTGATGCGATGTCGATGCCCCAGCCCACGCCGGAAGAGCCCAACGTGGCGCTGATCCACGAGCTGGCCGAACATGGCCTCGATCGGGTGGGCCTCGAGGGGCCGCTGGCGGCCATGGGCGTGCAGCGCTTCCAGCTGCCCCTCTGGGACGACATCCAGATCCTGGTGGCCCAGCTGGCCCTGGCCGCCGGGGCCGAGCGGGCCGGGACGGGCATCTGCTCCGGGGAAGGCGGGATGCTTCCGGAGGAGCAGGCCCCCAACAGCCGCTATCTCGTTGAACTGGGTCCGGCCCGGTTCGGCTACCGGGAGGAGCTGCTGCCTCGCGTGCAGGCCTTCCACTTCAAGGCCGGCCAGGTCGCCAAGACCGGCAGCGGCGGTTACCTGCCGGCCAGCAAGGTCACCGCCCGCATTGCCGCGATCCGTGGCTTGCCTGAAGGCCAGCCGATTCACTCACCTCCCACGTTCGTCGATCTCCATACGCCGGGCGATTTCCGCGCCTTCGCCGATCGGGTGCGGGAGCTGACCGGTGGCATTCCTGTGGGCATCGGCTCCCTGGCCCTGCTGGCCAACCTGCTCTGTCTGGTACTGGTGCGCCGGCACCGCGAGGGCGGCGTGCACATGCGGGCCTCAGTGATCTTCTCCACCAACGACACCCTGGCCAACCTGGGCGTGATCGTGGCCGGCCTGCTGGTCCTGAACGGCGGCCGGCGGATCCTGCGGGAAGCTCGGGCCTCACGCGCCTGAGCCATCGGGCCCCTGGGTGTTCGGCAGGTGGCCGGTCTTGATCCAGATCGTGCAACCGGCCTCGCTCCAGGGCCGGTGCACGCTGCGGGGCGGGTTGCGCAGCCAGCTGCCGGCCGGATAGGAGCCCTGCTTGTCCTGGAACACGCCCTCGAGCACCACGATCTCCTCGCCGCCGGGATGGCCGTGGGGCTGAAACACCGTGCCTGGAGCCAAGCGCACCAGGGCCACGTGCTTGGAGCCGAAGGCGTGCAGCAGCATCACCTCCAGCCCGCTCACCAGCCCGGGCCGTTTGAGGAGTGGTGCCGGCTGGCCGGGCATCAGCTCGCCGCTCGTCACCGCCAGCGTCTGGCTCCCGCAGTCGTAGCTGACGGGTCTGAAGTGCAGCACCTGGCGGCTACTCAGGATCAGCCCACCTCCGGGCACTAGCCCAGCTGGCGCATCAGGTCGTCGGTCCAGCCCTGGCAGCGGCTGGTGATGTGAGCGCCATGGGCGATCAGGCCCCGGTGCAACTGGCAGGTGAGCAGTGGGATGCAGCGACTGGAGATCACCACCGGCGGGTTGCTCCCTGATCAGGAGATCGAGTTGCTGAAATCGCGCCGGGAACTGAGACGGGCTGAGGCCCTCAAGCTCTGGGCTGAGAAGCGCAAGGCGGGCTGGACACCCTGCAGCCCCCAGTGGTGATCGCCACCATCATCCAACCGATCCACCACCCGCCACGCTGAATTCATAAGCGATTGCCACTTCCTGCCTCCTCCAGTAGTTGCCAGCTCGGGCTTTTGACAGGTTCAGGGCCTCAGCATCACTGCCAGCCAGGGACGGCTATCGGCCGGGCGGTTGGGGTCGGCGGCCCTACCAGGGCGCTGACCAAGGCGCCTCAACCGGAAGCCATAAGCCAGGGCCTCGGTGTGGATCGCTTCTGAATTGGCGGGGTCGACAGCCAGCAGGGCCGCTAGCAGTTCATGGCGGAGGGGCAGACCGTCGCGGGAGCTCTCCATCAGGACCCGAGCAACGGTGAGGCCATCGAGGGGGGCGACGGGCTGGGCCTCGGCAGGCTGCTGCTGGGCGACGGCTTCCACCAGCGCTCGGTCCATGGCCTCCCGCTGCTCTGCAGTCAGGACGGCGGCGACATCAGCTGAGCCAGGAATCTGCACAGCAGCAGGAACGATGCCCAGCCATTCGATCAGCTCCAGTGCGGCGGTGCGGCCGATACCGACCCGGTCAATCCACTCGTCAAGGGGGATGGGCTCGTTGTAGGTGCTGTTCATCGTCAGGTCCAGGGATGGGTAAGGATCGGCAGCTGACTGAGGCGGGTGATCAAGACTCCAGTTCCAACGTAACGACGATCCACCCTCGAGACTGTGTCGAAATTCGATGGGATTAGCTGATCCCTTCATGGCCGACGAGGCGGAGCCTCTTCTCGTCGCTCAGGCGAAAGTTCGGCAGCTGATCCAAAATCAGCAGCTGCGCAATCCTTAAAAGACACTCCGGAGGGACGTAAGCGTTCAGGGTGCGGGACGGCTCATCGCGAACATCAGCGCTGCTGAGCCCTTGACTGCGGACTGATTCCTGCTGGCAGTTCCGAGGCGGGCTGGTTGTCGTGGCCAGCCGAGGCCAGGGCGATCATCCTGGATCAGCAGGGAAAGCTACGGACCCTTCAGGAGGAGATCGAGCTGCTGCGCGGCCAACTCACCGCCCTGGCCACCGAGCTGGCCAGCCTGCGGGAGCGGATCGGCCGCAGCTCCCGGGGAGAGCCTCTCGAATGTCTCCTGGCAATAACCGCGGCGTGACTGGGCTTTCTGGAGCAGTCCTCCTTGGTTAACCACAGAGGCCGGTCATCCTCGGTCACGAGCACGCAGCCAGTCCATCCGCTCCACGCCATCCACCCCAGTGAAAAGTCCCCGAGGGAGCCCCCCGCTGGGCCAGTTGAGGGCGATGCCGCCTTTGAGGCCACCGGGATAGTGGTGCTCAATCAGGAAGCGGATCTGGCAGCAGGGGCCTTGGGGAGCAGCCATGGCTGATGGGGCGAGGAACCCGATACAGCAGCGCGGCCCGCGCAGGGAAGGCAAGGGGCGCCGCGCAGTGGCGACTTGCATAGCCCTTGCCGCACTGAGCAGGCCAGCGCAGCCTCCGGGTTCTCCTCGCCCCGGCCGTTGCTGCAGCAAGCAGTCCCAGGCTCTGCTGAACCAGCTGCCTGCTTTCTTTGAGCGCTGCTTCCGGTCCCCATGTGGCGCCTCTGTCCCAGCGCCTCCTGCTGGAACGCGGCACTGTTGAAAGACGCCGGGCCCCGAGGGCCCACTGATGCTCGCACTGCAGCACCAATGCAGCCCACGTCCTGAGTAGAGACCTGGGGGGGGCTGGCCCTCCTCGGCAGGCTGTTGCAGTGTTCTGGTTCACCGCGCAGGGCGAGCAGGCGCGAGAGACGGAGCGGTGCCGGGATTGGCGCTCCCGGCATGCCCCGCCAGCGGCATCTCCGCTGAGCGCTCGGCCTCCAGCTGACTGCATTGCAGCTGCGCCTCTGCATCCTGCTGTGCCTGCAGCTCGCCATCGATTTCATCGATGCGCATCAGACAGCGCTGCAGCGCCGGCAGCACTTCTTCCTCCAGGAGCGTGATCTCCTCTTCTCCATAGGGCTGCTCGATCCAGGTGCGCCTCAGCGGCAGCCCCCGCCGCCGCAACAGGATCCACTGCACGGCGTGCAGCGTGGATTCGAGCAGCAGGAACGGATCCTCTTCTGGGCGGCAGAACCGTGAGGCATCAGCAGAGAGCATGGCCATGACGATCGGCGCCGAGAGCGGCGCAGCGACGGGACCGATCCCAGCGGGGGCCCGATCGCAGGAGGGCCCCAGACTGGAGAGGCCCGGAGCAAGCCCGTGTCGCGGACCTGCAGCTTCAGCTGACGGCGATCATCGAGCAGAGGTGCCAACCTGGATTGCATCAGTCCTTCTGGTGGAGCACTCGGTGGGAATCGCGATCGAGCTCAGCGACCAGCAGGCCCAGGCCTTGAGCGAGACGGCTCGCCGGCTTCAGGTGAGTGAGGCCGAGTTGGCGACTGCTGCGGTGCGGGATCTGGTCGCCCGGCAATCCGCTGATTTCCAGGCTGCTGCCGATCGGGTGCTCAACAAAAACCAGGAGCTCTACCGCCGGCTGGCCTGATGCGCTGGCTGAGCCTGGCGGAGGTTCTGGAGCTGCATCGCCGCCTGATCGAGCAGAGCGGTGGCCTGGCTGGCCTGCGGGATCTGGGCTTGCTGGAGGCCTCCCTCGCCCAGCCCCACCAGAGCTTTGCAGGCACGGATCTCTACCTGGGACTGTCTGCCAAAGCCGCAGCACTTGGCTTCTCCCTGATCCAGAACCATCCCTTTGTCGATGGCAACAAGCGCATCGGGCATGCCGCTATGGAGACCACCCTTGTGCTGAATGGCATCGAGCTGACCGCCTCTGTCGATGCGGCGGAAGCGGTTGTGCTGGCTGTAGCCAGCGGTGAGTGCGACCGTGAGGCCTTCAGCCGCTGGGTGGCGCAGAACCAGCGGGCTGCTGATCCCTTCTGATCTGGAACCAGCAGCACCCGCCAGCTGAGGCCCTGTTGCTGCAGCAAGCAGAGACAATCGTGCAGTTCTGCCTTTCTCCGGAGGCTGGCTTCCTCTTGCTCAGACCCGCCATACCTGCCGACAGGAGCCTGTCCGCCGAAATGAGCAGTTGATGGGCCAGGCTTCAGCGGATGCAGTCCACCACCACCGCCCAGCCCTTCCCCGGCGCGTAGCGGCAGGCACATGCGCCGATCGGCTCCACCATCCAGCGATACCCGAAGTTCGTGCGGCGCAGGCGTATGCCCTGACCGTTGCGGCTGAGGGTGGTGCCGCCGATCAGATCCGTCTTACCCCAAGGCTCTTTGGCGATCAGCTTTGTTGGCGAGTGGCCGATGACCACCAGCCAGCGACTGCTGCCACTGGTGCTGTACCGGCTCGGTGGCTGCTTGCGCTTCCCCTGCCATTAGCACCCCTGCAGTCCGGTCACCCAGCTGTACTCAGTCCTCAGAAGCCTCTGGCTCCTCACCCTCCAGCTCACCGGCCAGAGCCAGGATCGCGGCATGGACCGGTTCCCACTCCGCCAATACAGCTGCACGTTCCGGGGACCCAGGTTCTGTGGAGCGGCCCCGCTCATTGAGCTCGGCCAGCTGGGCGCGCAGTTCACTCAGGCGTTGACGGCGGCTATCCATCGCAGCGAACTCGACTGCCAAAAGATTGACGCAGAACAAGGCACTGCTTGCGCTACAGCGACTCCCTGTTGCAATCCAACCAGGGGCCTGAGGCCCCGTGTAGGGCAGAGCCTGCAACTCTTGAAAAGGTTCAACAAGGCCTTCAGCTCTGGATCCAGGAACTGAACAATGCTCAGGCCGATGTTGCTTCGCGGTTGGCAGGGGCAATCCCGCTGATACCCATCACCACTGCCGGCTGGAAGGGCCTGAGCTGCTGGGCCGTGGCTTCCAGAAAGGCCACCAGGATCGTGATCAGCAGGATGTAATCGCGCAATGCGGGCTCCAGCGACCCATGGGCGGATGGAGGCTGGGCCGCCAGCACTGTTTCCAGTGGTGCCCAGAGGGGATTGGAGCGGGCGTCTGCGTACACCTCGGCCAAGCGCGAGCGATGGACGGCATCCCCCAGCGAGCCCGACTCCGCTGAGTGGGCAAAGGCGTTGCGCAGCTTGCGCAGCACGTTGAGGGCTCGCTCTACGGAGGCATCGATCAGCCCCAGCCGGCTAGCAAGGGCCACCTTGGCGCCGATGGAACCCAGGGGGCGATCCGGCAGAAAAAGACCATCGCCCTTGGCGGTTGCCGGAGTCATCACCGCCTGCAGCAGATGCTCCAGTGCCGCATCCACGCGGGCCACACCCACGAGCACAGCCCCCCGGCCCCGCTCCTCCAGCATCTGCAGGGCGATGGTGCGGGCAGCCTGGGAGGCGGCGAGATCAGGGTGAGTGCCGGGCCCTGTTGCCGTCATGGCCAGTGAGAAGCAAACCCATCCTGGTCTTTCGCCCGGCTTATTGCCGCAAAGCCGAATAATGGAGCAACAGTGGCAGCAACACGCCACCAAGGCCATGCAACTGATCCAACTGGAGCGTGACGACTGGAACTTCTTCTGCCCGGCCACGGGGCAACCGGCGTTCAAGGACACGGGAGAGCGCAACGTCACAACGGTGCGCGGCTTCTGGTGCCATGAGGTGCCCGATGAGCCGGAGCGGCTGTCTGAGGAGCTGCAAGCCCAGTGGGCGGTACATGTGGCCATTTAGGACGCAGCCGACGAAAGCGTTGACGTGGTGACCTTTCTCAAGAGCGTGGAGCAGCCGAACTGGGTGGCTTTTGAAATCACCAGCTGTGGCATTGCCTGCGGACCGGTGTGCAGCACAACGTGGACGGTGCTCGATCTCAGCTGAAGGCGCTGAGGCTAGGCGTGACCCAAAAGACTGGCGATCCGAGCATCAAAGAACTCGCCACAATTTCGCTGCTATACTTTGGCAAGTGGGTGACCAGTTCAAATGGCGGGAGAGATATTTTACGAGTTCGCGCTGCCAGACGACCCCTTTCTTGATCGATTCTCAAGTGGCTACCAAACTGCCGACAACTACTTTCGTAGTCGCAGATGGTTCAAGGCTGAGAAGGGCTGCTCGTCTCCGCCTACTTACGTTTTTCGAGTAGCAGAAAGTGGACCAGTCGTGGGCTACTGCGCCTTAGATTTCCGCAAACAGCCTCATCCCTACAGCGACAGTGAAACCAAGGCCAGATATCTGGTGATCTACATGATCGGCGTTGATCAGGCGTATCAGCGCACCCAGAACCCACTGATTCCAGAGCAGACTTACGCGGAATCGATCATGACTGTCCTTGAGGGCATCGCACGGGCGGAACAGAGTTGTGTTGGGCTCAGTCTCTGGGTGCGTTCAACCAACGAGGTCGCAATCGCTTTTTACCGCAAGGTTGGCTTTGCAGAAGATCCTGGTGGCCCATCTCCACGAAATGATGGTGATCTAATCTTGACGATGCGAAAGACCTGCCCTGAAATCTCAGGGCAGAGGCGGATCAACGCTGTCCTCATCCCCTCCAACAGGCATGAGGTCTCCGTGTCGATTTCGGTCACGAAGATCGCCCATGCGCATCTTGACGGCTTCGACGTCTTCTCGGGGGAAACGCCAATGCCCACCTGGGGTTTGGAACGCCCCTGGGAAATGCCCGCCTTCCAGCCAGTTCTTCACGGTATTGGCGGATGCCACACCAAGCAGGCTTGCCGCTTCCGTGCTGGTGAGCATGTCTGCCTGGGCACTGGCCATCAGGCGCTCAACCAGATCACTGCGGCCTGCTTTCCGCAGGGCAGCGCTCACGTCGTCGAGAAGGGCTGGGCTAATCGCGCTCATGGACCGATTCTATGTCAAACCGTCAAAACCGTCAGCTGCAGATCTGCTGCCCCAAACGCTGCGCCACCACCACGTTGGCCATGGCCTGCACGGTGGGGGTCATGCCTTGAATGCGCACAGGCCCCTCGAAAATCGCCTGACCGCGGGGATCTTCTGCAGCCAGGCGGCCCAGGAGTTCATCGAGGAAGCTGCTGGCGGCGGATTTGACGCCGGAGAAATCCAGGATCAGCGGCTCGCCATCCATGGCGGGCAGGAGGCCCTGGATCTTGCGGCGCAGCAGCTTGGCGGGTGCGCGGCCTCCGGTGTGGAGACATTCAGCGGCCACATTGAGGCCGCTGTCGCTGGCTGCTTCGGTTTGGGTGTTGAGGAAGAGGCACTCGGCACCGGTGGCGGAGGCGATCCAGGTGCTGGCCAGATCTACAGGTTTGCTGGTGTCGAGCGAGAACATCACACCGGTGCCGAACACAGCCGGCATTGGCTGGAACTGGGGATTGCGGCGTCCCTTGTTCCACTGGTAGACGTCGCCTGTCCAGATCTGATAGGTGCCGCCGTTGAGGCGCACGATCTCATAGGAGCCGGCCATGCAGTGTCGAGGGCGGCGCGCAAGTAGCGGTTGCGCGGGCTATCGATCGAGAGCACCTCTTCTCTGGGCAGGAATGCGGTTATGAGTTGGCGCCGCTGTCGCTGGTCCACAGCCTTGGCCAGGATCTCGGCAACCAGATCGGGGATCTCTTCCGGCAGGTCTTCTGCGGCGAGCTTGGTTGGAGTGGCGGCCTTGCCGAGGTCTGAGGCGTAGAGCATCAGCAACCAGATGTTGCGAACAGGGATGCTCATCGCGCCATCAGCCCAGCAAGCTCTGCACCTGCTCGATCAGCTCCTCTGCCCGCTGGCACCAGGCGGTGCGATCCAGCCCGAGCTCTTCAGGTTCATCGTCGTAGCGGCCCTGCACGGCAAAGGTGGTGAAGGCCCGCAGGGGCAGGAGCGGGCCCACATCCACCCCGGCCTGCTCCAACAGCAGCAACAAGCGGGCGATGTCGTGGCTGTGGGGTGGATGGACACTCAGATGGTGCAACCAGGCCTTGAGCGTTTTCTCGAAGGTCTGTTGCAGAGCCCATCCCATCCCCAGCTCGCTTCCTCCACGTCTGGATCCAGCAGCCGGCGAGCCATGCGTAGATCGCGCCGGGCAATCCGCAGCAATCGTTCGGCCTCAGCGGAGGCCATCGAGCAGCACCCCGTCGCGGAAGGCCTCCTGAACGAGGGATCCGGGCTGCTGGGCTCGCCGCGCGGCCTCACTGTTGGAGTGCAGCACCAGATCCACCGAGAGATCGGGCTGGGCCACCGCGCCCCAGAGATCGGCGAGCAGGGCAAAGCGATCGCGGCTGGCCAGCCAGGCATCCGGGGCCGTGATCAGCAGATCCACGTCGGACTCAGGACCGGCCTGACCGAGGGCCCTGGAGCCGAACAGGCGCACCTCCGCAGACGGGATGATCTGACGGATCGCCGCCGCCATGCGGGCGAGGCGCTCCTCGATCGGTGCGGCTGGGGCCAGGGTCATGGGGCCATTCTGCTGCAGCTTCCTGGGCTCCCCATCTTTCCAGCATTAGGTACCTCCGGGCAGATCAAATCGGCAGCCTTGCGGGCATCGTTCAGCACCTGCAGCAGCAGCCGCGGCGACTCCTGGAGCAGGCCGATCCAGTGGCCCAGATAGGCGGCGTGATTGGCCATGGCACTGCCGATCTCGAGGCGATCGCCGAGAAGCACCGCCCCCAGCTCGGCCACCAGCTCTTCTCGGGCATAGGCCCTGCCGCCATCGCCGCCGTCACCCATGCCGCCGGAGAGCTCACGGGCCAGCCGGGAGCTGTGGCCTGTGGAGTGGATCACCTCATGGGCCCAGGTGGCATAGAGGGCCCCGGCCGAGTGGAAGGCGACTTCCACCTGGAGAACCGCCGCCTGCGCAACGACGCCGACGTGGAGGCCTTCTTCGGCCGCTTTGGCGTCTCCGCCGAACAGTTCCGCGAGGCCTGGAACGCGTTCTCGGTGACCAGCAACCTGAACAACGCCCGGCGGCTGGGTTCGCCGGCCGGCTACGGCATCAATTCAACGCCCACCGTGGTGGTCAACG
>JAWOHV010000180.1:0-4546 GCA_046484965.1 Prochlorococcaceae cyanobacterium
GCCAGCACCTCAACGCCCTGCAGGTGGTGGCCCAGTACCTGCGCATCAAGAACGGCCTGGCCGATGGCATGGCACCGCGCACAGTTGTCTTTGGTGGCAAGGCGGCTCCGGGCTACTACATGGCCAAGCTGATCATCCGCTTCATCAATGGCATCGCCGAAACAGTGAACGCCGATCCCGACATGGACGGCCGCCTGCGGGTGGTGTTCCTGCCCGACTACAACGTGAAGCTGGGCGAGCGGGTGTATCCGGGGGCCGATCTCTCCGAACAGATCTCCACGGCCGGCAAGGAGGCCTCCGGCACCGGCAACATGAAATTCGCCATGAACGGGGCGCTCACGATCGGCACCCTCGATGGCGCCAATGTGGAGATCCGCGAGCAGGTTGGAGCTGAGAACTTCTTCCTGTTCGGCAAAACCGCCGATGAGATTTCCGCCCTGCATCAGCAGGGCTACCGCCCCTGGGAGCTGATCGGCTCCATGCCCGAACTGGCCGAGGTGCTGCGGCTGGTGGAGCAGGGCCACTTCAGCAATGGCGATGGCGAATTGTTCCGCCCACTGCTGCAGAACCTCACAGGCAATGACCCCTTCTTCGTGTTGGCCGATTTCAACGACTACCTGCGCGCCCAGGAGGAGGTGAGCCGCACCTGGGCCGATCGTCCCACCTGGAACCGTATGTCGCTGCTGAATTCAGCCCGCACCGGCTTCTTCTCCTCCGACCGCTCGATCCGCGACTACGCCGAGCGGATCTGGAGGGCCGAGGCCTTCCCGGTGACGATCACCTGCGACGTCAGCTCCGATCGGGCAGGTCGGGGGTCTGATGCAACAGGCGGTTGAGGCGCAGGCGATCGGCATTGAGCGGGTCGGGGGCCAGCTCACCGGCGAGCTCGCGGAACTTCTGCTCCACCTCCTCCGGCACCCGCACATCGAAGATGCGCTCCATCAGCGCCTCGATTGAGAACAGGTGGGCATTGATGTTCTCCAGGTCGGCGATCGCCTGGTGGATGCCTTCGTTCTCGGGCGGCTCGGCCTGCCCCCCCACGGGCTCAGCCACGGGTACATCCGGCTCTGGATGGAGCTTCTGGAGCTCCTCGAGCACGCGACCGGCCAGGGTGCGGAACGACTGCAGGGCCGCCCAATTGAGCTCCTGTTGCTGACGCAGGGTGGGATGCTCGCGGATCAGGCGGTCGTGCTCCCGGTAGAACCGCTGGCAATCAGGGCATTGGCAGGGCTCTTCTGGCACCGCGTTCCCTTCTCTTCTCAAACCCCATCATGGCACCGGCTGGCACCAACGGCAGCCCTGGGGCCTAGGCCGCCAACGGCCCCTGATCCCGCCCCGGCCTGCCGAACGGGCCAGCGCCGAAATCCAGCCCATCCTCGGGGCTGTCGGCTGCGGCCGGCAGGGGAATTTCAATCGAGGTCACCACCTGAATCACGTCACGGAGCCGCATCGAATCGGCAAACCAGCCCATCGCCTGCTCCACATCGCCCCGCCGCTCGGCATCGGTGGCCTGTTCCTCATGGGCTTCGGCCAGCAGCGCCAGCCAGCAGAGGCAGCGGGCCTGCACCACCGAAAGGTCAAGGTCGCCAGGGTGGGTGCGGGCGATGCGCTCGCTTTCCTGCTGCACCAATAGCCGCAGCCGCAGATCGTGGAGCTGGGTCATCGGTGCATGACAGCTGGGCGCACGCTAGCTACGGGGCGCAAGGGGGCCCAGTGGCCACCGATAGCGCTGGCAACCGGCCCATCCTGGTAGCTGCTGGCAACGGGGCTGGCGGGACTCGAACCCACGACCTACGGTTTAGGAAACCGTCGCTCTATCCGGCTGAGCTACAGCCCCCTGCAACGGCATTATGGGGCGTGAAAGCAGGCGAGGTGATCGCAATCAGGGTCGGAGTCCATCCGGGAGTCGCTCTTCGGAACGATTCTCCAGAGCAGCTTCGGCGCCTGGTTGAGGAAAGTCCGGGCTCCCCAATGGCCAGGCTTGCTGGGTAACGCCCAGTGCGGGCGACCGTGAGGAGAGTGCCACAGAAACACACCGCCGATGGCTGGGGGCATGCCCCCTTCACAGGCAAGGGTGCAAAGGTGCGGTAAGAGCGCACCAGCAGCATCGAGAGGTGCTGGCTTGGTAAACCCCGGCTGGGAGCAAGGCCCAGGGACAACGGTTGGCCATGGCACCAGTCCCGCTTCAAGTGCGCCGCTCGAGGCCGCCGGTAACGGCGGTCCCAGACAGATGATCACCCCCCGCCGGCCTGCCGGTGGGAGAACAGAACCCGGCTTACGTCCTGCTTTCACCCCCTTCAGCGGCGGGCTGCGCTCAGCATGGCTCACCTTGGCAAACCCTGAGGGCCCGCCCAGGGCACGGTGAGTAGCGAGGAAAAGGTCCGAAGGCAACGGGTCAAACGCGCGAAAGCGCTGGCAGAGATGGCGGAACCAAGGCGGCGCCAGCGCCAGCAGGCCCGGGCGCTGAACACAGTGCGGACATCAAGGACAAGTGCTTCGCGGAACTCCTTCAGCGACGCCGCCCCCTTGAGCATCCGCCCCTACAGCCATGACTTCCACCACCGTTGCCTCAGCCCTGACAACCTCCCTGCGGGCCACCTGGAATGAGCTGCGCCAGGCCGCCGCCGGCGACGACTTCCCAGCGCTGCTGGCCCAGGTGTTCGGCGCCAGCGCCGCCGACGCGGAACAGCTGCGCCAGCGCATCCTGAGCGGCAGCGAGCTGGGCCTGTGCTTCGAGGTGCTTTATCCCTACGAGATGAACGGCAGCTTGGGCGGCTACAAGCCCTCCGGCACCCCCGGCGCAGCCACCATGGATGTGAGCGCTGAACTGCTGGCAGACAGCGCCCATGCCGGCACGCTGCGGCGGATGCTGCTCGAAGCCATCGGCCACCACATCCACATGCTGCTGCACGGCGATGTGGATACGGCGGGCGAGGAAGGCCATCAATTCGCCAGCCTGTTGCAGGGCGATGGGTGCAGTGCCAAGCAGCAGGCCGATGCCGAATCCAAGCGATCCCTGCACGCCTTCGCCGCCCTTGTGCCCCGCGATCCAGACCTGAGAGAGCAACTCCGCTCCTGCTCCCAACCCGACGACATCCTGCAGCTGGCTCACCACAAGGGCTTCACCATCTGCAGCACCGAGCTGCGTGAGGAGTCGTCGAACCTGGCCGCCCCCCACTGGCCTTGGAGCGGCAAGGGCCTCATCCACCGCCGCCGCTTCTTCGCCGCCGCCTGAGGAGAGGCGCCTGCTGAGCCGCTCAAAAGCGTGCCCGCACCAGAGCGGTTGGCGGAAGCCAGGGGAAGCGGCGAGCACCGCCTACCGATCTGAACACACTATGCGTCGCGCAGGGTTGCGCCTGTCCCTCACCGAGCCGAACCAGCTCCCCCCGCCACCCTCGATCCCGCAATGACCTCCGCCCTGCTCCCCTCCCTCACGGCCCTCTGGGCCCAGCTGCGGCAAGCCGCCGCCGGCGAGGCCTTCACGGCGCTGCTGATGGAGGTGTTCGGCGCCAGCGCCGCCGCTGCCGAAGCCCTGCGGCAGCAGCTGCTGGATGGCAGCGAGCTGGGCCTGGCGTTCGAGCTGGTGGAGGGTGAGGCGCTCGAAGGTGAGCTGAGCCGGTATGGCCCCGGCGGTAGCGATGGGGTGGGCATGATCGGCGTGAGCAGCGCGCTGGTGGCCGAAGGCGCGGATGGGGCGCAGCTGGAAACCGTGCTCATGGCAGCCATCGGCCAGCACATCGCCGTGCTGCTCGAGAGCGAACCGGCCACGGCCCGCGAACTGGGCCAGCGGTTTGCCGAAGTGCTGCTGGTGGACACCAGCGCCAGGCCGCCGGTGTGGCAGGTGCTGGCGGATGAGGCCAGCGATGCGGTGATCGATCCGGCCCTGCAGGAGCGGGCCAACGCCCTGCTGGTGGAGGTGCAGGCAGCCCTGGCCGCCCGGGCCGGCGAGGCGGCCTTCCTCGACCTGCTAACGGAGATCTTCGGCGCGGCGGATCGCAACGCGGAGGCATTCGAGCAGGCGGCGGCTGAGCTGATCGCGCGGCTGCGGGGCGGCGACGACCTGGGCCTGCGCTTCGAGCTCGAAACCGGCGCTGAACTGGCCGGCGTGCGCGGCGCCTATGCGGCGGTGGGCGACAACGGCGTGCCCACCGTTTACATCAATGCCGACTGGGCCGCCGCCGCCAGCGACGCCGAGCTGCGACTGCTGCTGCTCGAGGAGATCGGCCACCACTTCGACACCCTGCTCAACGGCGAGGTCGACACGCCGGGTGACGAGGGTCAGCTGTTTGCAGCACTCTTCAGCGGCATCGAACTGAGCGCGGAGGAGCGCGCCGCCATCGCCAGTGAAGGCGACCAACGCACCCTGACGATCGACGGGGAGCAGGTGCTGGTGGAGGCGGGGGTTGCCTCCACAAACGGAGTCGTGATCAATACAGCCAACACGACGCTGAATGCCACCACGGCGACATCTGGGCGGCTCAACTATACAATCACGGTCGACAGCACAAACAATCATGGGGCCGACCTGCTTGTTGCCGCCTACTCA
>JAWOHV010000187.1:0-3362 GCA_046484965.1 Prochlorococcaceae cyanobacterium
AAGTGTGGGGAGAGCAATCCCCAGGCCATGGGCTGGATCGACGAGATCTTCGACGGCGTGCGCTACGGCCTCGAGGGCACGGTGATCGCCGAAGCGCAGTCGCCCTTCCAGCGGGTCACGATCATCGAGAGCGCGCGCTACGGCAAAGGCCTGCTACTCGATGGCTGCTGGATGACGGCCGAGCGCCAGGAGCGGCACTACCACGAGGCGATCGTGCATCCGGCCCTCTGCGGCGCCGAGCGCATCGAGCGGGTGCTGGTGATCGGCGGCGGCGATGGCGGCACCGCTCGCGAGTGCCTACGCCACGCCGGGGTGCAGCACCTGGACATGGTGGAGATCGACGGCCTGGTGGTGGAGTGGAGCCAGCGGTATCTGCCCAGCATCGGCGGGGGCTGTTGGAGCGATCCCCGCTTCCAGCTCACGGTGGGCGATGGCATCGCCTGGGCCGCCAATGCGCCGGATGCCAGCTACGACGTGGTGATCGTGGACGGCTCCGACCCGGCCGGCCCGGCCGAGGGCCTGTTCAACCGGGCGTTTTTCGAGCACTGCCGCCGCATCCTGCGGCCCGGCGGCGTGTTCGCCACCCAGAGCGAATCCCCGGAGGCCTTCCGCCAGGTGCACCTCGACACCGTGACGCTGCTGCGGGAGGTGTTCGGCCACGCCGATCCGCTCTACGGCTGGGTGCCCATGTATCCGAGCGGCTGGTGGAGCTGGACGTTCGCCGCCACAGACGGCCGTCGGTATCTGCAGCCGGATCCCGCCCGTGCCGCGGCCGTCGTCTGTGGCTCGGAGATCTGGAGCCCCCGCTGGCAGCGCGGCGCCTTCGACGCCATCCCCGCCGCCATCGAGCGCGCCCTCAACGCCTGAGCCCGCCATGCCCGACCTCTCCCTGTTTGACACCGACGGCGCCATCTACATGGGCAGCCGCCGCGACCCGGCCGGCTGCCGGGTGGGCCTGTTCGGCGTGCCCTACGACGGCACCACCTCCTTTCGCCCCGGCACCCGCTTCGGGCCGGCGGCGATCCGTGAGGTGAGCAGCGGCCTGGAGACCTACTGCCCCCAGCTCGACCGCGATCTCGAGGACCTGGCCGTTGCCGATCTGGGCGCCGTGGACATCCCGTTCGGCGCGCCGGAGCCGGTGGTGGCGGCGGTGAAGGCGGCCACCGAGGCGGTGCTGGCCCTTGGGCTCAAGCCGCTGATGCTCGGCGGCGAGCACTCGATCAGCTCCGGCGCCGTGGCAGCCGTGGCCGCCCAGCACCCGGAGCTGGTGCTCGTGCAGCTCGATGCCCACGCCGACCTGCGCCACGAGTGGCTCGGCGCCCACCACAGCCACGCCTGCGCCATGCGCCGCTGCCTGGAGGTGCTGCCCAGCCAGCAGCTGCTGCAGATCGCCATCCGCAGCGGCAGCCGCGAGGAATTTTCAGAGCTGCGGCAATCGGGCCGCCTGGTGGCGATCGAGCGGATGGCTGAAGCGCTCAAGCCCCTGCGCGGCCAGCCCCTCTATCTCACCGTGGATCTGGATTGGTTTGATCCGGCGGTGATGGCCGGCACCGGCACCCCCGAGCCGGGCGGCTTCCTCTGGAAGGATTTCGCCGCCCTGGTGGAGGAGCTGCGCCACCACAACCTGGTGGCCGCCGATGTGGTGGAGCTGGCGCCCCAGCTTGATCCCAGCGGCGTCAGCAGCGTGCTGGCCGCCAAGGTGGTGCGCAGCCTGCTGCTGCTGCTCGATTGTTAAGGCGAAGCCAAAGTCAGTAGCAGCAGGTGCCGCTGGCGCGCTGCTCGCGCAGCCGTTCGTGCTGCTGACCGATCAACTGGATCGCCAGGGTGGGGTGGTTGTGCAGCAGGTTGAGGAAGCGCAGGCGATCCAGCTTGAACAGCTCCACCGGCGTGCGGGCGATGGCGTCGTGGCGGTAATGGCCATCACGCCAAACGATGTCCTGGAAGCTGAACAGCTCACCGGGGCGGTAGCAGATCTTGTCGCCGTTCACATCCACCACCTCCACGATGCCGCGGCTCACCGCATGGATGGCATTGGCCTTGGCTCCGCGGCTGAAGATCGCAGCGCCGGTTGGGTAGGCGAGGGTTTCGCAATCCACCTGGGCGGCCATCAGGGCGATGGGACTGGTTTTCGCTGCGGACGCAACCAAGGCAACCGACCTCCGGCGGAGGAGGTTTGAAGTGTTCTGATCCCATTACACCGCCCCGGCAAGGGCAGCAACGGATCAAGGGCAACCGCGGGGCCCGCCTGCGGCGAAACTTAAGATTTAGGTCAGATTTCCTGGAACATGGCGGTGAGGCTGAGCTGGCGGTTGGCGGGAGCAGCAGCCGGCGTTGCGGCGGGGCCGCCGTCGCCCATCACCGGCAGCCGCGGCGGCCGGGCCGTCCAGTGGTGGCACCACAACTCAGCGGCCAGCTCGGCATGGATCGGCAGCTGGCGCAGGTGGCACCAGCCCATCTCCACCCCGCTTGGCGGAGTGCAATGGCGGCAGCTGCGGCAGCAAGGGCGCTGGCCCAAAAGAAGATGAAGCCTGGGGCGCACAAACTAGAGAGCACCCCCCGCGCTGGCCATAAGCCATAGCGAAGCTGCCGAATATTTTTAGATTTGCGTTGATCCGGCGGCGCGTCTGGCGCCTCCATAGGATCCGGCCATCAATTCCCGCCCCGGCGCCATGGCCAACGCCCCCTTGCGCCGCACGCCCCTGTTTGAGGCCGCCGTTGCGGCCGGCGGCCGCATGGTGCCCTTCTCCGGCTGGGAGATGGCCGTGCAGTACGGCGGGCTGCTGGCGGAACATCGGGCCGTGCGCCAGGCCTGCGGTGTGTTCGACATCTCCCACATGGGGGTGCTGCGGCTGCGCGGCGACGGCGCCAAGGACGCCCTGCAGGCCCTGGTGCCCAGCGATCTGCATCGGATCGGCCCCGGCGAGGCCTGCTACACGGTGCTGCTCAACGAGGCCGGCGGCATCCGCGACGACCTGATCGTGTACGACCGGGGCTGGTGCCCGGGGGCCGGCGGCGAAGCGGACAGCCACGAGCTGCTGCTGGTGATCAACGCCGCCTGCGCCGAGGCCGACACCGCCTGGCTGCGCCAGCAGCTGGAGCCCGCCGGCATCGCCATCAACGACGCCAAGGGCGATGGCGTGCTGCTGGCCCTGCAGGGGCCCGAGGCCCCGGCCCGGCTGGAGGCCCTGGCCGGCTGCTCCCTGGCGGGCCTGCCCCGCTTCGGCCACCGGCAGCTGCAGCTGGCCGGCATCGGGCCGGTGTTTGCGGCCCGCACCGGCTACACGGGCGAAGACGGCTTCGAGCTGCTGCTCGAGCGCGAGGCCGGCCTGGCCCTCTGGGACCAGCTGCTGGCGGCGGGGGTG
>JAWOHV010000190.1:0-26837 GCA_046484965.1 Prochlorococcaceae cyanobacterium
AGCAGCAGCAGGTTTGGGTCGATGCGGCGGTTGAGTGCGGTGCCAGCCAGTGAGCCGCCGATGCCGCTGAGGCCGAAAACGATGCCGGTGAGGCTGCGCACGCGGCCGGCGCGCAGATGCTTGGGCAGCCCGGCCAGGGCTGCCGTTCCCACCAGCAGCAAACTCGCGGCCGTGGCCTCCTGCGGCGACTGACCGGCGGCGTACACCAGCACCGGTACGGCGAGAATGGATCCACCGCTGCCGAGGGCACCCAGCGAGAAGCCAACCAGCAGGCCGAGCGGCGAGGCGAGCAGGCCGCGGGTCATAGCTTGTACGTGCTTGGCTGCTGCATGGCGATCACCATTTCTTGCTCCTGGTCACTGCCTTCAGTAGGAGCAAATAATTGCATACATACACTCACTCCAGCAAAGCTGGTGCCGAGTTCTGATTCTGATCCAAATGCACCTACTGTTTGGTGGTTTTCAGCACTCTTCTCTGTAAGCATTGGAGATTGCTGTGTCCACAGAAATCCTGGCGTTCATGTGTTCCACAACTCGCGGGTGCATGGGATTCAGGGGCCGAACCGTTCGGTTGCATCGCAACCAACCTACCGAGCGCAATTCAGTGCACCGTTTCACAAAGGAGATCAAGGCCCCGCCCATCCGGCAGGATTGCTCTGCACCTTCGCTTGCAGTTGGATGTCGCTCGATCAGCTCAAGGCCTTCCTGGCGAGGATGCAAGCCGACGACGGCCTCAAGCAGCGTGTGCTCAACGCTGCGACAGCCGATGACGTAGCCCTGATTGGCGCGGAGATCGGCTTCGAGTTCTCCGGTGATGAACTGCTGCGGGTTTCGGGCCAGCGTTTCGATCGCGTCACCGTGCGCAAGAACGACATCCCGGGCGAATACAGCTGAGCATTGCCGGCCAAGGGAGGCGGCAGCTTGACAGCAGGGCGGAAATTGCTTAGTACAGGTGTACTTCTGCTGTTGGGTTCATGCCCGTCTCTTCGCCCTATGCGGTGTTCCGCGCCGCTGATCTCGGTTGGGCTCACAACTGGGCCGCCCCGCCGCCCCGCCCGCGCAAACGGTTGGAAGCCCCAGCCGCAGCCCTGATCCAGGGGGAGCTCTTTGCCCTGCAGCCTTCGTTGCTGAAGCCGGTCTAGCTAGCTGGCTTCGCCCTGCAGCAGCAGCAGCAGCGCTTCCCCATAGCGCTCCAGTTTGGCGGCACCGATCCCGCCGATTGCGGCCAGCTCGGCGAGGCTGGCGGGCCGGCGGGCAGCCAGCTCCAGCAGGGTGCGGTCGTGGAACACCACATAGGGGGGCACCCCCTGCTGGCGGGCCTGCTCCAGCCTCCAGCCCTTGAGGGCGCTCACCAGTCCCCCATCGATGTCGGCGTCATTGAAGGCCTGGCGTGGATCCGTGGAGCTGCGGCCTCCGCCCTCCCCGCCCCGGCGACGCTCTTTGCCCGGAGGCGGCAGTGGGAGTTGCAGCTGGCTCTCACCCCGCAGCAGCGGCCGCACCAGCTCCTGCCCACCGAGCTGCAGCCCCCCCTTGCCACCATCCACCGGCTGCAGGTAGCCGAGCGCCGTGAGCTGACGCACCAGGGAGCGCCACTGCAGGCGGTCGAGCTCGCGGCCGATGCCATGCACGCTCAGCTGGTCGTGCCCAAGCTGGCGGATCTTCTCGCTGCTGCCACCGAGCAGCACATCCACCACATGGGCGGCGCCGAAGCGCTGGCCGGTGCGGTACACCGCCGAGAGCAACTTCTGGGCCGGCACGCTCAGATCCAGCAGCTGCTTGGGCTCCAGGCAGCCATCGCAGTTGCCGCATGGTTCAACGAGTTCTTCGCCGAAGTGGCGCAGCAGCACCTGACGCCGGCAGCCCGCCGTTTCGCTGAAGGCGATCAGTGCCTCGAGTTTGCCGTGCTCGATCCGCTTCTGCTCCTCGCCAGCGTCGGAGTCGTCGATGAAGCGGCGCAGTTGCGGCACATCGCCGGCGCCGTGCACCATCCAGGCCACCGCCGGCAGTCCGTCGCGGCCGGCGCGGCCCGTTTCCTGGTAGTAGGCCTCCAGGCTCTTGGGCAGATCCACATGGGCCACAAAACGCACATCGGGCTTGTCGATGCCCATGCCGAAGGCGATCGTGGCCACCACCACCACCCCACTCCCGCTGCGGAAGCGCTGCAGGGCTTTGAGCCGTTGCTCCGGATCCATGCCGGCGTGGTAGCCCACCGCGTCGAAGCCAGCGGCCCGCAGCTCGGCGCTGAAACGATCCACGCGGCTGCGGGAGCGGGCGTAAACGATTCCCGATTCGCCCCGGTGCTCCGCCAGAAACTGCAGCAGCTGGGCCTTGGCCTCCTCCTTCGGCCGCAACAGGTAGCGAATGTTGGGGCGATCGAAGCTGGCCAGGAACACCTTGCCCTCCTCCAGCCGCAGCCGCTGCACGATTTCAGCGCGGGTGCGCGGATCGGCCGTGGCCGTGAGGGCAAGGCGGGGGATGGCTGGAAACTGCTCTGCCAGCAAACCCAATTGGATGTATTCCGGCCTGAAATCGTGCCCCCATTGCGAGACGCAGTGGGCCTCATCGATCGCAAACAGGGCGATCGGCGTGCCTTCGCCTGCTGCTTGATCCGCGCCGCCGTTGAGCCGATCCAGCAGGTCGCCGCCCAGCAGCCGCTCCGGCGACACATAGAGCAGATCCAGCTCGCCGCCGCGGAGCTGGTTCCACACGGCGCCACTCTGCTCCGGGGTGAGGGCCGAGTGCAGGGCAGCTGCGGCAACCCCGGCCTGCAGCAGCCCCTCCACCTGGTCCTGCATCAGGGCGATCAGGGGCGAGATCACCACCGCCAGCCCCGGCAGGCAGAGGGCTGGCACCTGATAACAAAGCGATTTGCCGCCGCCGGTGGGCATCAGCACCAGAGCTGAGCCGCCAGCGATCACATGGCGGATGATCGCTTCCTGGGGGCCGCGGAAGCCGCTGTAGCCGAACACCTTCTGGAGTACTGCCAGCGGCTCGTTCAAGGGTCTGGTGCGGCGGCTGTGATCTTCCACAATGACTCGATGACTGATCCGTTCAAGTGGCGGTTCAACCGCTCACTCACGGCCTGGGGATTCCTGGGGCCGGCCCTTCTGTTGCTGGCACTCTCGGTGCTGCTGCCGGCGGTGATGGCCCTGGTGATCAGCTTCACCAGCACCGGGCTCGATGTGAGCGAGCCGCTCAGGTTCGTGGGTCTGGCCAACATCCGCCGCCTGCTGGCTGATCCGATGTTCTTCCGTGTGCTGGGCACCACCTTGCTCTATCTGGTGGGCGTGGTGCCGCCGGTGGTGCTCGGTGCCCTGGCCCTGGCGGTGCTGGTGAACCGCAAGCTGCCGGCGATTCACTGGTTCAGGGCGGCCTTCTATACGCCTGTGCTGGTGTCGATTGTGGTGGCTGCGATCGCCTTCCGCTGGCTCTATGCCGAAACGGGCCTGATCAACGGCTGGCTGGGGGCCCTGCTGGGGGAGGGCTTCCAGCCGATCGGCTTTCTTACCTCGCCTGTGCTGGCCCTGCCGGCCGTGATGCTGGTGACCCTCTGGAAGGGGCTTGGCTACTACATGGTGATCTTTCTGGCCGGCCTCCAGGGCATCTCCCCCGATCTCTACGAAGCGGCGGAACTCGATGGCAGCGAGGGCTGGCGCAAGCACCTCGACATCACCCTGCCGCTGCTGCGCCCCTACCTCACCTTGGTGGCCGTGATCTCGGCGATTGCAGCCACGAAGGTGTTCGAGGAGGTTTACCTGATGACCCAGGGCGGGCCGGCCGATTCCACCCGCACCCTTGTTTATTACGTGTACGACCAGGCCTTCGCTGAGCTGGAGATCAGCTACGCCTGCACGGTGGGATTGGCCCTGTTCCTGATCGTGCTGCTGCTCAGCGTGGTGCGCTACACCTTTGCCGGCGACAGGGGCTTCAGCTGATCTCCGCGGCGGCGGGATGCCAATCTGATCGATTGCTCCGCCGCCGCGTGCGAGGCGAACCCTATTGGCAGCCCACGATTCTTCCCAGGGAAATGGCGCTGAGGCAGCGGCGATCGGCATCGTGGGCGGCGGCCAACTGGCCCTGATGCTGGCCGCCGCTGCCCAGGAGATGGGGGTCCCCCTGCATGTTCAGACCCCGCTGCAGTCGGACCCGGCCACCCGTCTGGCGGCGAGGGTGGTGCTGGCGCCCCTCGATGATGCCGACGCCACCCGCGAACTGGCCCGGGGCTGCCGCGCCATCAGCTTCGAGAATGAGTGGCTCGATCTTGAGGCCCTGGCGCCGCTGGCGGCCGAGGGGGTTTGCTTCCTGCCCAGCCTGGAGGCACTGGCCCCCCTGATCAACAAGCGCCACCAGCGCGAACTGCTGGATCAACTGGCGCTGCGCTCGCCCCGCTGGTGTTTTCTCGAGGATGTGTATCCAAAGCAGAGCAACGAGGCCGCTGCGGCCGCTGAAGCGGAGCTCTGGAGCGCCAGCTGGAATCCACCCATCCCGGTGCTGCTGGCAGAGCCGCCGCTGAGCAGCGGCAATAAGCCGCGGCTGCCGGAGCGCTTCAGCTTCCCGATGATGGCCAAGGCCGCCCGCGGCGGCTACGACGGCAAGGGCACACTCCTGCTAGAGGACCAGCAGGCCCTCGAGGAACTGCTCGATCAGGTGGATCCGGGCAACTGGATCCTTGAGGAGCTTGTGAATTTCGAGCAGGAGCTTTCGCTGGTGGCCTGCCGCGACCAGAGCGGTGCCGTGGCCATGTACCCACTGGTGCAGACCCACCAGCATCAGCACATCTGCGATTGGGTGCTGGCACCCGCCGCCGTGGACCATGCGGTGGAGGCCTTCGCCCGCAATGTGGCCGCCTCGCTGCTCACCGAACTGAATTATGTGGGTGTGCTCTCGATCGAGTTCTTCTACGGCCCGGCTGGCCTGCAGATCAACGAGCTGGCGCCCCGCACCCACAATTCAGGCCATTACACGATCGAGGCCGCAGCCACCAGTCAGTTCAGCCAGCAACTGCGGCTGGTGGGGGGGCTGCCGCTGGGGTCCACCGACCTGGTGGTGCCCGGGGCGCTGATGGTCAACCTGCTCGGATTCGAGCAGTCCGATCGCGACTACGCCGATGAGCGCGCCGCCCTGGCGGCCTTGCCCAGCGCCCATCTGCATTGGTATGGCAAGCAGGGCGCGAGCCCTGGCCGCAAGCTGGGGCACCTCACGGTGCTGCTGGACAGCGCCAATCCGCAGCAGCGGCAGCTGGAGGCAGAGGCAACCCTGGCAGGCATCCGCGCGATCTGGCCCCTTCCCCAGGCGCCCCATCCGGCCTAAGGTTGGCTCGGACTGCTGTGTTGGTGACTGCCTTTCACAGTTTTCTGATCTGACTCCCTTTTCGACATGGGGGGTCTTCAGCGAAGGTGACGTATACCGGCCCTGTTGCCGGAAACGAAGCCCCGCCTTTGACCCCTCTTCTGGTTCTTCCAGGTCGAACGCTGGGGCAAGACGGCACGGTGGTCCACCCATTTCCAGCCCATGGCGCCCGCTTCCCCATCCCAGCAGGTTTCCGGGTTTCAGAAGGCCTTCGAGCAGCTTCTGAGCCTGGCGCCTGGACCGGTGTTCCCCCGGGCCCGGCGCCTGTACTTCAACAAGTACCCCCTGGAGGGTCGCCCGCCCGAGCAGCCTGCTGCTGGCGCCTCACCGCCGCGCTTCCTCACCTTCCTGCTCGAGGAGCAGATCGAGGAGAGCGAGGCCGGTCTGCTGCAGGTGCGGGCGCTCAGCTTTGCCCTCGTGCACTGGCAGGCACCCCACGCCGATCCGGCCGACTACGCCGCCTACCTCCAGGAGCAATGGCACCTGCCGGCCCTGGATCTCAGGCCCATGCGGGAGCCCTGGTTCCGTGAAGGCGGCGCCTATGCCCGCTTCCAGGCAGAGGCGATCTACGAGCGAACACCAGCAGCGATGGGAGTGGCGGTGGGAGTGGCGGATGGAGTGGCGGATTCCTTGCTGAGGCTGGATCAACCGCCGAGCAGCTGATCGATCTGAGCTTGCAATTGCTCCTTCTCCAGGCTGGTGACCACAAACACCTCCTGGGCACTGGTGCCGCGACGGGCGAGCAGCTTGAAGCCGCCGGTGATCGGTGTTGAGATGCGCAGTCGCAGGCCAGTGCTGCGGCCGCGGGAGCGGGAGATCACGGCCGGTGTGATCGTTTCGATCTGTGCCGCTCGGGCCAGCTGCCTAAGCAGGGGGATCAGACCCTCCACATAGGTGCTGTGGGTGATCACCACCCTTCCCATTGGGTCCCGCCGCTCAGATCCTCTCCAGTGGTGCCATGGTGAGCCCTTCCCCTGTCAGCTGCTGGTGGTAGAGCTCCCCCTGCTCCTGGGGGCCGCTCCAGACCACCGCTGAGCCTTCGCTGTCGATGCGGTGGGCCAGCTCCCAGGCTCGATCGGGCCGGGTACCCGGTATGTAGCGCACAAGGCACTCCACCACGTGCTGGAAGGTGTTCACGTCGTCGTCGAGAACGATGACACGCACATGGGGATAGGGCTTGTGCTGGCGCTTCTTCTCCAGCAGGGGCAAAGCCGGGCCGGGCGCGGCGCTCATGAAGGCCATGACAGCAGATCTCGATGTCCCGAAGACGTGCATCCATCTTAGGTAGAGTGGCTACAGGCGTTTTCAGACTCGGCATGCTGATCACCTTGGGATGGGCTTCATTGGCGGCCGTTTTCACGTTCTCCATCGCCATGGTGGTGTGGGGTCGCAACGGTGACGGCAGCATCAATTTCTGAGCCTCTTGGCGGCAGCACGCTTTTGGTCAGTACCTCGGTTCTCGCCGCCGTTGCTGCGGTTCTGCTGGTGTTTGTAAGCGGTGGGGTGATCTATCTCTCCACGGTGGAATGGCGTGACCGCAGGCGCCGGCACGCCCAGACGCAGAACCAGGGCAAGGGTGTTCCTGCTTCAGGGGCGAAGAAGCAGCCACCAAAAGCGGCCTCCAAAGCCGCATCCAAGGCGTTCAGCAAGCGGTGAGCCAGCGTGGTTGAGGCTCCTCCGGCCCTTGCGGCCTGGTCCTGGCGGATGGCCGCAGATCTGCTTGTAGCTCCCAAACCCCTCAGCTCTCTGGCTCAGGGGTTTGCCAGTGTGGAGCCGCTTGAGGATCGGATCGGCCGCCTGGCTGCTGCCCATAAAGGCCTGGCGGCCTCAGCTCCGCAGCCGGGTGCCCCCATCCCCGAGGAGTTGGCGAGCGCTGCTGATCGCCTCTGCCAGCTCCCCATCAGCGCCCCGGAGCGCGAGCAGCTCAGGCGGCAGGCCGATGCCGCCCGGCGTGCGGCCGTTGGTGACACGGTCACCTACGTGGTGAACCGCAACCTCAACCTCAGCAACCACTGCGTCAAGCACTGCGGCTTCTGTGCCTTCCGCCGCGATCCGGGAGCCCCCGGCGCCTACTGGCTGAGCCTGGAGGAGCTGCAGCGAAGGGCCGCCGAAGCCCAGGCAGCCGGAGCCAGCGAACTCTGCATCCAGTCGGGCCTCAATGCCGCAGCCCACCTCGGCGGCAGTTCCCTCGCCTATGCCGAACAGCTGCTGTTGGGGCTGCAGCGGGCGGCCCCTGGCATCCATCTGCATGCCTTCTCCCCCCAGGAGCTGCTGTTCATCGCCGAGCAGGACGGCATCTCGCTGCGCCAGGTGCTGCTGCGCCTTCGCGAAGCCGGGCTGGGCTCGGTGCCCGGCACGGCGGCGGAGGTGCTCAGCGAGGCTGTGCGGCGCCAGATCTGTCCGGAAAAGCTCTCGGCTCGAGCCTGGGTTGCTGTGATTCTGGAGCTGCATGCGCTTGGCATCGCCAGCACCTCCACCCTGATGGCCGGCCACCTTGAAACCCCCGCTGATCAGGTGGCCCACCTGCTCACCCTGGTGGCGATCCAGCGCCAGGCCCTGGGCCAGGGGCAGCCGGGCTTCAGTGAATTCGTTTTGCTTCCTTTTGTGGCCGCCGCCGCTCCGGCGCCATTGCGCCAGCGTGTGGGCCGCGACCAACCCAACCTGGCAGCGATGCTGACGCTCACCGCCCAGGCAAGGCTGGTGCTCGGCCCCTGGATCGTGCACCACCAGCCCAGCTGGGTGAAACTCACCCTCGCCGGCGCCGCCGAGGCGCTGAACTGGGGCTGCGATGACATCGGCGGCACCCTGATGGAGGAGCACATCACCAGCATGGCCGGCGCCCAAGGGGGCACCTGCCAGAGCGTCGAGGCCCTGCGCCAGGCAACGGCACGGCTGGGTCGGCCGGCACGAGAACGCAGCACCCTTTATGGCTTTCTCGAAGGCGATCGCGAAAGAGTGCCGTGCTGAAGCTGCCCGCTCGCCTGCGCCAGCCGCCCCGGCCCTGGCCCCGACCCCTGCCCCTGCCCCTGCCAATCACGGGGCTCACGATCCTCGCCCTGGTGCTGGCCCCGGCGATCAGCCTCTGGCGGCTGCCCCGCCCCCAGGCCCGTGGTCTCGAGCGAGTGCTGGCGGTAGCGGCGCTGCTGCAGAGCTTCCCTGCCGACCCAGGCCGTCCGCTGCCGGCCCTCTGGCAGCAGCGCCTGGGCCCGAACCTTGGCGCCCGCTCCTGGCGGCAGCAGCGGCGTATCTGGTGGCAGTTCTGGGGCCGCCACGGTGATGCCGGTGCCTACCTCGCCCTGCCCGCCAACCTGCTGCCACAGCGGCCCGCTACAGCCATTGAGATCGACGACCTGGTGGTGGTTGCCCCCGATCTGCTCTCAAAAAAGCTGCTGGAGGAGCAGTTGCGGCTGCAGAGGCGCCGGCCCCAGGGGCTTGAGCAGCGCTGCCTGCAGCGTCTGGAGGCTCCCCAGGGAGTGTTCTGGACGCCGGTGGCAGTTGGAGCCATGGCAGGCCCGCTGGCGCCGTTGTTGCAGCGTTATCAGCAGGGCTGCCTCAGCCTCGATCTCCAGCCCGCAGGGCTCTCCTGGCAGGGGGAGGCCAGCGCCGTGCAGGGGCTGGTGGCGCCTGCACCGGCAGCTTCATTGAGCCCCGTCCAGACGTTGCCGCCCCTGGCCGATGGCCTGCTGCTGGCGATTCAGGGCGGGCGGCTCGATCTGCTGCTGCAGGGCCTCACCAGCCGCGATTTCATCCGTGAGCCGATGGCGAGTCGCTACGGCGTACCGGCCGACCAGCTTGCCGAGCTGGGGCGCTCACCCTTTCAGTTGATCTTGCGGCCCCAGGAGCAGGGGGCTTTCAAAGCCTCCCTGGAGCTTCTGATCAGCGTGGGGGAGCAACGCCAGCGCTGGGCTGCCCTGCTCCAGCCCCTGAGGCAGGCCCTGATCGCCCAGGGGTTGCAGGAAGGACCAGCCCAACTCAGTGGCGGCGGCCAGGGCCTGTTGCCGAATGCCTCCTGGCGGCGTGCCGACGGCACGGTGGTGGGTGGCTGGCGCTGGATCCTCGCCGATCAGCAGCCTGCCGAACCGAAGTTGCTCTTCTTCCTAGGGCCGCCGCCAGCGGCAGATGCCAAGGCGCTGCTGCCGATGGCGCCTGGCTCCAGGGCTCTGCGCGTGGGGATGAGGCCGGCCCTGCTGCATCAGCGCGGGCTGCTGCCGCCCGATCTGCCCGCTCCAGTGCGGTCTGCCCAAGACCTGGTGCTGCTGCTGGATGGAGCCTCCAGTGGCAGCGGCTCAGCCGAAATCAGCTGGGTGACGGGAGACCTTCGCCTGGCGCCTTGAGCTCGCCCGCTTCGGTGGCCTTGACAGGCCCGGTTTGGCGTTCGCGCCGGCGACGTTCAGCTGCCACCGTTTCCTCCATCAACTCCACCGCCTGGGCCATCTTCTCGAGATTGGCGGCGTAGAGGTTCAGGTCTTTGTCGAGGCGATCCTGCAGCAGGCCCATCGAAGAACCGAGATCGTGGGCATAGCGGCGCAGCTGGGCGGGATCGAGCGAATCGGCGCCCTGGGCGTGCTCAAGCAGGCAGAGCAGGCCGACGGCCATCAGGCGTGAATAGTGGAAGTCGGGGCGCTGCATCGAGGTCAGCGTCGTCGCGATCGGTTCGGGGGCGCCTGCACCCTTGTTGTCGATCCAGCCCTGCACCTCCTCCAGCCGGTGCTGGCCGATGCTGGCCATGGCGCCGTCCCGTTCGGAGCGGAAGGCATCGGCGTCGTAGCCAGAGGCCAGGCAGAGAGCCTTGAACAGCGGCAGGCGCTGTTCTGGAGGGCGGTAGCCCTGGCTGAAACCATCGAACACCTGTACCAGCCCCACGGCGAAGAGGCGATCGGGATGGAATCCCTTCTGACGACTGAGCAGATGAAGTTCGACCAGCAATTCATCCACCATCCGCCGATACAGCGGTGCGATCACATGGGGGAAGGCGGCGTGGAAGACACGCTTGCTGTCGGCAACGGTGAGAGCGACGCTCACGCAGGGGAACTATCAGGTGCCAGGACCTTAGCGCTGGCCCGTGGCTCGCCGCCGGCGCAGCCACGCTCGGTAAGATGGGACCAGCTCTGTTTCAGTCTGCCCATGATCCCGATCGTGATCGAAGAGTCGGGCCGGGGTGAGCGCGCATTTGATATCTACTCCCGCCTTCTGCGCGAGCGGATCATCTTCCTCGGCGAACCGGTGACAAGCGAATCGGCCAACCGCGTGGTGGCCCAGCTGCTCTTCCTCGAGGCCGAGGATCCAGAGAAAGATATTTTTCTCTATATCAACTCCCCCGGCGGTTCGGTTTACGACGGGCTCGGCATCTTCGACACCATGCAGCACATCAAGCCTGACGTTCAGACCGTGTGCATCGGCCTGGCGGCCAGCATGGGTGCCTTTCTTCTCGGTGCCGGTGCCAAGGGCAAGCGAAGCAGCCTCACCCATTCACGGATCATGATCCACCAGCCCCTGGGTGGAGCCCGCGGCCAGGCCAGCGATATCCGCATCCAGGCCGATGAGATCCTCTATCTCAAGAAGAAGCTCAACCAGGAACTTGCCGACCGCACCGGTCAGCCCCTGTCCCAGATCGAGGAAGACACCGATCGTGATTTTTTCATGTCGCCCGTTGAGGCGATGAGCTACGGCCTGATCGATAAGGTGATCGATAAGCGTCCGATCAGGCCGCTCTGAGGATCGGGTAGCTCTCAGAAACAGGCACAATAAAAAAGCCCCTGCCTTGAACAGGCGGGGGCTGGACCAAACAGAGGTTTGAGTAGGCCTAGGTGGCCAGTTCAGGCTGTAGCTCAGCCTTCGTTTCAACTTCGATTGGAACCAGGGGTGAATAGCGTTCCTTGTCGGGGATCTGGGCAAATTCAGCAACGATGGCCCGGAATTCGTCGCCATTGAGGGATTCCTTCTCGATCAGGAGTTCCACCACGCGGTCCATGCATTCGCGATGTTCGGCAACCAAATTGCGCGTGTCCTCATAGCAGCTCTGCACGATGCTACGAACTGCTGCGTCAATCTTGTTGGCGATCGAGTCGGAAACATCGCTGCGGGTCATCAGATCGCGGCCCAGGAACACTTCCTGGTTGCCTGCTTCCAGCGAAAGGGGCCCCAGTTCGCTCATGCCGAAGCGGGTCACCATCTGGCGGGCCATCGAGGCAACCTGCTGGATGTCACCTCCAGCTCCGGTGGTCACCTCGGCGTGGCCGAACACCACATCTTCAGCAGCTCGCCCACCAAGGGCACCCATGATCCGAGCTCGCAACTGCGATTTGCTGACCAGCATCTGCTCCTCGTCGGGGGCAAACCAGGTGAGACCCTGGGCTTGCCCGCGGGGTATCAGGGTTACTTTCTGAACCGGATCATGGGCTTTGACCAGGGTTCCCACCAGGGCATGGCCCACCTCGTGATAAGCGATCAGACGCTTACTGCGACCATCGGTGAGCGGCTTGCCCTCCATGCCCGCGATCACGCGGTCAACAGCGTCATCGATTTCTGTAAGGGTTGTGGCCTCTTTGCGGCGACGGGCGGTGAGGATGGCAGCCTCATTTAGCAAGTTGGCCAGATCAGCGCCGGTGAAGCCAGGGGTGCGGCGGGCGATTGCCTCCAGGCTCACATTCTCGGCAAGTTTTTTGTTGCGGCTGTGAACCTTGAGAATCGAGAGCCTGCCTTTGATGTCTGGAGCATCCACGCTCACCTGACGATCGAAGCGGCCCGGACGCATCAGCGCTGAGTCGAGCACATCCGGCCGGTTGGTGGCGGCAATGATGATGATGCCGCTGTTGCCCTCGAAGCCATCCATCTCGGTGAGCAACTGGTTGAGGGTTTGCTCCCGCTCGTCGTTACCGCCACCGATACCAGCGCCCCGCTGGCGCCCAACCGCATCAATCTCGTCGATGAAGATCAGGCAGGGGCTGTTCTCCTTGGCCCGCTTGAACAGATCGCGCACCCGGCTGGCACCGACACCAACGAACATCTCCACGAATTCCGAGCCGGAAAGCGAGAAGAACGGCACACCGGCTTCGCCGGCGATGGCCTTGGCCAGCAGGGTCTTGCCGGTGCCGGGAGGTCCTACGAGCAGCACGCCCCTTGGGATCTTGGCGCCCACCGAGGTGAAGCGCTCGGGTGTTTTCAGGAAGGTGACAACTTCCTGGAGGTCTTGCTTGGCCTCTTCTACACCCGCCACATCATCAAACATGACGCCGGTTTCGGCTTCCATGGCGAAACGGGCCTTCGTTTTGCCGAACTGCATGGCCTGGCCAGGCCCGCCTGGCATCCCGCTGGAGCGGCGGGCCAGAAAAATCAGCGAACCGATCAACAGCAGCGGGAAGAGAAGATTGCCGAGCACTCCGAGCAGCGGCGGTGCAGTTCGGGCCGGGTGGATGTCGAAGCTGATGCCCTGCTGCTTGAGGTTGTTGATCAGTTCAGGAGCCAGACCTGGCAGGTCAACGCGCAGTCGCTGGACTCGGTTATCGAGATCAGGGTCCACCGCTTCGATCACGGCCGAGCGCCCACCGTCGTAGATGTCGACGGCCGTGACCCGGCCAGCCTTGACGTAATCAAGGAAGCGGCCGTAGCTCATGCGGGCTACGGCCGCATTGCGGGGAGCCACGGTGGCACCGCCGCTCGGAGCAAAACGGCTGGCTCCGCCGTTGCCGAGGATCTGCCAGCCGAAGAAGGCGGCAACGGCCAAGGGCAGCAGCCAGAGGAGGAGGAGACGCCAGCGCTGATTCATGGGCTGTGGAAGCTGAGAGCTCTTTGAACAACTGTAACGGCAGCCCCCATCCAGCGGGCCTTCAGCCTGCTCCCACCTCCATCCAGATCAGGGGAGACTCCTCTTCTGCGAGCTGCCCGGAGTTCTGCTTTGGGTTCTGCTCGCTGTTCAGCAGCTCCTCTTCAGGTGGTTCAAGGGTCAGTTCTGCAGTGCTGAGGGTTTCGCGCAATTCAGGGCCGCCGAGGCTGTGGGTCCAGATTTCCACTTCACTGCCCTCGGGGCATTGGAAGCTGAGCAGCTCGAAGGGGAAAACCACCCGCTCGAGGAAAAATTCCTCCGGGCCCATGCAGCGCAAGATGACCATCCGGTCACTGGCGTTGCGATAACCGCAGGAGAGCAGCAAGGGTGATAGCCCAACTCATCCTTTCCATGTAGTCACCCCGACAATGGGGGAATGGTGACAAGGGGCACCGTTTGGATTTTTTAAGAATCTCTTTCTGATCGCTGGGCCCCAAAGGCTGCGCTGGGCCTCAAAGGCTGCGCAGGGCCACGATCGGATCGAGCTGGGCAGCCCGGCGGGCCGGCACCACACCGAAGAAGAGGCCAATCGAACCGGAGAGCAACACCGTGGCCAGCACGCTGCTCGCTTCGATGGCGGCAGGCAGGGGGGTGAGGGCCGCCACGCCGGCCACCGTTGCCAGTCCCACGCCACTGCCGATCAGCCCCCCCAGGCTTGCCAACACCAGGGATTCCACCAGGAACTGGCGTTGCACATCACTGCTGCGGGCCCCGAGGGCCTTGCGCAGGCCGATCTCCTCAGTGCGTTCACTCACCGACACGAGCATGATGTTCATGATCCCGATGCCGCCCACCAACAGCGATACGGCGCCGATTGCCCCCAGCATCAAGGTGAGGCCGCCGGTGATCGTGCCCACGATCGTGAGGGCATCCTTCTGGGAGCGCACGGCGAAGTCGTCCTCCCGCAGGATGCGGTGGCGCTGCCGCAGCAGGTTGGTGATCTGGAAGTTGGCGGCGCTGGTGCTGGCTTCATCCCGGGCTTCAACGCTGATGAAATTGAGGCTCACCCCGTAGGTGGGATCACGGCCGCTGAGCTTGCTCACCATCGTGCTCAAGGGGATGTAGGCCGCTTCGTCCTGGTTCTGGCCGAACACCGCCCCCTTTGGGGCCATCACGCCGATCACCTCGAACGACTGATCACGGATGCGCAGCATCCGCCCGATCGCCTGACCCGTTGGCAGCAGCTTCTGGCGCAGGTCTGGACCCACCACCACCACATTGCGGGCACCCTTCACCTCCATGTCGCTGAAGAAGCGACCCTGGGCCACCTCAAAGCGGCGAACGGTGAGGAACTCTGGGGTCACGCCGGAGATCGTGGTGCTGGAGCTCAGCCCTCCGGCCTGAACCACTTCACTGAGGGTGATCTGGGGGGCAACCCGGCTGACGCTGGGCACCTGCTCGCGAATCGCCTCGGCGTCCTCCAGCACAAGGGTGCGCGGGAAATCAATGCCCTGCCGGCGCGTGTCGTTGTTGCCGGGCACCACGAACAGCACATTGGCCCCGAGGGTGCTGAGCTGGCCTTCAGCCAGGTTCTGGGCGCCGCGGCCCACGCCCACCAGGGTGATCACCGAGGCATTGCCGATCACGATGCCCAGCATCGTGAGCAGGCTGCGCAGGCGGTTGGCGCTGAGGGTGTCGAGGGCCATGCCCACCGTTTCCCTGAGGGGCAATCGGGAGGCCATCGAAATTCTGCAACTACACGATCGTTTCTATCCGACCCACCGTGTGGTTGCGGGTGCCGCGGTGGACCACCCCCTCATGCACCTCGAGGGTTACCATCTCGCCCTCGCGCAGATCGATGGTGGCATTGACCACCCCCACGATCACGGGCACCCCGAGCCGTTGGGCGATCACGGCGGCATGGCTTTCGCGGCCGTCGATCTCGGCGATCACCCCCTTGGCCTTGCGGATCGCCTCCAGGTAGGCGGCCGAGGTTTCCCGCACCACCAGGATTTCGCCGCTCTCCATGCGGGCGGCTTCCTCCGGGTTCACGGCAAGCCGCACCTTGCCACTCACCGATCCGTGGCCGATGCCGGTGCCGCGGCCAAGCACCGCCGAAACAATGCCCACCTTCACCAGGTCGGTGGATCCACTCACACCGGAGAGGGTGCCGGCTGTTTGCACAACCAGATCACCTTCTTTGAGCAGCCCCATTTCCTGGGCCACACCCATCGCCAGGGTGAACGTGCTGGTGGTGGAATTCTGGTGCGAGATCAACAACGGGTTCACACCCCACACCAGCTGCAGCTGACGAGCCACTTTCACATCGCTGGTGATTGCCAGAATCGGTGTGCTGGGGCGGAACTTGCTCACATTGCGGGCGGTGGAGCCGCTCTTGGTGAGCGGCAGGATCGCGGCAGCCTCCAGCTGCCGAGCGATCGTGCTCACCGCCTGGCTGATCGAATTCGGGATGGTGGTGGCCAGGTGGCTGTCCACGGCGCGTTGGGGGTAATCGCGTTCGATGCGTCGGGCGATCTGGGCCATGGTGGCCACTGCCTCCACCGGGTAATCGCCCACGGCGGTTTCGTTGGAGAGCATCACGGCATCGGTGCCATCAAGGATGGCGTTGGCCACATCGCTTACCTCGGCCCGGGTGGGCCGGGGGCAGGTGGCCATCGAATCGAGCATCTGGGTGGCCGTGATGATCGGAATGCCAAGGCTGTTCGCCTTGCGAATCAGATCTTTCTGGATCAGGGGCACCTCTTCGGCAGGCATCTCCACGCCCAGGTCGCCCCGGGCCACCATCACGCCATCGCAGAGCGGCAGGATGGCATCGATCTGATCGATGGCCTCGAACTTCTCGATCTTGGCCACCACCGGTGTTGTATAGCCGTGGCTGCGGATCAGTTCCTTGATCTCGAGCAGGTCGGAGGGGTTGCGCACGAAACTGAGGGCCACCCAGTCGACGCCCTGCTGCAGGCCGAAGGCCAGGTCCTGGCGGTCCTTGGGCGTCATCGCCCGCACCGAAAGCTGCACATCGGGGAAATTCACCCCCTTGTTGTTGGAGAGAACGCCACCAACGGTGACGCGGCAGTGCAGGGTGCGCTCTTCAATCTCAACCCGCTCCACCACCATCTCCACCCGCCCATCATCGAGAAGGATGCGGCTGCCCTGGCTCACCTCATCGGCCAGCTTTTCGTAGGTCACCGTGGCGATGGACTGGTTGCAGTGCACCTCCCTGGAGGTGAGAGCGAAACTGTCGCCCTTGGCGAGGGTGATCGGCCCATCGGCGAATCGCCCGAGCCGGATCTTCGGACCCTGAAGATCCTGGAGAATGCCGATATGCACGCCAAGCTGATGGGCCACCTGGCGGATCGTGGCGATCCGGGCCGCATGCTCCGAATGGTCGCCGTGGGAAAAATTGAGGCGAAAGGTCGAGGCCCCGGCCTCGATCAGCTCACGCAGCCGTTCCGGTGAGTCCGTGGCTGGCCCGATGGTGGCCACGATCTTGGTGCGACGCTTGAGATCGGGCTTGACCATTGACCAAGGCCATGTGGCTCGGAAACTACCATCCGGCCCATCGCGATGCTGTTCATGGACCTCAGGAGCTACCAGCAACACTCCCGGGCCACGGCCCACTACCCCGACGCCGATCGCAACCCCATCTACCCCACCCTGGGCCTCTGCGGTGAAGCCGGCGAGGTGGCCGACAAGGTGAAGAAGGTGCTCCGCGATCAGGGGGGACACTTCGATGCCGATTCCCTCGCTGGCCTGAGGCTCGAACTGGGGGATGTGCTCTGGTACGTGGCCCAGCTGGCCACCGAGCTGGGCATGGACCTGGCCGACATTGCCCAGGCCAATCTCGACAAGCTGGCCAGCCGTGCCGCCCGTAACGTGATCGCAGGCAGTGGCGACGAACGCTGAGCCCTTTCCGAACCCCCTGACGCCGTGCCCTTCCTGATCCCGCACCTTCGAATGCTGCTGCGGCCAGCGGTGCTTGTGGCCCTGCTGCTGCTGCTGCTGGTGGGGCTGCCCGAGGCCGTCTGGGCCACCGAGCTGCAGGTGCAGGAGGTGGTGCTTGAACCCTGCCCCAGCGGCGATGTGGGCAGCCAGCCTTCCCTGCGCCCTGGCGCAGGGGCCAGCTGCTACGCCCTGCGGGGGGTGGTGATCAATCCCGGTCGCCGGCCGGTGGTGGATACCGATGTTTTTGCAGTGATTGTTGATGCCAGCGGCGAACCGGTGCTCCAGAACCGCTCGCGGGTGGGCTCGATCGGTGATGTGCCGCCCGGGCGCTCCAGCTTTGCCCTGCGGCTGGCCGTTCCCTCAGGTAGCCCCGATCGCCTGCAGGTGCGGCTGGTGAAGGCGAGGGGCTTTGCCGCTCCGGTGCGCAGTCGCGCCGAGGAGGGCGACGAGCTTCTGCCGCTCGAGCAGGCCCTGGAGCAGCCTGGATAGGGCCCCTGGCGAGGCTCAAGTGGTGTTGCTCAGTAGATCGAGGCCATGCCCCCCGCCAGGGCGACTGAGGCGCCGCTGAGCAGGCTCTGGCCAAGCTGCAGGGCGATGAAGGCCAGGATGGCCGAGAGATCCAGGCCGCCGATCGGCGGGATCAGGCCGCGGAAAGCATTGAGATAGGGATCGGTGATCGAGCTCACCGCTGAGAGCACCGGATTGCCCCAGTTGAGGTTGGGGAACCAGCTCAGCAGCACCCGCACCAGCAGGATCAGGGTGTAGATCTCCAGGGTTCGAGCCAGCACGCTCATCAGCAGGCTGATCGCTTCCATGGGTGTTGCAACGGGGAAGCCCCGACTCTATGCAGCCATCTCCCAGTCGGCATCGATAGGGGGCTGTCCAGAATCGGTCTGCCCTGAATCTGCCTGCCCGGAATCCGTCTGCCCGGATTCGAGCTGCTCTTCCTTGTTTTCGTTTTTGGTTGCCGTCCCCTCATCTCTGGCCTTTGCCTTGAGATCCTCGGCCTTGACGGCGAAGGTGCGGTGGAACTTCTCGCTCAGGCTCAACCAGTAGGAGCGTCCCTCACTCTGGCGTTTGCGCTCAATGAAGTTCTGGGCCAGCAGTTCCTTGATGTGCTCGTAGGCGCCGGAACCACGCAACTCCACCAGCTCCGACTGCAGCAGACGTTTCTTGAGGGCGATCGTGGCCAGGGTGCGCAGGGCGGCGGTGGACAGGTCTACCGGCAGCAGGTTCTGCACCAGATCGCCGAGGCTCTCGCGCAGCTGCAGGCTGTAGCGCTGACCGTCCTGGCGGATTTCGAGGGCCGTATCGCGGTGGGCGTAGTCGGCCATCAGGGTGATCAGGCCCAGTTCGGCCTGCTCACGGCTGATCGCGGCGATCTCAGCAAGCTCGCCCAGGCTCAAAGGCCGGCCTTTGAGGTAGAGGATCGCCTCCATGCGCGCAGGCAGGGAGAGGCCCTGGATCGCCTCTGTTGCCGCCGGGGGGCTGGCCGGATTGGCGCCGCTCATGGGCCTTCACGACGCTGCATAGCCGCACGGTACCGCAGCTGTTTGGGCTCAGGCCAGGGCCGCCCGTGCCGTTGTGCTGGGGCCGAGAAACAGCCGATAGGCAGGGTTTTCGGTTTCATCCCAATGCTGGTAGCCCAGGCCCTGGAGGAATTCCTGCCACTGCGGTCTCTCTGCCCTAGGCACCTGCACGCCCACCACGATGCGACCGACGTCGGCGCCATGGTTGCGGTAGTGAAAGATGCTGATGTTCCAGCTGGCGTGCAGCGCATTCACAAACGCCATCAGGGCGCCAGGTTTCTCGGGGAACTCGAAGCGGTAAAGCAGCTCTTCGCCCTGCTCCAGGGCCGATCCGGCACTGGCTGGCAGCCGCCCACCCACCATGTGGCGCAGGTGCAGCTTGGCCAGTTCGTCGTTGGAGAGGTCGAGGCAGGGGAAGCCGGCTTGACGCACGTCGTCGATCAAGGCCTGTTCATCGGCGCTGCCGCTGGTCTGCACCCCCACGAAGATGTGGGCCACCCTTGGATCGGCGAGGCGGTAGCTGAATTCGGTGAGGCTGCGCTGGCCCAGCACAGCGCAGAAGCGCCGCAGGCTGCCGCTCTGCTCCGGGATCTCCACCGCCAGCATCGCTTCGCGGTCTTCGCCGATTTCGGTGCGCTCGGCCACGAAGCGCAGCCGGTCGAAGTTCATGTTGGCGCCGCAGGCCACCGCCACCAGGGTGAGGCCCTCGAGGCCCCGGGCCTGCACATCGGCCTTCATGCCGGCCACCGCCAGGGCACCGGCGGGTTCCAGGATCGAGCGGGTGTCTTCGAACACATCCTTGATGGCCGCGCAGATGGCATCGGTGTCCACGGTCAACATGCGGTCCACATACCGCTGGGCCAGGGCGAAGGTGTGCTCGCCCACCTGGCGCACGGCCACGCCATCGGCAAAAAGGCCCACCTGCTCCAGCCGGATTCGCTGGCGGGCGGCCAGCGACCGCGACATGGCATCGGCATCGACCGGCTCCACCCCGATCACCTGCATCTGGGGCCAGAGGCTCTTCACATAGGCGGCGATGCCGCCGATCAAGCCGCCACCGCCGACGGCCACATAGATGGCATCGGGAGGTTCGGAGCACTGCCGCAGGATTTCCACGGCGATCGTGCCCTGGCCGGCGATCACCTCCGGATCATCGAAGGGGTGGATGAAGCTGAGGCCCCGTTGCAGTTCGAGCCTTCTGGCCTCGGCGCAGGCCTCGTCGTAGGTGTCGCCATGGAGCACCACCTCGGCGCCAAGGGCGACCACCGAGCGCACCTTCATCGCCGGGGTGGTGACAGGCATCACGATCACGGCGGCGCAGCCAAGTTTGCGGGCGCCCAGTGCCACACCCTGGGCATGGTTGCCGGCACTGGCGGTGATCACGCCCCGCTCCAGCTCGCTGGCGCTGAGGCTGCTCATCTTGTTGTAAGCGCCGCGCAGCTTGAAGCTGAAGACCGGCTGCAGATCCTCGCGTTTGAGCAGCACCCGGTTGCCGAGGCGGGCCGAGAGATTGGGTGCCGAATCCAGCGGTGTTTCGATTGCCACGTCGTAGACGCGGGCCCGCAGGATCCGTTGCAGGTATGGGCTGGCCAGGGGGGGCTCGGGATCCGGCCGAACATGGGTCATGGCGCCAGTCTGCCAAGGGAGATGGCGGCTGCCGTGGACAAACGGTTGCCGATGCAGCCATCCCCCTGATCCGACCCCCTAGATTGCTTCCCTCGATCCAGGCGGAGCATGCACCTCAGCGAGCTGAGCCACCCAAATCAGTTGCACGGCCTCAGCAACGCAGAACTCGAGGGCATCGCGCGTGAGATCAGGGAGCGGCACCTGGAGGTGGTTTCCACCAGTGGCGGCCACCTGGGCCCGGGCCTGGGGGTGGTGGAGCTCACCCTCGCCCTCTACCAAACCCTCGACCTCGACCGCGACAAGGTGGTGTGGGATGTGGGCCACCAGGCCTACCCCCACAAACTGATTACGGGTCGCTTCACCAATTTCGATTCTCTGCGCCAGCGCGGCGGCGTGGCGGGCTATCTCAAAAGGAGCGAAAGCCGCTTTGACCACTTTGGTGCAGGCCATGCCTCCACCTCGATCTCGGCGGCGCTGGGCATGGCCCTGGCCCGCGACCGTCGCGGCGAATCGTTCAAATGCGTCGCCGTGATTGGTGATGGCGCCCTCACCGGCGGCATGGCCCTCGAGGCGATCAACCACGCCGGTCACCTGCCGAAAACGAAGCTGCTGGTGGTGCTGAACGACAACGACATGTCGATCAGTCCGCCGGTGGGGGCCCTATCCACCTATCTCAACCGGATGAGGCTCAGTCCGCCGCTGCAGTTCCTCTCCGGCAACGCCGAAGAGGCGATCAAGCATCTGCCCTTCCTGCATGGCGAGCTGCCGCTGGAGCTCAAAACGCTCAAAGAGAGCATGAAGCGGCTGGCGGTGCCCAAGGTTGGGGCGGTGTTCGAGGAGCTTGGCTTCACCTACATCGGTCCGATCGATGGCCACGACATCGCCGGCATGGTGCGCACCTTCGAGCAGGCCCATCGCACCGAGGGCCCGGTGCTGGTGCATGTGGCCACCACCAAAGGCAAGGGTTACCCCTACGCCGAAGCCGACCAGGTGGGTTACCACGCCCAATCGGCCTTTGACCTGGCCACCGGCAAGGCCTACCCCTCCGGCAAACCCAAACCCCCCAGTTACAGCAAGGTATTCGGCCAGACCCTGGTGCAACTGTGTGAGCAGGATCCAACCGTGGTGGGGATCACGGCGGCGATGGCCACTGGCACCGGCCTCGACCTGCTGGAGAAGGCGCTTCCCCAACAGTATTTCGATGTGGGTATCGCCGAACAGCATGCCGTGACGATGGCGGCAGGCATGGCCTGCGAGGGCCTCAAGCCGGTGGTGGCGATCTACAGCACCTTTCTGCAGCGGGCCTACGACCAACTGATCCACGATGTGGGCATTCAGAACCTGCCGGTTACCTTCGTTCTCGACCGGGCCGGCATCGTGGGCGCCGATGGACCCACCCATCAGGGTCAGTACGACATCAGCTATCTGCGGGCCGTGCCCAATTTCACGGTGATGGCCCCTAAGGACGAGGCCGAGCTGCAGCGCATGCTGGTGACTTCGATCCACCACAGCGGTCCCTGCGCGATCCGCATTCCGCGTGGCGAAGGCGAAGGGGTGCCGTTGATGGATGAAGGCTGGCAACCCCTGGAGATCGGCCGTGGAGAGCTGCTCGCCGACGGCGACGACCTGCTGATCGTGGCCTACGGCGCCATGGTTGCCCCTGCGATGGCCACTGCTGGCCTGCTCCATGAGCAGGGTTTGCGGGCAGCGGTGATCAATGCCCGTTTCCTGCGGCCACTGGATCAGGCCCTGATCCTGCCGATGGCCCGCCGCATCGGGCGTGTTGTCACGATGGAGGAGGGAGCGCTGGCAGGCGGTTTTGGTGCTGCCGTGGTGGAATCCCTCAACGACAACGATGTGCTCGTGCCCGTGCTGCGCATCGGTATTCCCGATCAGCTGGTGGACCACGCCAGCCCCGAGCAGAGCAAGGAAGCTCTTGGGCTCACCCCGGCCCAGATGGCGGATCGGATCCTGGCCCGTTTTGGCACCAGCCAGGGCAACCCTCCGCGCTCAACGGTGGCGATGGCGGTCTGAGCGCCATCGCCGCTTCAGAAGAATTCAGAAGCTTCAGAGCACGCCGCGGGCGGCGAGGCCCTGGATGGCGCCGATGCCGAGGATGTGACCCAGGCTCATCGTGCCCAGCATGGCGCCATGGCTCATGCCGCCAAACAGACTGGGGCTGGGCAGCGCCAGGCCCACATTGGGCTGCTTGATGGTGGCCTTGCCGATGGCAATGGCGATCACGTTGCACACGATCATCACCAGCCCCATTTTCGGAGACCAGGAAACCGTGGCGGGGGCCAGAGCCAGAAGGGGAACCATCATGGTGCGGATGCCGACGCCCCATCTTCCGGGGCGGGACTGCCCGCCACCACGCTGCTTAAGACTTGTTCATCGGCTGGTGCGCCTTCCACGCCCGCCTGGCCGAGGCTGCGGAAGCCAAGCAGCACCAGCAGGTTGCTCAGGGTGAGCAGCGACTCGGCAGAGCCATGCAGCCAATCCACATCGGCGAGAAGTTTGCCGTAGCGACGCTCGGCCACCACGGCGGCCACGATCGTGACCGCCACAAACACCAGGGTCATGCGGAAACCCAGCAGGGCTAGGCGCGGAAAGCGCTTGCTGCGCTGCGCCCACCAGAGGAAGGCCAGGTAGGGCAGCAGCGAGAGCGAAAACAGGGGCGAAGGATCGAACTGAGCCAGCCGCTCCAGCAGAGATTGGGCCGCTGCGGCGAAAGACTCGCTCATCGCGGCTGGGCTGGCAGGAGGCGCCAGGCGGCGGCGGCCATGGCGACATTGCCCACCAGGGTGGTGAAGGCCTGCAGCACCACCAGGCCGTAGAGCTCCGGTGGATTGTCGAACAGGTGCCAGGTGCAGGCGGCCATGGCGCTCACCAGGGCCGGCAGCATGGCCAGGGCCAGCCAGCGCCAGGCTTCCTCCCCGGGGCGCATCGACCAGCGCTGCAGCAGCAGAATCGCCAGCAGCCATTCCAGCACCGAGGTGAGATGGATCCACCAGGTGGGAAGCGAAAGGGCGTGCATCGGGGGAGATCACCAGGCTGCAATGTAAAGATCGGAGCCACCGGCCTGGGCAGCAGCGATGGGTCAGAACAGTTGCCGGCCGCTGCTCTGCGGCTACTACGGCGAGCACAACCTCGGCGATGACGCCCTGCTGGCTGCGCTGCTGCAGCAGTTGCCGGCTGGCTGCAGGCCGCTGGTGACGGCTTTCGATCAGCAGCAGCTGCATCAGCGCTTCCGCGTGGACACGGTGCCGCGCCGCTCCCTGGTTGCGGTGCTGCGGGCCCTGGGGAGCTGTGATGCGCTGGTGCTGGGGGGCGGCAGCCTGCTGCAGGATTCCACCAGCTTCCGCAGCCTGCTCTACTACGCAGCTCTGATCACGACGGCACGGCTGCAGGCCAAGCCGGTGCTGCTCTGGGGCCAGGGCTTGGGGCCATTGCGGCGCCGGGCCAGCAGGGCGCTGGTGCGGGCCCTGCTGCCCCTGGCCACTGCCTGCAGCTGGCGCGATCCCGCCTCAGCTGCTCTGGCGCAGCGATGGGGGATCGATGGCCAACTGGGCAGTGATCCGGTGTGGGCGTTGCCGGCACGCAGCTGGCAGGGGCCCGGCGGAGCGATTGTGGTTTGCTGGCGGCCGACGCCGTTGCTGCAGGGGCAGGCCTGGCGGCCCTACCTGGAGGCGCTGGCGCAGCTGGCCGACAGCGGCGAGCGTGAGGTGCTCTGGCTGCCGTTTCACCAGGATCAGGACAGCTCGTTGCTGGCGGAGCTGCAGGCGGCTGATCTGGTGCCGGCGGCGCTGCTGGCTCGCAGTCGCCAGCTGCAAGCAGCCGACCCGGAGGCAGCCCAGGCGATTTTCCAAGGGGCCGGGCTGGTGATCGCCATGCGCCTGCATGCCTTGATCCTGGCGGCCCTTGCCGGCGCACCGCTGGCGGCCCTCAGCTACGACCCCAAAGTGCGCGCCGCCGCCGAGGCGATCGGCTGCCCCTGCCGTGATCTCGGCTGCGATGGCAAGGCACTCGCCAAGCAGCTGCTGGGCAGTTGGCGCAGCTGCCTCGACCAGCCGCCTGCGGCCTCGAGGCTGCAGGCCCTGCAGCAGACCAGCGCCGTGCATCATGCGCTGCTGCAGCAGCTGACCTGCAGCAACTCAGGCTCAGCTTCAGGTTGAAGGCAGGGTAGCCCGATCGATCAAGGCTCCACGGCTGTCCCAGGTCTGCAGCTGCAGCTGGCCGCCCTCGAACTCAAGTTCGGCAAAGCTGTGGCGGCTGAGGGCCCTGGCCGTGCGACGGCCCGCGAGCACCGGCCGCAGTGAAGCGCCACCGCCGCCCACGCAGAGGTGGGTGGTGCCGGCAATCGGATGGCTGCGTTCGTAGTGGTGGTCGTGGCCGTGGATGTAGAGCTGCACGCCGTGCTGGGCGAAGAGGGGCTCGAGCCTGCTGATCAGGCCCGGGTCATCGCCGCAGCGCATACCAGCGGCCAGCCATGCCGAAGCCGGGGTAGGCAAGCTGGGGATCGCCGTTGGCGCTGCGGATGTCGTGGTTGCCGAGCACGGCGTGGAAGGGAACAGCCGCGCTCAGGAGCTCCCGATAGGGGGCCTCAAAAGTGGCCTGCCGCCTTGCCAGGTCACCGTTGGGATAGATGTTGTCACCCCCCAGCAGCACCAGATCAACGGGACGCAGCCGATGGACCGCCGCCATCTGCAGCGCCACGGCTCTTTGGTTGCTGTCACCGCTGCCGGTATCGGCAACGGCCAGCAGCCGTAGCCGTGCCCCGGGGGGCCGCTGTGAATTGCCGGCCTGCAGGGCACCTGCCCCCCCAAGGGCCAGGGCAGCGAACCATTGGAGAACCTGGCGGCGTTGGGGCATGGGAATCAACTTCTGAGCCAGGTCGATCTGGGCCAGGGCAATCGCAAGGGGGCTGGAAAGGGGATTCAGCCCTGGGCTTGCGGCGACCCTTGCGCTGATCGAGAGAGCGGGGTGGTTTGCAGCTTGCGCAGGGCCTCGAGCACTTCCTGGCTGTGGCCTTGGGGCCGCACGGCAAGCCAGTTGGAGCGCAGGATGCCTTCGGGGTCGATCAGGAAGGTGTGGCGCTGGGAGAAGGGGGCGATCCAGGAGCCGTAGCTCTGGCTCACCTGGCCGCCGGGATCGGAAAGCAACGGGAACGTGAGCTCCTCGCTGCCGCAGAAAGAGGCGTGGGATTCGGGATCATCGGCACTGATACCCACCACCTCCGCTCCGGCCTGGTGGAAGGCGACAAGGTCGCGCTGGAAACCGCGGGCCTCGAGGGTGCAGCCGCCGGTGAAATCACGGGGATAGAAATAGAGCACCAACCAGCGGCCACCGAAATCCGCCAGGGAGCGCTGTCCAACCACGGCCTTGGAGGCCTTGCCCTTGCCTGAGGGCAACACGCCCTCCAGATCAAAGTCAGGAGCGGGCTGATCGAGGGGCGGCAGAACCCCACCCAAGGCCAGGGCCTCAGCTGGATGCAACGCCAAGACCAGGGGAAACAGGCCGAGACATCCCAGCAGCTCTCGCCTGTTCATCGGTTTAGCTGGCGGGGAGAGGCGGGGGCTGGCTGGTCAGATCTTGGCCAGATTGACGCCGAGCTCCTTGGCGTAGGCGCCGAGGCCCTTTTTCTGGATGGTCTTGAGGGCGCGGGTGGAGACGCGCAGCTTGATGAAGCGGTTGCCCTCGGCCCACCAGAGGCGGCGCTCCTGCAGGTTCACCTGCTGCAGCTTCTTGGTGCGCACGTGGGAGTGCGACACGGCCATGCCGTTGTTGGCGCGCTTGCCGGTGAGCTGGCAGACCCGGGACATGTCCGAATTTCTGAAACGACGTAAGGGCCAATGCCCAGGACGTGAGTGTATCAACTGACGTTGAGCGGAAGCTCGAGCACCACTTCAGCGCCGCCGAGCGTTGCGCTGCGGCCGATGCGCAGCCGGCCGCGATGGTTGGCGGCGGCGGTCTGGGCGAGGAACAGCCCAAGTCCCATGCCTGTGGCCTTGGAACTCTTCAGCAATTCCCAGCTGGTGTCACAGCGGTGATCCGGGGGGAAACCAGGCCCGCTGTCGGCCACCACAACATTCACCTCGCCGGGCTGGTGCTGCAGCTCTACCCGGATCCTCCGGGTGGACGGACGCTGGTTCTCCATCGCCTGGAGAGCGTTTCGCAGCAGATTCACAACCGCCATCTGCAGCTGGGCGCTGTCACCCTGGAGTTTAGAGGGCTGTTCGAGCCCCGCTTCGCTGAGCTGCACCTGCTGCGTCTCGATCTCGCTGCGCATGACCACCAGTGCGCTGCGCAGGATGGCCGACAGATCCACGCAGCTGTGGATGGTCTCCACGTTGCGGAGCAGCAGGCGCATCCTCTCCACGGTGGTCACCACCAGTTCGGCATCGGCGGTGAGCGAGCTCAGACGCTGTTGCAGAACGGTTGTGGCGTCAGCAGGGGGAATGGCGGCCAGATCATGGGCGGCCAGGCGGCACTTCAGCAGGATGGCCGCGAGGGGCTGCTGGATCTCATGGGCGACAGCGGCTGCGGTCAGGCTGGTCTTGAGTTTCTGTTCAAGCCGCTGGCGTTGCTCTACCTCGCGGCGTCGTTCGC
>JAWOHV010000199.1:0-2671 GCA_046484965.1 Prochlorococcaceae cyanobacterium
GCCTCGCCGAGGCCGTAGCTGCCGTAGCGCTCGGCGGTTTCGCGGTTGACGCGGGCCAGGCGCGAGAGGATCCAGCGGTCGGCCAGCTGGAGCGCGGCCGGATCCGGTTCACCCAGCGAAGCCGGCGTCTCCCCGCCCAGGTTCATCAGGGTGAAGCGGCTGGCATTCCAGAGCTTGTTGGCGAAGTTGCGCGCCGATTCAACCGTGGCGGAGGTGCCGGCATTGCGGTCGTAGTCGAGGCGGATGTCCTGGCCGGCGCCAGCCACCTCGCGCACCAGGGCAAAGCGCAGGGCATCGGCGCCGTAGCGCTCGATCAACAGCAGCGGGTCGATGCCGTTGCCCGCCGATTTGCTCATCTTGCGATTCTGTTCATCGCGCACAAGGCCGTGGATGTACACGTCGCGGAAGGGAATCCAGGCCGCCGAGCCAGCGCCGCCCTCAGCCATCAAGGCGCCGGCCAGCATCGTCATCCGGGCTACCCAGAAAAAGATGATGTCGAAGCCCGTCACCAGCACGCTGGTGGGATACCAGCGGGCCAGATCCGCCGCCTCGGCATCGGGCCAGCCCAGGGTGGAGAAGGGCCAGAGGCCGCTGGAGAACCAGGTGTCCAGGGCGTCGGGGTCTTGCTCCAGCAGCACCGGATGGGCGTGCACACCTCCGGCGAACTGCGCCTCCGCCTTGGCGCGGGCTTCCGACTCATCACGGGCCACCACATAGGGGGTGCTGTCGGTGATGGCACCGCCGGTTTCACTCACCACAAACCAGGCGGGGATGCGGTGGCCCCACCACAGCTGGCGGGAGATGCACCAGTCGCGGATATCGGTGAGCCAGTCGCGATACACCTTGCTCCAGCGCTCCGGCACGAAGCGGGGATCCGGCCCCGCGGCGGCGGCCAGGGCCTCGCGGCAGCGGGCGGCCAGGGGCTCCGTTTTCACGAACCACTGGGTGGAGAGCAGCGGCTCCACCGGCACCTTGCCGCGATCCGAAAACGGCACGCTGTGGCGGTAGGGCTCCACACGCGCCAGGAAGCCTTCGGCCTCCATGGCGGCCACCACCGCCTTGCGCGCCTCGAAGCGATCCAGCCCGGCGAAGCGTCCGGCGGCCTCGTTCATCGAGCCGTCCTTGGCCATCACCGTGATCAGCGGCAGGTCGTGGCGCTGGCCAATCGCGAAGTCGTTGGGGTCGTGGGCGGGGGTCACCTTGACGCAGCCGGTGCCGAATTCGACGTCCACGTGGTCGTCGGCCACGATCGGGATCTGGCGGCCCACCAGCGGCAGGCTGAGGGTCTGGCCCACCAGATCGGCATAGCGCGGGTCCTTGGGATTCACCGCCACGGCGGTGTCGCCCAGCAGGGTTTCCGGACGGGTGGTGGCCACCTCCAGGTGGGTGCGGCCATCGGCCGCAGGGCCGCCCGAGAGCGGATAGCGGAAGTGCCAGAGGTGGCCGTCCACCTCCTTCATCTCCACCTCCAGATCGCTCACCGCCGAGCCGGAGGCGGGGCACCAGTTCACCAGGTATTCACCCCGGTAGATCAGGCCCTGCTCGTGCAGGCGGTTGAAGGCCTCGATCACCGCGGCGCTGCAGCCGGCATCGAGCGTGAAGCGCTGCCGCTGCCAGTCCACCGAATAGCCCAGGCGGTGCAGCTGGCCCACGATCGTGCCGCCGCTGCCTGCCTTCCACTCCCAGGCCTGCTCCAGAAACGCCTCACGGCCGAGGTCTTCTTTCCGCTTGCCCTCCGCCTTGAGCTGCTTCTCGAGGATCGTCTGCACGGCGATCGAAGCGTGGTCGGTGCCGGGCAGGCACAGAACGTTTCTGCCGCGCAGGCGCTGGAAGCGCACGATCGTGTCGATCAGGGCCGTGTTGAAGGCGTGGCCCATGTGCAGGCTGCCGGTCACGTTCGGCGGCGGGATCACCACGCTGAAGGGTTCGCCGGGAGCGCCGGGATCGGGGTGGAAGGCACCGCTGCGCTCCCAGGCCTGCTGCCAGCGGGCTTCGGTGCCCTGCGGGTCGTAGGTCTTGGGCAGGGCGTCGGTCACAGCAGGGGCAGCTGGCGGCCGCACCATGCTCTCAAAAGGAGCGCTGCGCCAAGAGCGCCCTCAGGCGCCACCGGAGCAGGGCTCAACACTGCGGTCGATCACCAGCAGGTCGCCGTCATGAATGCCGTGCTGGAGCAGCCCATTGGCACCAGGGCGGCGCCGATTCACCAGTGGCGGGGTGCTTGAGGTCTGGGGCCATTGCTGCCCGGCACAAGACCCCCAGGCGATCTCCAGCTCCAACCCCGCCGAACGCGCAGATGCCGCTCAGTTGAGCAGGGGGTTGCCGTCGAGTCGTCGGATGGCAACAACCCCGGGCCTAGGCGGCCTACCGGGCACGCCCGATGGCCAGTTGGAGCCGAGCGGCACCCAGCGCAGCTGCTCGAAGCGTTGACCGTTGCGGTCCACCAGGCTGTGGGCCTGAGCTTCTACTGCCTTCCCCTGGCGCACCCCCTGGCCTTCACCTGGGTGCTGCACCGCCAGAAACAGCGTGCGGCCCTCGGCATCGAAGCAGGGTCCGCAAAGCTCACACTCGGTGGGACCGATGGCAAAGCACAGGGCCTGGCCAGCCCTTGCGCCCGCTCGCGGCAGCAACCAGCAGCTGTTGTTGCCGAACACATCGAGGCTTGCATCGCCGG
>JAWOHV010000004.1:0-9842 GCA_046484965.1 Prochlorococcaceae cyanobacterium
GCGAGCTCCTCGAGTTCGGCCGCCGGGTTCTCCGCCAGCTCCTGCCGTTCACGGGCCAGGTCGGCGGCCTCGGTGTCGGCTTGCGACTGCACCGACACAAACTCACCGGCGGCCATCGAAAGGGCACCAGCCACCGTGGCGGCTACACCAGAAACCAGGATCTGGCCTCGGGAGGCCCCGGCGGCCGCCACACCCACCACCAGGCTGGCCACCGAGATCGTGCCGTCGTTGGCCCCCAGCACCACCGCCCGCAGCCAACCGGCCCGGTGGGAGCGGTGGCGCTCGAGGTGCCAGCGACCGTGCCTGTCCATGGCGGTTTCCTCGAATCTCTGCTGCAGCATGCAGGAAAATCAGGGCGCTCACTGCTCTGGCACCAGACCACTCGACTGCTCTGGCACCAGGCCACTCGCCCAGAGCGCCGATCGGTGACAGGGTTGAAGACCCTGTATCTGCCGCCGCCGTGACCATGGCCCAGGCTCGCGCAGAGAGCGATAGCGATGTTGAGGCGATCGAGGCGATCGCCGCCCGCTTCCAGCCGGCCGGTGCGGTGCTGGGGGTAAGCCCCCTGGGCAACGGCAACATCAACGACACCTACCTGGTGGAGCTCTCCGGGCCGGGCGAGCGGCATGCGGTGCTGCAGCGCCTCAACACCCAGGTGTTCCGCCAGCCGCAAGAGGTGCTCGCCAACATCGCCGCCGTGGCCAAGCACGTGCAGAACCGGCTGGCCGCCGGCGTTCCGGAACTTGGTGGGCGTTGCTGGCAGATGCCCCGGCTGCTCTGCGACCGCGCCAGCGGCCAGAACTGGGTGGAACACAACGGCGAAATCTGGCGGAGCCTCAGCTTCGTGGAGAACGCCAGCTGCCACGAGCGGCTCAACGATCCCAACCTGGCTCGGGAAGTGGGCATCGGGCTGGGCCTCTTTCACCTGCTCATCCACGACCTGCCCGCCGCCCAACTGGCCGACACGCTGGAGGGCTTCCACGTGACGCCCACCGTTGTGGCCCGCTACCACCAGCAGCTGGCGGCGAGCGAGGTTGTCAGCTGCGAGCGCAGCCGCTGGTGCCAAAGCTTCATCGCCGAACGCGAGGCCTTCGCCTCGGTGCTGGAGGACGCCCTCGGCCGCGGTGAACTGCAGCTGCGGCCAATCCACGGTGATCCCAAGCTCAACAACCTGCTCTTCGATGCCCCCAGCGGCCAGGCCATTGCCCTGGTTGATCTGGACACAATCAAGCCCGGCCTGCTGCACTACGACATCGGCGACTGCCTGCGCTCGGCCTGCAATCCGGCCGGCGAGGAAAGCCGCGACCTCAACGCTGTGCGCTTCGATCTGGGGCTGGCCGAAGCCATCCTGAGGGGCTACCTGGGTGTGGCCAGCGGCTTTATGAGCGACGCCGACTACCGCTACATCGTGGCTTCAGCGCGCCTGATCAGCTTCGAGCTGGGTGTGCGCTTCTTCAGCGACCATCTGGCCGGCGACGTGTACTTCCGCACCAGCCACCCCGGCCACAACCTCGAGAGGGCCATGGTGCAGTTCCGCCTCACCGAAAGCATCGAAGCCCAGGCCGAAGCCCTTGAAGCGATCGTGCAGCAGTGCCGCCCCAAGGCCCCATGAGCGCAAACAGCACCCAGAGGTCCTTCGCCCTGGTGCCCTTCAGCGCCTGTGGCATCCCGGCCGGACTGAACCTGGAGGGCACGGTGGCACGCACGGGCGAGGCACTGTTGCTTCACTACCGCCTGAGCGGGCCGCTGCAGGAGTTGCTGATTCCCGCGCCGGCCGCCAGCGCCGAGCGGCGCGACGGGCTCTGGCAGACCACCTGCTTCGAAGCGTTCCTGGCCGAGGCCGGCAGCGAGACCTACTGGGAGCTCAACCTCTCGCCCGCAGGCCACTGGAACCTCTACCGGCTGGACGGCTATCGCAAGGGCCTGGCACCCGAAGCGGCGCTGTCGGCCCTGCCCCTGCAGCTGGGTTCGCCGCAGCCGGCAGCTGAAGACTTAACGCAAGGCTTGCTGGAACTGCAGCTGGAGCTGCCGCTACCGCCGGCGCTGGCCGGCGCAGGCCACCTGGAGCTGGCGATCACCGCCGTGCTGCAGCAGCGTGATCTGAGCCTCAGCTACTGGGCCCTGGCCCACCCAGGCCCTGAGCCCGATTTTCACCGCCGCGATGGCTTCCTGCTGGAGCTTTGAGGCTCTCCCCCAGTAGCGTAAGGATCGGCAGAGCTGGCCTTGATGACGCCACCCAAAACGCCTCCGCAACCCTGGCGCCGGCTCGACCTGCGGCTGGCTGCCGCCGCCTTGCTGATCAGCGGCGGTGTCGCCGCAGCTCTGGCCGCAAAGCGGCCGATGGAGATACCGCCCCCCCAGGATCAGGGCAGCAGCGCCAGCAAGAGCAGCAGCGCCAGCTTGGTCCTGCCCAGCGATCCGGCCCTGCCCCGCAGCAGCGATGGCCGCCATTACCCCCTGCTGCCTGCCGATCCTGCGGCCCTGGCCGCCCTGCTGGTAGCCGTGGAGGAGGCCCTGCGCTCGCCGGCCACAGCAGCCGCTGACCTACCGGCCCTGGGCCACCAGCAGCAGGTGATCTACCGAGTGCTGGCCCACCGCAGCGAACAGGCCGCCGCCGTACGTATCTCCCTGCCGGCGCGCTGGCAGCAGGTGCTCGATCGCCATCTGGAAGCCCGACGCGCCTTTCTGGCCATGCACCGCGGCCAGCGGCGGCCCGAGCGCCTGCCGGCCTGGCGGATCATTGCGCCGGAGCCGCCGCAGCAACTGCTCAGCCATTACCGCAAGGCGGCGGCGGCCACGGGCATCCCCTGGGAGGTGCTGGCGGCGGTGAACCTGGTGGAAAGCGGCATGGGCCGCATCGATGGCATCTCGGTGGCCGATGCCCGCGGCCCGATGCAGTTCCTGCCCACCACCTGGAGCGAGCCCGGCATCGGCCAGGGCAATATCAGCGATCCCCACGACGCCATTCAGGCCGCAGCCCGCTACCTGGTGCGCCGCGGCGGCCTCAAGGACATCCGCAAGGGGCTCTGGGGCTACAACAACAGCGACCACTACGGCCGCGCCGTGCTCGCCTATGCCGCGCTGCTCAAGGACGACCCGCGCGCCTATACCGGCTTCTACCACTGGGAAATCCACTTCGCCTCTGCGGCCGGCGACCTCTGGCTGCCGGTGGGCTACATCCAGGGCCAACCGATCGCCGTCAGCGCCTACCTGGAGCGGATGCCCGTGAGCAAGCCGCCGCAAGGGTCCTCGGGGTACTGAGCGAGCCCATGCCCGTGCGCAGAAATCGGCGATAGGCCCGTGGCTCGGCCAAGCTCAGGAACAACCGTTCCAAACCCGTTCTCTGCAGGCTTGCGCAAACTGTTGTCCAAGCTGCTGCTCCCCTTGGTTTTGGGGTGGCTGGTCTGGCCCCTGGTTCGACCACCCCTTTGGCCTGCGCACGGAGGGCCCTTGGTGGTGGTCCTCGATGGTTACCACCGCCTCGAAGGAGGTCGGCGGCTGCAGCGTCAACGGCAAGCGCCGCTGCTTCTGATCATCTGCCCGGCAACACTGCGCTACGCCACCACACCAGCGGCGCTGAGCCAGGAGCAGGGGCCTGTGGAGCTGTTGCAACAGGGGTTCGATACGGCAACCCAGATGACAGCCCTGGCCCAATGGCTCCCCGCATCACCCTGGCCCGTGGCCGAGGTGTTGCTGGTGAGCGACCGGGAGCACCTACCTCGGGCGGGGCTTGCGGCCCAGCTGGCCCTAGGCGGCCGAGGAATTCGGGTCACCCCAGTGGCAGCACCGCCTGCACCACCGGAGATGCTGCATCGGCTGCGGGAAGGGCCACTGAGCGCAGCCCGAGACGCCCTGCGGATCACCGCCTGGCGTGCCAGCGGCAGCACCCTGGCGTTTCTAGAGCCCCAGCTGCTGGAGAGGAGAAGGCGCGGCTGCGGCCTCTGATTTTGCTTTCAAAGAAGGCAAGGCGTAAGGCAGGTTCCCGCGAGCCCTACCGATGCACCCGCTGCGCCATGGCGGCGGTGAGATTGCGGAGGGCGTCGGAGGCATCGGCGGGATCGATCACGGCACTGATCAGCACCGGGCCGCTATTCACGGCCATGAAATCCTGCAAGGCCGCCCAAAACTCTTCCTCCAGCTCAACCCGCCGGGCTGCCACCAGTCCCATCGCAGCGGCAAGCGCCACGTGATCGATCGGCGCCACGTCGTTGAAAGGTCCATCCAGCATCGGCCGCTCCGTGCCGTAGCCCTTGTTGTCGAACACCACCACGATGGCCGGGATGCGGTAGCGGGCCAGGGTGGCCAGCTCGATGGCACTCATCAGCAAGGAGCCATCACCAAGCAGCACGAAGGGCCGGTGCTGGGGCTGGGCACCCCAGGCACCGACCGCGGCGGGCAGGGCGAAGCCGAGCGACCCCCAATAACCGCTGGTCAGAAAGTCGTTGGCCTCCACAAGGTGCAGATCCACCGCTGAGAACAGGGCGTCACCCACATCGGCGAGCACAACTGAATCGGCGCTGAGCATGGCGTCGATGGCGTTGATCAGCCGACGCACGGTTATCGGGGTGGCCGGCCGGGGCTGAAAGGGTTGCGGCGGCGGCGGACTCGGCACCGTAACCGCTCTCTGGGAGGCGGAGACAGCAGGCCCTGGGGCCTCGCGCAAAACCTGCAGCAGCATGGTGGGATCAAGGCTTTCCTGATCGCCGTTGGCCCAGCGCAGCCCGGTGGCCATCTCCACCCGCACACAGTGCTCCGCCTCCAGCTGCATCGTGAAGATCCCTGTATCGATATCGCTCAGGGGCATGCCCAGAATCAGCAGTCCATCGCTGCCCTCTACCACGTCGCGCACCTCGCTGCGGCTCATGGCACCTTCGTAGATCCCGAGATATTGGGGATGGCGCTCGCTCAACAGCGACTTGCCGGAAAGGCTCGTTGCAAAGGGCCAGCCCTCCCGCTCGATCACCGCCTGGAATGCCGCCTGCAGGCCGAAGCGATGCAGCTCCACTCCAGCAAGCACCACCGGCCGTTGCCGTTGACGCAGCCAATCGAGAACGTTCTGCCCGCTGAGGCGGTGCAGCTCCGAGATCAATGGTGCGGCAGGAGGAGCTGTGAGCGGCGGCAGGGGCCAGGGCAGCACACGATCGAGGCAATCGCGCGGCAGTTCGAGGTATCCAGGACGGGATTCACGTTGCATCGCCTCCAGCACCTTGATGATCTTGCCGGCGGCAGTGCGGCAGGAATCGAGGCAGGCCGTTTCGGCGCAAACCTCATGGAAGAAACGCTCCTGGGTGTCGGTGGCGCGGATGCGGTGATGCAGGAGGGCATGTTCATCCGATTCGCGCACACCGGGAGCACCGCTGATCACCAACAACGGCGAGCGTTCCACATAGGCACCAGCCACGGGATTGAGCAGCTTCAGGGCGCCCACGCCGTAGGTGACCACAGCCACGCCAAGCCCATGCAGCCGGGCATGGGCATCGGCTGCGAAGCCGGCCCCCTCCTCACCGGCGGTGCAGATCGTGGTGATGGGGGAACGTTCAAGGCGGTCGAACAGGCCGAGCACGTAGTCCCCCGGCACCCCGTAGACGCAGCGGACCTGCCGCTGCAGCAGTGCTTCGATCAGGGCGTCAGCGATGTCCATGACGTTCCTGCAGCAACTGCCATCCTCGCCCTACTTAGGGATCAAAACCGTTAATCCGCCGCCGCCCTGATCGAGGCATTGCAGCCATGCCAAGGATGCGGCGCGATGACTTCGTTTGATAACCAAGGCGCCTAGCCTTCAGACCTTGGAGCGGTGCGATGACCACCTGGCTGCCCGAATCGCCCCTGCGCCTGCTGGGCCTGGCCCTTTGCAGCGGCTGGCTGGTGTGGAAGCTGCTGGCGGTGGGGCGCTGGTGGAAAGGGCAGCTGCAGGGGGAAAGCCTCGCTCAGGCCTTCCAGCGTGAGCTGCGGCGCAGGGGACTGACGCGCCAGCCGTCCTAGGCCAGGCGTACGGCGATCTCCAGGTAGCGATCCTCCACGGCGTCCACCGCCAGGCCACTGGGCAGCCACCTCGTCCGGTGTGGAGGCGGCCGGCACAGGTCCTTCACCTAGAGCACCTGGGCACTGCAGCGCCGCCTGGCGAAGGCGCAAGCCCGCGCCTGCTCGCTTACTTCCATCAGCTCCGGTTCGCAGACCCGCTGAACCGGCTCAAGTGGAAAGTATTCACCCAACACTAGGGGACCAGAGAGGATGCCCAGTCAACGTCTCCAATGATCGACCAAAGGGGCCAGTTTTGAAGGTGAGCGCCCAGCCCCACCTGGTGCGCAAGGAATCGGTAAAAGTACTCTAAGGCTTTGCATTCGAACTCTCCCGCCCCTCTTCCCAGGGTCACAATAACACAACCATGAGACCGGCTGAGACTCGAGATTGTGATCAGCCTGAACCTTCAATGTCGCCAGACCCGAGCAATTCTGCACGTGGTGAATGCCTTACTGCCGCGGGAATGACTGAAGAGATCGGCAATCAAGGCCGCAGCCATCAGCAGTCACTGGGCTATTGGACTCAGCAGCTCAGCGGGCTTGAGCCGCTCCATTTACCCACAGACCACAGCCGACCCGCCGTCTCCACATACCACGGTGATGCTGTTGATTTCACGATCGCGCCCGCTCTGGCCCAACGCCTTGATCAACTCTGTCAACAGGAGGGTGCGACGCTCCAGATCGGGTTCCTTTCCCTCGTTGCCATCCTGCTAGGGCGTTACAGCCGCCAGAACGACTTCGCGATCGGCATTCCAACATGGGGCCGAAACCATCCCGATCTCGAGCAACTCGTTGGTTGCTTCATCAATACACTCCCGATTCGCTTCCAGCTCAACCAATCCCAATCCTTCCGCCAGCACCTGCGCGAGGCCAGATCAACCTGCATCAACGCCTACGACCATCAGGAGATTCCGTTCCAAGAGTTGGTGGAAGCGCTCCAACCGCAACGGGATCGCAACCAACACCCCCTGATCCAGGTTCTGCTCCAGCTGCTCGAACTACCGAACCACAACCTCCAACTCCAGGACCTCGATTCCAAACCACTCCCTGTTCCTGCACACGCCTCACCTCTCGATCTCCATCTCTACTTCGTTCGCGATGGCCAGGCCATCAAGGCCCGTATCACCTACAGAACTGAGCTCTTCCAAGCTGAACGTCTCCAGCGAATGAGCGCTCACCTGCTCAATCTGCTCGCACAAGCCCTCGCCAATCCCGATCGCCCCCTCTCCACCCTGAGCCTGCTCACCCCAGAGGAAGAAGAGCAGATCCAGCGATGGTCAAAGGGGCCGGAACTGCCAGCCACCATCGACGGCATCCAGCAGCTGATCGAACAGCAGGTTCGTCGCACACCCGATGCCATCGCGCTGGTCGCAGACGATCTGCAGCTCTCCTACACCCAGCTCGATCAACGCTCCAACCGCCTGGCCCACTGGCTCATCGATCAAGGCGCCAGGAACGATCAGCCGATCGGCATCTGCCTGGAGCGCTCCGCTGAGCTGCTGATCGCCCTGCTCGCCGTGCTCAAATCCGGCGCCCCTTTCCTACCCCTCGATCCCAGCCTCCCCAGCGCCAGGCTCGATCAAATCTGCAGGGATGCCAAGCCCCTGCTGATTCTCTCCTGCTTCCACCTCGCCGAACAGCTCGCCGGCATCGAAACCACCGCCGTGCTCCTCGATCAGCTCGATCGACACCAGGGCCATCTCGCAACCTTCCCCACAGAGCCTCCCAACAGAAACGTTCCACTTGGGGCCCTCGCCTACATCCTCTACACCTCAGGCTCCACAGGCACGCCCAAGGGCGTTGCCGTCGACCATGCCGCCCTCGCCGATCGCTGCCTCTCCCTCTGCGACCTCTGGCAGCTCGATCAACAGCAGGTGGTGCTGGCACACAGCCCAATCGGCTTCGACGTCAGCCTGCTCGAAACACTCCTGCCGCTCAGCCGTGGCGCCAAGGTCATTCTCGTCAACCAGGAACAGCGCCAGGATCTCAACGGCTTGGTGCGGCTGATTCAAGAACAACGCTGCACACGTGTCCTGGCGACCCCAGCCCATTGGCGAGCCATCCTTGAAACAGGTTTTGTGCCATCCAGGCCCTCGTTGTATCTGGTGGGGGGAGAACGCCTCGAGAACGACCTAGCTGAGACCATGGCTGGGTTGAGCAATGCCCGCTTTCTGAACAGCTACGGCCCGACAGAGGCCACGATCCAATGCCTCGCCCATCCAATCGAAGTGCGTTCGGGACCGATCACCCCAATCGGCAGACCAATTGCAGGCACAGACGTCGCGGTGCTCGATCCAGCCGGATGCCGATGCGGCGTCGGCGTAATTGGGGAACTGCACATTAGTGGTAGGGGGCTAGCGAGAGGTTACTTAGGCCAAAACGATCTGACGGCAAAACGCTTTGTAGAACATACCGGTCCAGGAAGCTTCGATTCAAGACTCTATCGCTCAGGCGATCTTGCCGCATGGAATGAAGATGGAGATCTCATCTTCCATGGCCGTGTTGACGAACAGATCAAATTCCATGGGCAACGCATCGAGCCCGGTGAAATCGAGAGCGCATTGCAAGCCCATCCCGAGGTTAGCCAAGTTGTTGTGATCAGGCGTGAAGACAAACCGGGAATTCCACAGCTTGTTGCCTACTGGACACCAAAAAATACCAAGGAAGGTGGCGAAACCGCAACATCATATGCATCAAAAGCAGAGGGGCTTAAGAAGTTTCTGGCCACCAAGCTGGCGGCAGCCATCATACCCAGTCATTTCGTACAACTGAAACAAATTCCAATCACAACCAATGGGAAGCTCGATCGAAATTCACTACCAGCACTATCGACAGACAACGAAAATGATAACGAGGATGCCACAAGCTCGTGGACATCAAAAGAGCAGCACATCAGAATGATATGGCAGCATGTGCTGGGACGCGACCACATTGAACTGGATGACAACTTCTTCAATCTCGGCGGCCACTCACTCGCAGCCGCACGTGTTGCGGCGAGAATCGAGCAGAAACTGGGCACAAGAATACCAATTGCACGCATTTTCGAAACCCCAACAATCAGAGCACTCGCCGAACTAGCCGAGAAAGGCCTTGAACTTGAAGGATCAAAACCAAGCACTAACACAAGATCCAAACATTGGCTGGACACAAATAACCACTCATATCCAGCATCTGCTTCCCAGGCAAGATTCTGGTTCCTGGAACAGCTCGATGCAGCTCACGCGGCCTACAACATGGCCGCACTCTGGGGCCTGCGCGGATCGCTGAACATCGAGGCGCTTCAGAGCGCTCTTAATGGAATTCTGGAGCGGCATCTACCACTTCGTTCAGCCCTTAAGATGGACGATGGCAATCTCTACCAAAGCCCCGATTACGATGCCATCATAACACTGAAATCCGAAACGATGGGGAGAGGCTTTACTTCAACCACAGTGAACGATTTAGTACGTGCAGAGCTGGGGAAGCCTTTCAACCTGAGTAAACCACCACTCCTCCGAGCACGACTGATTCAAACGAATAGCCATCAACATCTTTTGCTGCTCGTTGTTCATCACGCAGCCGCCGATGGCTGGTCATGGGGGGTGCTAAGCCGAGACTTGAGCCATTTGTATCGAGGCGCCTTGCTCGATGGCATGACAGGCTTGGAGCCAATTCGATACAACTATGGCGATTTTGCCGCCGACCAGCACCAAGGCCTTGATCGCCGCAGCCATCAGCAGTCACTGGGCTATTGGACTCAGCAGCTCAGCGGGCTTGAGCCGCTCCATTTACCCACAGACCACAGCCGACCCGCCGTCTCCACATACCACGGTGATGCTGTTG
>JAWOHV010000104.1:0-5211 GCA_046484965.1 Prochlorococcaceae cyanobacterium
CCGGCGCCGCCGGGCGACCAGGGGCGCCAGCGGGTCTCACCCCGCCAGGCGTTTGCGGAGCCGAGAGGCTCAGGCTGCAGAGCCCGCAACTGGCGGGCATACACCAGGCATTCCATCAGCGAATTGCTGGCGAGCCGATTCGCCCCATGCACGCCGGTGCTGGCCACCTCACCGATGGCGTAGAGGCCCGCCAGGGTGGTGGCAGCCTGGGAATCGGTCGCCACGCCCCCCATCCAGTAGTGGGCAGCCGGAGCCACCGGGATCGGGGCGTCGATGGGCTCCAGCCCGAGCTCGCGGCAACGCCCCAGGATGGTGGGGAACTGGCGCTCCAGCCGCTCGCGTCCCACGGGCCGCAGATCCAGCCACAGCTGCCTTTCTCCCTGTTCCTGCATGCGCCGCACCAGGGCGCGGCTCACCTGGTCTCGGGGGGCGAGATCAGCTCCGGCCAGTCCGGCCACGGGACTGGCGCCGGCGCGATCGATCAGGCGCGCCCCTTCGCCCCGCACCGCCTCGGAAATCAGGAAGTGGGGCGCACCGGGCAGCATCAGGGCGGTGGGGTGGAACTGCACGAATTCCAGGTCGCGCACCAGCGCTCCGGCCTGCCAGGCCATCGCCAGGCCATCGCCGCTGGCGGCCGGCGGGTTGGTGGTGTTGGCGAACAGGTGGCCGCCGCCGCCGGTGGCCAGCACCACGGCTCCGGCGCGCAGCCAGTGCAGCCGCCCTTGCTCAAGGATCTGCAGGCCCAGGCAACGCCCGCCCTCCACCCAAAGCCGCATGGCCACCACACCCTGGCGCTGCTCCAGGCCCGGCCGCTGGCGCACGTGGTGCTCCAGCACATCCACAAGGGCTCGGCCGGTGCGGTCCTGGGCATGCAGAACGCGCCGGTGGCTATGGGCCGCTTCCAGGGTGGTGCTGAGGCCGTGCTCGTTGCGGTCGAAGGCCATGCCCAGCGCCAGCAGCCGCTCCACGCAGGCCGGGGCCTGGTGCACCAGCAATCGCACGGCCTCGGGATCGCAGAGGCCCGCGCCGGCCCGCATGGTGTCGGCGCTGTGGCTGGCAAAGCTGTCTTCAGGCCTCACCACCGCGGCAATGCCGCCCTGGGCCCAGCGGCTGGCGGAGCGGGGCGCCGGCTCGGAGATCTTGCTCAACAGCAGCACCCGCAGGGGTGCTGGTAGCTCCAGGGCCGCCATCAGTCCTGCCGCTCCGCCTCCCACAACCACCACATCCCAGTGGTCGGTGGCTGGAGGGGAAAGCCGCTGCAGGGTCATGAAAACAAAAAAACCGCCGGGGAATCCCGACGGTTTCAGCCGGTGAGGGAATTTAGTCCTGCACCGGCACTGGGGTTGGGCTGCCGCCGTTGCGGCGGTATGGGCTTAGCGGTACTGGCCGTCGTTGATGCGGTCGAAGCCCTCGTTCAGAGCAATCGCCGGTGGGGTCACGGTGAAATTCTCTTTGTACTTATTGAAGAGTTCGCGCTGGCGATCGCTCAGATCCAGATTGAGCACGTCATCGACGCTCTCGTAGGGCCCACCGAGCACGATTTTGCCGGCCAGGGTGGGATACATGCCTGGATAGTTCTGAAAACGCCGCACCGAGGCGTTGTTGAGATCAACCTTCCCCTGGCTGGCCGCGATTTTGTCATCGGCCTGGTTGCGCAGTTCCACGGCCATGGCCGGCTCTGGCAGCAGCAGGGTCAGCAGCAGCCCGGCGAGCACAACTCCACTCATCAACCAGGCAAGCAGCCGTTTCATTGCAGAACTCCGTTGGGATGACCGGATCGAGAGGTCGAGGTTGGGCCGGTCCGCTTCGGGACCATCAATCAACGTTACAGACGACACCAGCGGGCCGGCCAATCGCCCTACGCCCTTTTGCAGTTCTTCAATTCGAGCCTGCGCCCAGCTTTGAACGACTGCAGCGCCAACTGCATTCAGATCAGGCCGCTCAGCCCAGGTGCCAGCAGGGCGAGCAGCAGGAACAGCCCATCAACCACCAGGGTTGTGGCCAGGGCCGCGCCGGCCAGGCGCAGGGCGCTGTCCTGGCGCCAGAGCCAGCGGCTGAGGCTCAGCATTCCCCAGGCGGCAAGCAGCACGGTGAGCAGCGGCAACGGCGTGCACACCTGCTGGGCAGCCTGCTGCAGCAGCAGGGCCGCATCGGCTGGATTGGCCGCGAGCACTGCAGGCCAGAGGGGCATGATGCCGCTGATGGCCATCACGGCATCGGTGCAGGCGGTGCCTGCCAGGGAGCCCAGGTAGAAGGCTCCGGCCTGCCGCCAACGACTGCCCAGGCCTGCGAGCGCCAGGGGCAGGGCGATGGCCTCGATCGGCAGGTGCCAGAGCGGATGCATGCGGCACCAGCCCCAGAAAATGCAACCCGCCAGCCAGCTGCCGCTGAACCCCACCAGCAGAACCCCTAATTGCTGCCAGCGCCGCGGAGCGGCGCAACCCAGGCTGATGCCAACAGCCAACAGGGGAGCCGTGAACAGCAGGGCCGAGATGGGGGCAAGCCGCACCCAGGGCGCCTGCAGGAAAACCGGCAGGCTCACCAGCAGGGCCGAAAGCCACACCATCAGGCGCCCATCGGCAGCTCTGGCCGCCCACCAGGCAAGTGGGCTGGGAACCGCAGGAGCCGCTGGCCAGGCCAGGCCCCCCAGGGAGACGGCGGAGAGGCTGGGGCGGCCCGCAATCAAGGCGTTATGTGAAGAAACTTGACCCAACCTTAAACGCCGTGGTCCTGGCCTGCGGAGCGATGCCGGCATAGGTTCTCTCGATCCGATCCGCCAGCCCCTGCCCCATGGCCGACTCCCCAACCGCAGCACTGGGGTTGCTCGAAGCCTGCTGGCATGCCCTGGTGCTGGGCGTTGTGCAGGGACTTACAGAATTTCTGCCGATCAGCAGCACCGCCCATCTCAAGGTGGTGCCTGTGATGTTGGGATGGGGGGATCCCGGGGTGGCCTTCACCGCCGTGATTCAGCTAGGCAGTATTGCCGCCGTTCTGGCCTATTTCCGCCAAGACCTGGCGGAGGTTGCCGCTGGCATCTCCCGCGCCTTTCGCTACGGCCAGTGGCGGGATCCATCCGCCCGCCTGGGTGTGGCCATCGCCTTGGGAACACTGCCGATCCTGGCCGCAGGCCTGGCGCTCAAGCGCTGGCTGCCCGATTACGAAACGTCTTCCCTGCGCAGCATGGCTTCGATCGCCGTTGTGTCGATCGTGATGGCCACGTTGTTAGCCCTGGCAGAGCTGCTCGGGGCCCGCCGCCGCCAGCTCGATCAGGTCAAAGTCAGCGATGGCCTGTTGGTGGGCCTGGCCCAGGCCCTTGCCCTGGTGCCGGGTGTCTCCCGCTCGGGCAGCACCCTCACCGCCTCCCTGTTTGACGGCTGGCAGCGCCCAGCCGCCGCCCGCTTCTCCTTCCTGCTCGGCATTCCCGCGATCAGCCTGGCTGGCCTGGCTGAACTGCATCAGGCCTTCAGCACCCCGGCCAACGGCGGTGCCATCCCGATGCTGGTGGGGATCGTGTCGGCCGCAGTGGTGTCGTGGCTGGCGATCGCCTGGCTGCTGCGCTTTCTGCAGCAGCACAGCACCTGGGTGTTTGTGTTGTATCGGCTGCTGTTTGGCGCCGGCATTCTCCTTTGGCTGGGCAGGGGCGCGGGCCCAACCCCCTAAGCCAGGCTCCAGACTGGAGCTGCCTTCCGCCGCCGCACGACGGCAGCTTTGCGGTGTGGAATGAACCCTCAGCCGGGATTGCCCTGGCCGCCGATCTGCCCGGTCAGCTTCAGCCAGCGCTGGTGACCGCTGTGGAGCCAGGTTCGATTGGCGAGGAGCTCGGCTTCCAGCCCGGCGATCGCCTGCTGAGCATCAACGGGGTGCGCCCCCGGGATCTGATCGATCTGCAGCTCCTGGTGGGTGAGGAGGAACTGGTGCTCGAGGTGCAGGACCCCGCTGGCAGCCTGCACCGGGTGGAGCTGGAGAAGGATGCAGACGATGGCCTGGGCCTGGAATTCAGCGAGGCCCTCTTCGATGGTCTGCGCCAGTGCACCAACCACTGTCCGTTCTGCTTCATCGACCAGCAGCCCCCCGGCAAGCGCCGCAGCCTCTACCTCAAGGACGACGATTTTCGGCTCAGCTTTCTCTACGGCTCCTATCTCACCCTCACCAATCTCAAGGCAGCCGATTGGCAACGGATCGAGGCCCAGCGGCTCTCGCCTCTTTATGTGTCGGTGCACGCCACCGATCCGGAGCTGCGCTCCCGCTTGCTGCTGAATCCCCGCGCCGGCCAGCTGCTCGAACAGCTGCGCTGGTTCCAGGAGAGACAGCTGCAGATCCACGCCCAGGTGGTGGTCTGCCCCGGACTCAATGATGGTGCAGCCCTTGAGCGCACCCTCGAGGACCTGGCCGGCTTTGGCGGCGGCGACTGGCCGGCGGTGCTCTCCACCGCCGTGGTGCCGGTGGGGCTCACCCGCTTCCGGCCCGCCAGCGATGCCCTGGTGCCGGTGGATCGGGCGGCGGCCCGGGCGGTGGTGGCCCAGGTGGAACCCCTGCAGGCGGTGTTCAACCGCCGCCTCGGCAGCCGCTTTGCCTGGCTTTCAGATGAGTGGTATCTGATGGCTGGCCTGCCGCTGCCGCCACGGGCCAGCTACGAGGATCTGCCCCAGCAGGAGAACGGGGTGGGCAGCATCCGGGCCTTCCTTGAAGCACTCGATCGGGCCACCACCGATCTGCCGGCCGCCCTGGAGCGCCCGCGGCGGTTCAGCTGGGTGGTGGGTCGCCTGGTGGCCGAAGCCCTGCAACCGGTGGTGGATCGTCTCAACGCCATCGAAGGGCTCACCTTGAAACTCCATGGCCTGCCCAGCCCCTACTGGGGCCAGGATCTGGTGGTCACCGGACTGCTCACTGGATCCGACCTGCTGGCAGGCCTGGCCGGTGCGGATCTGGGCGAGGTTCTGCTGCTGCCAGCGGTGATGCTGCGCCAGGGCGAACCGCTGTTTCTCGACGACATGACCCTGGCGGAACTGGAAGAGCAGCTGCCGGTGCCGGTTCGCCTGCTCGAGGGTGCGGAGGATCTGGTGGCTGCCTGCCTGGGCAGTGCTGAATTAGCTCGTTAAATTCTGCTGGCAGAAAGAATGAACATCCGGCGTGTCCCGCTCCTTCCTGGCCCGAGCCCTGCTGCTGGGAATGACCGGTTGCTTCGCCCTGGCCGATCCGGCAGTTGCTGCT
>JAWOHV010000149.1:0-5246 GCA_046484965.1 Prochlorococcaceae cyanobacterium
TATGAAACAGAAGATGTGGGATATGTTGAAATGAATTTGAACTAAAAAACGAGCTGTCTGATTTTAGACAGCTCGTTTTTTTATGTCCCCTTCAAAGCAATCTTTAAAACGATATTAAATTGGGAAAATGATTGTTTTTATCAAAATTAAGTTTTAGATTTGTGATATTAAAATAATATCAAAATAATATAAAATTAATGTCATGGAAAAACAATACAAAGGATTCTCTGGTTACATGTTCCTTTTTTTGGAACTGGTTGTTTTAGCAGCAGTTATTTTTGGTTTTATGAGAGGGATGTACATTCCTTCAGCATTACTGGTTGTTGTGTTTGTTATGATTGCCATAGGTTTTACGGTGGTCGATCCGAATCAGAGTTGTGTAATGGTTTTGTTTGGAGCATACTCTGGAACGATTAAATCCAACGGTTTTTACTGGGTGAACCCATTTTTTGTCAGGAAAAAGATTTCGCTGAGGGCAAGAAACTTCGATAGTGAAACCATTAAAGTAAACGACAAACTTGGCAACCCGATTATGATTGGGTTAGTTTTGGTTTGGCGGGTACAGGAAACGTATAAAGCGGCTTTTGGTGTCGATGAATTCGAACATTTCGTTGTGGTTCAAAGCGAGGCTGCTTTACGTAAACTGGCCGGTTTGTATCCTTACGATAATATTGAGGATGAATCGGCAAAAGTTACATTGCGCGACGGTACGGAGGAAGTGAATAACGAATTGGAACGTGAAATTATTGAAAGGCTTGATATTGCCGGCATTGAAGTGATTGAGGCCCGTATCAACCACATTGCTTATGCACAGGAAATTGGCTGGGGGTTGGCGATCTTCGATGCCTGGCGTCCCCTTGAGGTGCAGGCCTTCATGCTGGAGCGCGCCTTCGAAGCGGAGTGCCGCCGGCGCGGCCTCGATCCCCACAGTTCAGGTGCCAACAGCCCAGGCCCCCAGAGCCCAGACCCCTTTCAAGACGTGCGCGAGCTGGTGGCCCGCTTCTGGGCTGCTCCCAGTGCCGATCCGGCGATGCCCCCTCCCCACAGCACCGGGGCGGCGGTGGATCTCACCCTGGCCGATGCCGAGGGCAGCGTGCTGGCCATGGGTGGGGAGATTGATGCCCTCGGTCCGGAATCGGAACCCGACTATTACGCCTTCAATGGGGCCTCCAACGCAGCCTCAGATGGTGCCTTGGATGGGGCCAGCTGGCAGCAGCGGCGCCAGCTGCTGCGCCTTGTGATGGAGCAGGCCGGCTTTGTGCAACACCCCAACGAGTGGTGGCATTTCAGCTTCGGCGACCAGCTCTGGGCCTGGCGCCGCTGCGAACCGGCAGCCCTCTACGGAAGGGTGATGGGCTGAGGCAGGCCCAGCCTGCTGCTGAGTGCGCTTGCCTCCTCAGCGCTGAGCAGACCCTTCTCCTGGCAGCGGCGGATGCTGTTGGTTGTGAGCTCGTTCTGGAGCTGGCGCAGCTGGCTGATCACCGCGTCGCTCTGGTCTGCGAAGGGCAGCAGCTGACGGCGGTAGCCGGCCTCGAGCAGCTCCGGCCGGCAGCCCTGCTCATCGGGCTGGTAGATAACGGTTCGAGGCTGGGGGAGTGGGGGCCGCTGCGGCTGTGCCAACGCCCCCGGCAGCCAAGCCAACTGAGTTGCCAGGCCCAGGTTGCCGAGCAGCAGGCTCCAGGGCATTGCCTTCTGCGGCGATTCGGCGCTCATGAAACCGTCGCCAACAGATCCCTGATGGCGTCATCGCCCAGACGCTCAAGGAAATCGCCAAAGCTGCACTTTCCTCCCTGGTCGCGCCAGGCCAGCAGCAGGGGCTCGAGGTTGCGCTCCAGATCGTCGAGAGGCAGCTTCTCGATGAAGGGCCGAGCCAGGCGGGTCAGCCCCGGGCTGCCTCCGAGCCAGAGCTGGTATTGGTTCACGCCGCTGCCCACCAGCCCGATCTCGGCCATGTATGGGCGGGCGCAGCCGTTGGGGCAGCCGGTCATGCGCACAAGCAGCGGCTGCTCGATCGCCAATCGCTGCAGCAGTTGCTCCAAACGCTCCAGCACCTGGGGCAGGATGCGCTCCGATTCGGTGACCGCCAGGCCGCAGGTGGGCAGGGCCGGGCAGGCGATCGCATGGCGCGCCAGGGGCGCGGGGCTCTCAGGGTTGCTGAAGCCCAGATCCGCCAAAGCCTGGCGGATCTCCTGACGCTGGTTAGCGCCGATGTTGCAGAGCAGCAGGTCCTGGTTGGGGGTGATGCGGATTTCCAGTTGGTAAGTCTCCACCAGCTGGCGCAGGCCTTGCTTGAGTTCACCCTCCAGCCGGCCGCAGAGCAGTGGTAGCCCCACGAACCAGCGGCCGCCATCCTGGCGATGCCAGCCCAGGTAGTCCTGCAGCTGGGGGCTGGGTTCAGGGCGCAGCGGCTGGATCGCTGCCTCCAGGTATCGCCCCAGTTCGTTTCGGAACCAGTCGACGCCGCGGTCGTGGATCAGATATTTCATGCGCGCATGGCGCCGCTGCTCACGATCGCCGTGGTCGCGCTGCAGGGCCACGATCGCCTGCACCAGCGGCAGCACGTCCGCGCCGGCCAGGTAACCGAGCGGATCGGCCACACGGGCGAAGGTTTCCTCCTTGTTGTGGGTGCGGCCCATGCCGCCGCCCACATAGACATTGCAACCCTGCAGGCGGCCGGAGGCGGTGGTGAAGGCCACCAGGCCAATGTCCTGGGTGAGCAGATCCACCGAGTTGTCACCCGGCACGGTGACAGCCACCTTGAATTTGCGGGGCAGATAGGTGCTGCCGTAGAGGGGCTCTTCGGGATCGCCGCTGAACACTGCCCCGGAATTGGCCAGGTCGCGTACCTTCTTCAGCTTCGGGGTGGGCTTGATCCGGTACCTGCGTTCGCCTTCCACCCAGAGATCGAGGTAGGAGCCCTCGGCGGCCTTGGGTGTGAGCAGGTCGGCGATCTGATCGGCGAGCTGCCGTGCAGCGGGGTAGCCGCCGCTGGCGAAGGGCGCCGCCGGCGCCATTACATTGCGGTTGATGTCGCCGCAGGCCGACAGCGTGCTCCCCAAATAGCGCGCAATGGTGCCGATCACCTCCCGCAGGTCGGCCTTGGCTACGCCGTGCATCTGGAAGGCCTGGCGGGTGGTGGCCCGCAGGCTGCCGTTGCCGAGCCGGTCGGCCAGTTCATCGAGGGCCAGATAGAGGCTGGCCGGGATGCGGCCGCCGGGGCTGCGCAGGCGCAGCATCATCTGCCAATCCTTTTCCTGGCCCTTCTGGCGGTTGTCGCGGTTGTCCTGTTGATAACTGCCGTGAAATTTGAGGATCTGAACCGCCGGTTCGCTGAAGTGGCGGCTGTCGTTTTCCAGCTCCGTGGCCAGCGGTTCCTGCAGGTGGCCACTGCCGGCCTTGAGTTGCTCGAATTTGCTGGCAGCAGCCGGAGCCTTGGTGGCCTCAGCAGCCGACCCGCCTGAGCTGGTGTGGGAATCCAAGGTCTGGGTCACGGGCAAGCGCTGACATCAACCGAAACTAGCGAAGCAGATGTCACTGCAAGGCGTTCAATAAAGTTGCTGCCTGTTGACCCAACGTTGTGGCCACCTTCCTGCTGGAGATCGGCACCGAGGAATTACCGGCGGATTTCGCCCACCTCGCCCTGCACCAGCTCGAGGCTCTGGTGGAGAGGGATCTGCGCGAGGCCAGGCTTGAGGGCGGTGCCATCAGCACCACCGGCACGCCGAGGCGGCTGGCCGTGAGCGTGGCCGAGCTGCCGCTGCGGCAGCAGGACCATGTGCAGGAGCGCAAGGGGCCACCGGCAGCCCAGGCCTTTCGTGATGGCATCCCCACGGCAGCCGCCCTTGGTTTTGCAGCCCGTTGCGGTGTTGAGCCTGGCGAGCTCGAGCTGCGCGAAACAGCCAAGGGCCCCTTTGTTTTTGCCCGCTGTACCGAAACCGGTCGTGCCAGCTGCGAAGTGCTTGCCGAGGCTATCCCCCGCTGGCTGGCCGCCCTGCAGGGGCGCCGGTTCATGCGTTGGGGTGAAGGCGAGATCCGGTTCGCACGGCCGGTGCGTTGGCTGGTGGCCCTGCTCGATCAAGACGTCATTCCCGTCACCCTGACGGGCAGCGACCCTGAGGTGCAGGCAGGCCGTTGCAGCCGCGGCCATCGCCTGATGAGTCAGGAGGTGCCGATCGCCAGTGCCGATCGTTATGCCGCCACCCTGCGCCAGGCGGGAGTGGAGGTGCACCGGGATCGGCGGGCTGCCGCCATCCGTGAGGCCGTTGAAGCAGCCGCTGACGCCCTTGGGGCCCGGGCCGACCTGCCCGACGAACTGGCCGCTGAACTCACCGATCTGGTGGAGAGTCCGCTGCTGCTGGAGGGGGCTGTGGCGGAGCGCTACCTGGCCCTGCCCGCGGAGGTGCTCAGCACCGTGATGCGCTCCCACCAACGCTATGTGCCCCTGTATCGGCGCGGAGCGCTGCTTGATCCGCTGGCCCTCGATGCCCACGCCAGCCTGTTGCCCCGTTTCCTGTGCGTGGGCAACGGTCTGCCGGAGGCCACCGCAACGGTGCGGCGGGGCAATGAACGGGTGCTCAAGGCCCGACTGGCCGATGCCGAATTCTTTGTTCAGGCCGACCGTGCCGTGGCCAGCATCGATCGCCGTGACCAGCTGGCCAGGGTCACCTTTGCGGAGGGCCTTGGCTCCCTGCTCGATCGGGTTGAGCGGCTGGAGTGGTTCACCGACGTGCTGTTGGCATCGCTGCCACTGCCCCTTGCCAACGCAGACCACGCCCGCCGCGCCGCTCACCTCTGCAAGCACGATCTGGTCAGCCAGATGGTGGCTGAATTTCCCGAGCTGCAGGGGGTGATCGGCGGCAAGTACCTGCTGGCGGAGGGGGAGCCACGTCCGGTGGCCCAGGCTGTGCAGGAGCACTACCTGCCCCGGGGCGCTGGCGATTCCCTGCCGGCCTCAGCCGCTGGTGCCGTGGTGGCCCTGGCGGAGCGGTTGGAGCTGTTGCTCAGCATCTTTGCCAAGGGTGAACGGTCAAGCGGCTCCTCCGATCCCTATGCCTTGCGCCGGGCCGCCAATGGGATGCTTCAGATCCTCTGGAGCCAGGGTTGGCAATTGGATCTGATGGCGCTGCTCAAGCGCGCTGCCGGCCACTGGACCGAGCTGTTCCCCCACTTCGCTTTGCAGCCCAGCGCCTTGGCCGGCGATCTGGCGGAATTCCTGCGCCAGCGGCTGCTGAGTTTGTTGGAGGAGG
>JAWOHV010000175.1:0-29223 GCA_046484965.1 Prochlorococcaceae cyanobacterium
CCACGGGCTCACGGATGCCGTCGATGTCGACGGGGGGTGCTGCGATGAACGCAACGATGAAGCAGATGGTGGCAGCCAGGAGGCAGGGGATCATCAGCACACCGAACCAGCCCACATAGAGGCGGTTGTTGGTGGAGGTGACCCACTCGCAGAACTGCTGCCAGCTGGAGGCGCCGGAGCGCTGCTGGAGAGTGGTTGTCATGAGAACGGAGGTGGTGCTCCCGGGGGAGCGGAATGGATGGGCGGAATCCCGCCAGAGCCAATGTAACAGAAGATTGCGGGAGCTGAGAGGGGCGCATTCTGAAGAAAAGTGGAGTAGAGGACGTGGCTGAGGGCCGCAGCGTCACCTGGAGCCCGAGCGTCACGCTCGTGCCCAGTCGTTTTTGCTTCAACGCCTGCGGCTACTGCGGCTTTCGCCGCCCGCCCGCATCCGGCGACCCCCTGGCCGATGCCCTCACCCCAGGGGCGGCAGCGGCCCAGTTGGCGGCGCGACCAGCCGCGCTCGAGGTGCTGCTGCTCAGCGGCGAGGTGGCCCCGGCGGCTCCCCAGCGACGGCAGTGGTTTGCGCTGCTGCTGGCCCTCAGCCGCCAGGCCATGGCCGCGGGCCGCCTGCCCCACACCAATGCGGGCCCGCTGGCGCTGGCGGAGATGGCAGCGCTGGGGCGCCTGAACCCCTCGATGGGGTTGATGCTCGAGGGGCTCGGCCCCGCCTACGACGCCCTGCATCGCCTTGCCCCCAGCAAGGGCCTGGCGGTGCGGCTCGGCCAGATCGAGCAGGCCGGCCGGCTCGGCATCCCCTTCACCACCGGGCTGCTGCTGGGGGTGGGTGAGAGCGCGGCCGATCGCCGCGCCGCCCTGCAGTTGCTGGCCGTGATCCAGCGCCGCTGGGGCCACATCCAGGAGGTGATCCTGCAGCCGTTCCGCCCCCCGGGCGCCGAAGCCAGGCCCCTCGCTGCCGGCGAGCAGGCGGAGCTGCTGGCCACGATCGCCGAGGCGCGGGCGATCCTGCCGCCGGAGGTGCACCTGCAGCTGCCACCAAACCTCTGGCCCCTGGCTTCCCTGCCCGAGGCCCTCGAGGCCGGCATCGACGACCTCGGCGGCATCGACGGCACCGATGTGATCAACCCTTACTACCCCCAGCCCACGATCGCCGACCTGCGGCAGCGGCTGGCGGCGGCCGGCTGGCGCCTGCAGCCTCGGCTGTGCGTGCATCGGGCCTGGTGGGGCTGGCTGCCGGCGGCGCTGCAGCGGCGGCTTGAGCTTTGCCAGGCCCAGCTGCCGGATGGCGGTTGTTAGCGTCCGCGGTATCAGAGGGGTTGTGGAGAGTTGTGAGCGCCGCAGGCGACGATCGGGTGCTGCTGGTGCGGTTGCCCTGCAACCCAATCTTTCCGATCGGTCCGATCTACCTGGCCGATCACCTGCACAAACAGTTCCCGCAGCTGCCCCAGCGGATCCTGGATCTGGCGGCCATACCGCTGCTCGATGTGGAGAGGCTGCTGCTGGCCAGCGTGGAGGCCTTCCGCCCCAGCCTGCTGGTGTTTTCCTGGCGCGACATCCAGATTTATGCGCCTGTGGACGGACGGGGCGGCAATCCGCTGCAGAACTCCTTCGAGGTGTTCTACGGACGCAATCCACTGCAGCGGCTGCGGGGGGCGCTCGGCGGCCTGCAGCTGATGGCCTCTTTTTATGGCGAGCTCTGGCGCAATCTGCGCCTCGTGCGCCGGGGCCTGAGGCGGGCGCGGCGCTTCCGCAGCGACGCCCGGGCGGTGCTCGGCGGCGGTGCCGTGAGTGTGTTTTATGAGCAGCTGGGCCGCCAGCTACCCAAGGGCACGGTGGTGTCGGTGGGGGAAGGGGAGCCGCTGCTCGAGAAGTTGATCCGCGGAGATTCGATTGCCGCCGAGCGTTGCTTCCTGGCCGGCGAAGCACCCCGGCCGGGCCTGATCCACGAGCAACCCGCCGGAATCGAGAAAACCGCCTGCAATTATAACTACATCGCTTCGATCTGGCCCCAGCTCGACTGGTATCTCGATGGTGGCGATTTTTATGTGGGCGTGCAGACCAAGCGCGGCTGCCCCCACAACTGCTGCTACTGCGTTTACACGGTGGTGGAGGGCAAGGCGGTGCGCGTGAACCCTGTGGAGGAGGTGATCGCCGAGATGGGCCAGCTCTATGCCAAAGGGGTGCGGGGTTTTTGGTTCACCGACGCCCAGTTCATCCCGGCCCGCCGCTACATCGAAGACGCCAAGGAGCTGCTGCGGGCGATCCAGGCCCAGGGTTGGCACGACATCCGCTGGGCCGCCTACATCCGCGCCGACAACCTCGATGCCGAACTGGCCGAGCTGATGGTGGCCACCGGCATGGACTACTTCGAGATCGGCATCACTTCCGGCTCCCAGGAGCTCGTGCGCAAGATGCGCATGGGCTACAACCTGCGCACCGTTTTAGAGAACTGTCGCCTGCTTGCGGCGGCGGGCTTTCGCGAACACGTGTCGGTGAACTACTCCTTCAACGTGATCGATGAGCGCCCCGAAACCATCCGTCAGACGGTGGCTTACCACCGCGAGCTGGAACGCATCTTCGGGGCCGAAAAGGTGGAGCCGGCGATCTTCTTCATCGGCCTGCAGCCCCACACCCACCTGGAGCAATACGGCTTCGAGCAGGGGCTGATCAAGCCCGGCTACAACCCGATGAGCATGCTCCCCTGGACGGCCCGCAAGCTGCTCTGGAACCCCGAGCCGATGGGCAGTACCTTCGGGCGGATCTGCCTGGAGGCGTTTGAAACCAACCCGGGCGATTTCGGCCGCACGGTGATGGCTCTGCTTGAGCGCGATTACGGCTGTGCGCCCCTGGATGAGGCCCTGCGGGCACCGGTGCAGGGCCGTCGGGCCCTGGCTACTGCCGTGAGTTGAAGAGCGGCCCCCAGAGTGAGCCGCGGCGGTCGGGTCCCTTGTAGCCCTCACTGGCCGAGGGCTGCCGCCGCTGGCGGCGCTCGAGGCCCGCGTATTTGATGCAGTCGAGGGGCAGTTGCAGTTCGGCCTTGAGGCCGCCGTAGGCGGAGCAATCAAGCTGCAGCCGGCCGCCATGGTCGCGGCAGAATCGTTCCACGATTGCCAGCCCGATGCCGAAATGCTGGCGGCGCTGGCGATCGCTTGCCCGGGGCGGCGGCAGGTTGCCCAACAGGTTTGTGGTGGCCAGGCCGTTGCCGTGGTCCTCCACCTGGATCAGCAGTGCCTTGGCGTCACGGCAAACCGAGATCACTACCGGAGGCTTGCCGTATTCCAGGGCGTTGTCGATCAGGTTGTTGAGGCTGCGCTGCAGCAGTGCGGGGTTGAGCCGCACCAGCAGCCGGGGCACCCGCAGCTCCACGGCGCTGGCCGGATAGGTGCTGGCGATGCGGGCGCAGAAATCATCGAGGGCCAGGTCCTGGCTGCCTTGCACAATTGTTTCTTGGCTGGCCAGGGCAGCCAGTTGCTGGGCCAGCGCCTGCAGGTCCTGGCTGTCCTTGCGCAGGGCTGCAATCACCTCTGGTCCAGGCTGGCTGAGGTTGGCTTCCAGGCCTTCGAGCCGCAGGCTGATGCGGGTGAGCGGGCCGCGCAGGTCGTGAACCAGGCCGCGCAACAGGTTGTGGCGGCTGGCGGAGTTGGTATTGATCTGATCGAGCAGGCGGTTGATGCGCACGGCGAAGGCGCGCAGGGGCCCGAGCCCCTGTTCAGGCACCAGCTCCATGCTGCTGCGGCTCTGATCCGGGAGCTCGCGGATCAGTTGGTTCAGCGGCCGCAGCAGCCGCTGCTGCATGAAAAGCAGCAGGCCGAGCGGTGTGCCTGCCAGGGCTGTGCCAGCCATCACCAGCGGCCAGAAAAGCCCCCCCACGATTTGTTGAGCCGGCAGGTGCAGCCAGCTGGATGGGGCGCCGGCGCCGTTGCGCAGTTGCACCCAGTAACCGGGAAAGGGATGCCAGCCCCTGCGGGAATCCAAAGCCAGGCGGCGATTGAGCTGATGATGCTGGCTCAGATCCGCCAGCAGGCGTTTGCCGAAGCGATCGAGATCGAGGCTGCTGCCGGCTGGTGGTTGTTCGCCCTGGTGCAGGGGCAGGCCCGCGAAGCTCGGTTGATCAGCTGGCAGGAGCGGCAGGATCTTTTCGGCGAGGTTCACCTCCAGCTCAACCTTCTGCGAAACCTCCTCCACCATCGGTTGGGCCAGCAGCTGTGAAACCAGCAGCAGGCTCAGCCCAAAGGCCACGAGCCAGCCCAGGCCCGTGAACAGCAGCATCTGCAGCCAGTCGCCCCATTGCAGCCGAATCCGATCTGCCATCTCAGCCAGGCACGGCGACAGCTTCGATCGCGGCATCGATGACGAGGCGGTAGCCGCGTCCCCGCACCGATTCGATCAGCTCCTGGCCGCTGCAGGCGCAGCTGAGCAATTTACGCAGCTTTGAGATGCGCACATCAAGGCTGCGGCTGTTGCTGGCATCCACCAGGCTGCCGCTGGCCTGGGCCAGTTGCTCCCGGCTCAGAATCAGCCCGGGCGCTTTGCAGAAGGCCTCCAGCAGGGCTGTGTCTCCGCGGCTGAGGGCCACCACATCTTCGCTGGCCGTGAGCAGCGTCTGGTTGTTGGGATTGAAGAGCAGGCTGGCCAGCCGGAAGCCCTGGCCTTGGGTGCGTGGGCTCAGCTCCTTAACGCCGGCAGCGGCAATCGCCAGCAGATGCTCGATGCGCAGCTGCAGTTCGCGGCAGAGGAAAGGTTTGGCGAGGTAGTCGTTGGCTCCAACCTCAAGGCCATGCACCCGGTCGGTGGGCGCCCCCAGGGCCGAAAGCATCAACACCGGAAAGCTGTGCCCCTGTTGCCGCAGCTTGGCCAGTATCTGGGTGCCGGGTTTGCGCGGCAGCATCTGATCGAGCACCAGCAGATCCGGTTGTTGTTCGGAGAGGGCAGCTTCAAAGCTTGCCGGTGCATGGAAGCTGCTCAGCTGCCAGCCGGCGCGGCTGAGTTGCTCGGCGAGCAGCTCGCACAAAGCCACATCATCATCCAGGATCCAGATCTGGGCGGCGGGATGGCTGGTCTGAAAAGGCGTCGGCCCCTCTGAGGCAGCGAGGGGAGAAATTCCCACCTTTTGTAAGGCTTTTGCAGAAAAAACCTTAGCGGAGCTTGCCTCTGCTGCAGGAGATGGGGCGCTGTTCAGGCGCTCCAGAAGCGCCTTCTGGCCAGCAGCAGCGCCAGCAGCCCCAGCCAGCCCAGAACGCCGCCGATCGGATTGGGCTGGGGGCCGCCGGGGCCCTCCAGCCAGTCGGGCACCGCCACAGCCAGCTCGATCAGGCCCGCCTGCAGGGCAAACCAGCCCCCCACAAGGCCGCCGTGCAGCCCCACGGCTCCCCAGAGGGCTCCGTGATCGGCGCGGCGCTGCAGCGCCAGGGCCAGGCCCAGCAGCACCAACCCCCCCAGCAGCCCCACCGCCCCGAGGCCGGGCATGCGATACCACGGATGCACCAGGCCAAACAGGGCCGCCTGCAACAGCAAGGCTGCCCGCTCCGGCAGCTGCAGCTCCAGCTCACCCCAGAGCCAACCGCGAAAGAGCAGCTCCTCGGCAAAGCCAACACCCAGCAGCAAGGCCAGGGTATTGGCAGCAGTGCCGGTGCTGATCGATCCCTGCCAGCGGGCCTGGCCGCCCAGCAGCAACACCGTCACCACCAGGCCGAGCAGCAGCAGGGCCTTGAGCAGGCCGCGGCTGAAGGACCTCAGCCCAGCGCGCCAGCCCACCGCCAGGCCCAAACGCCGCCAGGGCAGGGTTTCGCCCCAAACCCGCCGCAGCCGCAGCGGCAGGGTGCACACCAGCAGCAGCAGGGCGATGGCGGCACCGGCGAGATTCACCTGGTCGGGCCGCCAGGCGGGCGCCAGCCAGGCCAACGGCCTGGCCAGCAGCCAGCCCAGCCCATAGAGCAGCGGCACATAGAGCAAGGTGCCGAGCCAGTGGGGGCGCGGGCTGCTCACTCCTCGGGCTCGATCGTGCTGGTGAGCCCCTTGGCCTTGAGGCTCTCGCAGTAGAACTCGGCCGGTTCGATGTCGCACACGATCACCAGGCCCACGCCGGTGTTATGGGCCTCGAGCATCACGGCGATGGCGTCCTGTTCGCTGAGGCTGGGCACCACCTGGCGCAGGGTGGTCACCACAAACTCCATCGAGTTCACCGGATCGTTGTGCAGCAGCACCTTGTAGCGGCGCTGCGGCTGGCGCACCCGCTCGGGGGCCTTCTCCAGCACCGCGGCGCCGCCGGGGGAGCGGCCCGGGGTGGCGCTGGCCAGCGTCGATGGGGGTTGGACCGATCTGGGCATTGAGGCAGAAGCTGACTGGAAGAACACAGTTTATAAAGCTCCCTAAGTGAATCCTTGCCTAGAGTCGACAGACGTTCTGATCCCTCAGCTGCAGAGCTGCAGGGCCGTGCCCCCCGGACATGCGCCATTACGCCTTCGTTCAGCAGCCGAGCGAAGAGGATTGGGGTGCTGCGTGGTGATGGTGGCACGCCTGCGACTCTCAGGAGTTGCTGGAGGAGGGGCGCCAGGAAGGAGAAGCACTCGGCGTGGGGCCTTCTGAAAAGCCAAGGCGACCCTCCGCCTGCTCGAACGCCGTTGCGGCCACCTCGGCGAGGCCGCCTGGTTGGCGGAGCACGGCGGCTGATTGGCCTTGAGGCTCATGGGCTGCAGAGGCCCTGGCCCCGTTGGCAGGTTTCACGCCCTGGCGGCAACTCTGCGGCCAATGCTGGCAACCGTGGAAACATGGAAGACCCGCCCTTGGTACTGGCGTACTATTGCGTGATCGGGCTTGGCGCGCGCTCGTTACGCTGAAGCAACCTGAAAGTTTCTCAGCCCTGCCTGGTTTGAGGCCGCGGCCCCGGCTGCTGGATCGTCAAGGCTGGTCAACGCTTCTGGCCGGCGCGCTGCTCCTGCTGATCTTGTTCACTTCGAACTACGGCGATGACAACCTCCTCCACTTCGGACGCCTTAAAACCGCAGACCAGATCAGAGTATGTCTCCACCTTGCCGCCCTGGCGGCGCTTGCTGGCGTAGACGAAGTCGTCTCCGTAGGCGGAGCCTTCTCGAAGAGAAGGAGTTGTTGAACTGGCGACCCGTCTACGACATCGAGCAGCGAACGAAGCAGCACGAGCTGAGCGCTCTCGCCAGCGAGAAGCGGCTGTTCGAGAGCGAAAAGTGCTTGAAGCAGTTGCAGGAGAGCAACGCCAGAATCGCTCGCTTCGAGCAGGAGCTTTTTCCCTCCTCGAACCAAGCCCCCTCCACCGGCGATTCCTCGCCTTCATAGCCACCGAGCTGGCAGGGCCACCGCAAAACGAACAGGCGAGCTGAGGCTTGGTTCACCCAATCGGGGCAACCCCACACCTCGGCATTTCAGGCTGTCCGGAGCCTCAGCCCTTCAGCGCCCCCTGAATCCGCCGCATCGCCTCCAGCACGTTGCCTTTGCTGTTGAAGGCGGAGAGGCGGAAGTAACCCTCGCCGGCTGCCCCGAAGCCGCTGCCGGGGGTGCCCACCACGTTGGCTTTGCTGAGCAGCAGATCGAAGAAGCCCCAGGAATCCACGCCGGCGGGCGTTTGCAGCCACACGTAGGGGGCCTGCTCGCCGCCATACACCGCCAGGCCAGCCTCACTGAGTTCGCGGCGGATGATCGCGGCGTTCTCCATGTAGAAGGCGATCAGGGCCTTCACCTGGGCCTGGCCTTCAGGGGAGTACACCGCTTCGGCACCACGCTGCACGATGTAGCTGACGCCGTTGAACTTGGTGCACTGGCGGCGGTTCCACAGGCCCCAGAGCTCCACGTTCTCGCCATTGGCCGCGGTGCCCATCAGGCCGCGGGGCACCACGGTGAGGGCGCAGCGGGTGCCGGTGAAGCCGGCGTTCTTGGAGAAGGAGCGGAACTCAATGGCGCACTCCCGCGCCCCTTCGATCTCATAGATCGAGTGGGGCAGTGAGGGGTCCTGGATGAAGGCCTCGTACGCGGCGTCGAACAGGATCAGGGCGCCGTTGCTGCGGGCGTAGTCCACCCAGCCTTTCAGCTGCTCCCGGGTGGCCACCGCGCCGGTGGGGTTGTTGGGGAAGCAGAGGTAGATCAGATCCACCTTTTCGCTGGGGATCTGAGCCGTGAAGCCGTTCTCGGCATTGATCGGCAGGTAGGTGAGGCCGCCGTATTGGCCAGCGTCATCGGCGTCGCCGGTGCGGCCCGCCATCACGTTGCTGTCCACGTACACCGGATACACCGGGTCGGTCACGGCGATCCGGTTGTCCGGCCCGAGGATGTCGAGGATGTTGGCGCTGTCGCACTTGGAGCCGTCGGAGACGAAGATCTCCTCGGCGCTGATCTGGCAGCCCCGGGCCTGGAAGTCGTGCTTGGCGATCGCCTCCCGCAGCCACAGGTAGCCCTGCTCGGGGCCGTAGCCGTGGAAGCCCTCGCGGGTGCCCATTTCATCCACGGCGGCCTTCATGGCGGTGCGGCAGGCCTCCGGCAGCGGTTCGGTGACATCACCGATGCCCAGCCGGATGATCGGCGCACTCGGGTTGGCCTCGCTGAAGGCCTTCACCCGCCGGGCGATCTCGGGGAACAGGTAGCCCGCCTTGAGCTTGAGGTAGTTGCCATTGACCTGGGCCATGGTGCGCGGGGTGGGCCGCCGCCGGGCCCGGTGAGTGATGGGCAGATTGTCCTATGCGGCGGATTCGGCTTACACTGGTAAGCAGGTCTGTGGTCGCTCCCGTGGATGCTCTTCTCACCCTCTCCTCCAAAGGTCAGTTGGTGATTCCAGCTCGGCTGCGCCAGTTGCTCGGGCTGCGCGCCGGCGATCGCCTGGCCCTGAGCCTGGAGCCCGATGGGCTGCATCTGGCGCCCCAGGGCCCCGCCAAAGCGGCCAGTGCTCACGCGTTGATCGGTGCGGCTCACTATGAGGGTGAGCCTGTGCCGCTCGAGCGCATGGATCCGGCGCTCTTTGCCTCCAAGGCAACGCCATGACCCTGCCGGTGGCCCTCGACACCAACCTGCTGGTGCGCCTGCTCACCAACGACGAGCCGGAGCAGGCCCGCTGCGTGGCCGATCTGATCGACGACAGTTCAGCCTGCTTCGTGCCGATCACCGTGGTGCTGGAGCTGGAATGGGTGCTGCGCGGCGCCTATCAACTGCCCCGGGAGGCGATCATCCGTGCATTCCGCGGCCTGATCGCGATCCGCCATCTGCATCTGGAGCAGGAGGAGCAGGTGTTGCAGGCCCTTGAGGCCTATGGCCAGGGCCTGGATTTCGCCGATGCCCTGCATCTGCTGCGCAGTGAGGGCTGCGCGGCCCTGGTCAGCTTCGATCGCGCCTTCGCGGGCAAGGCCGGCGAGCTGTCGCTCACACCGGTGGTCCAGCTGTTGTGAGTGCTTTGCCGCCAGCCTCCAGGGGCGGCCGCACCCAGATGCCCGGGCGGATCTCGAAGCTCACGTCCACGGGCGCGATCAGCTCGGCACTCTCCGGCGTGAGTTGCTCCACCAGCTCATGGAAGCCTCGGGATAGCTTCGGCGCCTTGGAGAGCTTGATCTCATAGACCCGGCGGCGCTGGCCCCGCTCCAGCACCAGATCGAGTTCGGCGCCATGGCCGGTGCGCAGGAAATGGGGACGCCAGCGCGGATGGGCGGCGATCAGCTGCTCGATCACGAAGCCCTCCCAGCTCTCACCGGCCTGCGGGTGGGCCAGCAGATCGTCGTAGCTCTCGATGCCGAGCAGGTTGTGCAGTAGGCCGCTGTCGCGCAGGTAGAGCTTGGGCGAGCGCACCAGCCTCTTGCTCAGGTTGGCCTCCAGCGGCGGCAGGCGCCGCAGCATGAAGGTGTGCTCCAGCGCCGCCAGCAGCTTCTGCAACCGGGCGCTGCTGAGATCCAGCAGGCCCGCTAGTCGGCTGGCATTGAGGGTTTGCCCCTGGAGGTGGGCCAGCAACCGCCACAGCCGCTCCATCAACGGCAGCGGCAGCCCCAGCTCCAGGGCGGCGATGTCGCGGCCCAGGAAGGTGCGGATGAAATCGTCGCGCCAGTCGATGCTGTCGTTGTCTGCGCTAGCCAGCAGGCTCTCGGGGAAGCCGCCGCGCAGCCACAGCTGCTGCCAGCGGATGGCCGGGGCCACTTCGCTCAGCAGAAACGGGGTGAGTTCCAACTGGGCGATGCGGCCGGCCAGGCTTTCCTGGCTCTGGCGCAGCAGCGGGCCGGAGGCCGAACCCAGCAGCAGGAACCGCCCGGGCCGGCGATCCCGGTCGATCTCGGCGCGCAGCAGAGCGAAGAATTCCGGCAGCAGCTGGATCTCATCGAGGCACACCAGGTCGCGGCGGTGGGCCTCGAAGAACAGCTCCGGTTCCTGCAGGCGGGCTCGATCGCTCCGGTCCTGCAGGTCGAGCATCACGGCATCACCGCGCTCGGCCAGCAGTTGGCGGGCCAAGGTGGATTTGCCGCACTGGCGGGGCCCCAGCAGCAGGGCCGCCGGCGCCCGATTCAGGGCCTTGCCGAGCGCCAGCTGGGCTTGCCTGGGCAGATAGCCGTGCATTTCTGCAGCATAGGCGTCAAATTGCACGGTTAATCGCGGTGCCGCTGGGCCTGCATACGATCAAGGCCGTACCTGCCGTCGGCATCTGTGACCGTTGCCGTTGCCACGCCAGCTGATGCCCCCATCGATTTCGACGCCCTGATCGACCTGGGCATCAGCAAGCCGGCCCGCTACCTGGGCAACGAGCTGGGGGTGCAGCCGCGCGACTGGAACGCCGACTGGGCAGCGGCTGGCGTGCGCTGGGCGCTCACCTACCCCGAGGTCTACGAGGTGGGCGCCAGCAACAGCGGCCACATCATTCTCTACTCGATCCTCAATGCCGTTCCCGGCCAGCTGTGCGATCGCAGCTACCTGCCGGCGCCGGATCTGGCCGCCCGCCTGCGGGAGCGGGGCGCGCCGCTGTTTGCCGTGGAGAGCCGCCGGCCCCTGGCCGCCTTCGACATCCTCGGCTTCTCGCTCAGCTACGAGCTGGGCGGCACCAACATCCTGGAGATGCTGGAGCTTGCCGGCATCCCGATCAGGGCAGCCGATCGCGGCGATCTGCCCCTGGCTCACCCGGATTCGCCACCGCTGATCTTTGCTGGCGGCCCCACCGCCACCAGCAACCCCGAGCCCTTCGCCGCCTTCTTCGACTTTGTGGCTCTCGGCGATGGCGAGGAACTGCTGCCCGAGATCGGCCTGGTGGTGGCTGAAGCCCGGGCTGCCGGTCTGGGCCGCCGGGCGCTGCTGCGGGATCTGGCCCAGGTGCCCGGGGTGTATGTGCCCAGCCTCTACGGCCCCGGCGCCGATGGGGTGAGCCTCGAGCCGCTCGAACCAGGCGTCCCGGCCCGGATTCAGCGGCGTACCGCCACGCCGATGCCCCACTACGCCATGGGGTTGGTGCCCCACATCGAAACCGTGCACGACCGGCTCACGGTGGAGATTCGCCGCGGCTGCACCCGCGGCTGCCGCTTCTGCCAGCCCGGCATGCTCACCCGACCCGCCCGCGACGTGGAGCCCGAAGCCGTCATCCAAGCGGTGCAAGAGGGTATGGGCCGCACCGGTTACGCCGATTTCTCGCTGCTGTCCCTGAGCTGCTCCGACTACCTGGCCCTGCCCGCCGTCGGCGTTGAGCTGCGCAACCGTCTTGCTGACAAAAATGTTTCCCTCACCCTGCCCAGCCAGCGGGTGGATCGCTTCGACGAGAACATCGCCCACATCCTGGGCGGCACCCGCAAGGCCGGCCTCACCTTTGCGCCGGAGGCTGGCAGCCAGCGTCTGCGCGACATCGTCAATAAGGGGCTCACCGACGCAGAGCTGTTGGCCGGTGTGCGCACGGCCATGGCCAGCGGCTATCGCAAATTGAAGCTGTATTTCATGATCGGCCTGCCGGGGGAAACCGATGCCGACGTGCTCGGCATCGCTGACACCTGCCAGGCCCTGCAGCGGCAGTGCGGTGATCTGGGCCGGCTCGAGCTCAACCTCACGATCAGCAATTTCACGCCCAAACCCCACACGCCCTTCCAGTGGCACAGCGTCAGCACCGATGAATTTCGGCGGCGTCAGGAATTGCTCAGAGGCGCCCTGCGCCAGTTGCGCGGCCTCAAAACCAACTTCACCGACGTGCGCCTCTCGGCGATCGAAGACTTCATCGGCCGCGGCGATCGGCGCCTCGCTGCGGTGATCGAGGCCGCCTGGCGTGCCGGGGCGGGCCTGGATGCCTGGTTTGAATCGGCCGAGCGCAGCTACGGCGCCTGGACCGGCGCGATCGAGGCCGCGGGGCTGGGCGGCCGCTACCGCCAGCTGGAGCTGGGGGCCTGGAGCGCCGCTGAAGCCATGCAGGCGGCGGATCTGGAGGCCTTCTGCCGCCAGAGCCTCCCCTGGGATCACATCGATTCGGGCCTCGATAAGCGCTGGCTGGCCGAAGACCTGCAGCGGGCCCTGGCCGCCACCGTGGTGCCCGATTGCTCCTTTGAGGGCTGCAGCAGCTGCGGGGTGTGCGGGCCCGAGCTGGGCCACAACGTGGTGATCCCGCCGCCACCGATCCCACCGGCCCTGCCCCAGCGTGCCCCGGCCAGCGAGCGGGTGTGCCGGCTGCGCATCGGCTTTGCCAAAACAGGCTCCCTGGCGCTGATCAGCCACCTCGATCTGTTGCGGCTGCTGGAGCGGGCCCTGCGCCGCACGGGGTTGCCGGTGAGCTTCAGCGGCGGTTTCCATCCGCTGCCGCGGCTGCAGATCGCCCTTTCCCTGCCCCTGGGGGTGGAGGGCACCGGTGAGTGGCTCGATCTGGAATTCATCGAGGCTGTGGAGCCGCTCGCCGTGCAAGCGCGCCTGCAGGCGGAGCTGCCGCCGGGGCTGCAGCTGCTCTCAGCGGCGCTGGTGCCCACGTTTGGGCCCAGCCTCAGCCAGGAGCTGGAGGCGGCCCACTGGCGGTTCACCCTGGCCCCGGAGCATGGATCTTCAGCCGGCGGTAACGCTCAGCCGCTGTTGGAGCAGCAGCGCTGGCAGGGGGCCATCGACGAGCTGCTGGCTCGCCCGGAGCTGATCTGGCGGGACACCGATAAGAAGGGGAGGCCGCGCCAGCGCGACTGCCGCGGCGACCTGCGTTGTTTGGAGCTGTTGGCGGTGGGGCCCGAGGGGGGCGCCAGCCTGGCGATGCAGGCTGGCATCGATCTGCAGGGCCGCAGCCTGCGCCCCCAGCAATTGCAGCACTGGCTGGCCGAGGTCCTGGCTGTTCCCCTGGGCCTGGGGTCCATCTGCCGCCAGTCGCTTGTGTTGCGAGCGTGCTAAATTGCACGTAGATGGCCGGGATGACCGCAGGCCTCTGATACGGCTTTTCAGCCGTTTGCCTCCTGCGGAAACAGCCGCCAGGAGCTTTCTCGAATTTTTCCTGGAAGCCCTGTCGCGGCGCCGTAGCTCTCGACAACCGGACCTTCATTTCCGGACGTTCACCATATTGGTCTGTGATTACGGATCAGGGCCTCGCTCTGGTTCGCCAGATCCAAGACCACAGCAGCGCCTGGATTTTCTGGCGCTGATCAGCCTTTCCAAACCAGGCCTGAGCGCACACACCGCCAGGTAGGGCCTTCCTTCCCTGCAAGCGGGGGCCGGCGTCCAGCAGCAGGTTCCACCCATCCAGCCGGGCTCACATGAGGCCGGCAAATTTCTTCCTATGCCCCAGCAGATCGTCATTGCCGAGCAACTGCGGATCGCCGCCGTTCTCAACGATGAACGTGTTGATGAGTTAGTGGTGGCCCAGGGCCGCTACCAGATCGGTGATGTCTACCTCGGCACGGTCGAAAACGTGCTGCCCGGTATTGATGCCGCCTTCATCAACATCGGCGAAAGTGAGAAGAACGGCTTTATCCACGTTTCCGACCTCGGCCCGCTGCGGCTGAGGAAAGGGGCCGCCGGCATCACCGAGCTGCTCGAGCCCCGCCAGAAGGTGCTCGTGCAGGTGATGAAGGAGCCCACGGGCACCAAGGGGCCTCGGCTCACCGGCAACCTCGCGTTGCCCGGCCGTTTTCTGGTACTTCAGCCCCATGGCCAGGGCGTCAACATCTCTCGTCGGATCAGCGCTGAGAACGAGCGCAACCGGCTGCGGGCCCTCGGGGTGCTGATCAAGCCCCCCGGCGCCGGCCTGCTGATCCGCACCGAAGCCGAGGCGATCAGCGAGGAGTTGCTGATCGACGATCTCGAGGCCCTGCTGCGCCAGTGGGAGGGAATCCAGCAGGCGGCCGAGACGGCCAATCCGCCGGCGCTGCTCAACCGCGACGAAGATTTCATCCATCGCATCCTGCGCGACCTTTATACCCCTGAGGTGCTGAGGGTGGTGGTGGACACCCCTGAGGGGGTGGGCAGGGTCAACGCCTTCCTGGGGGCAGACCAGGCCAACCTGCTGGTGGAGCACCACGCTGAACCCACCGAAATCCTCGAGCACTTCCGCGTCAATGCGGCCATTCGCGATGCCCTCAAGCCGCGGGTGGATCTGCCCTCTGGTGGCTCCGTGATCATCGAGCCCACCGAGGCGCTCACAGTCATCGATGTCAACTCGGGCTCCTTCACCCGTTCGGCCAATTCCCGTGAAACGGTGCTCTGGACGAATTGCGAGGCGGCCATTGAGATTGCCCGCCAGCTGAAGCTGCGCAATATCGGCGGTGTAGTGATCATCGACTTCATCGATATGGAGTCGCGCCGCGACCAGCTGCAGCTTCTGGAGCATTTCACCGCCGCCGTGAGCAACGATTCGGCCCGCCCCCAGATCGCTCAGCTCACCGAGCTTGGCCTGGTGGAGCTCACCCGCAAGCGCCAGGGCCAGAACATCTACGAACTCTTCGGCCGCGCCTGCCCCAGTTGCGGTGGCCTCGGCCATGTGGCCGTGCTGCCCGGTAAGGACACCCTCCAGCCCTTGGCCACGGTCTCCGGTCTGGTGCGCTCGGTTGCCTCGGCCCGCTCCGAGGTGCTCAGCCCCGGCGGTTCCGAAGGCGGCGGCCGCCGCCGTCGCGGTGGCCGCGGCGGCCGCGGCGGCTCCTCCCTGGATGGGGACGCTCCCACGTCCTCGACCGCTGCCTACGACGCTCCGATTGCTGCCCAGGCGGCTGAGTCCAGCAGCGCTGCGGCGATCGAGGCGGCCATTTCCAGGCGTCAGGAGCCCGAGCTGGTGGCAGTGCCGATGGATGCGGAGCAGGAACGGGTTTACGGCTGGATGGGGCTCAGCCCGGCGTTGCTGCTTGATCCACCCCCCAGCGGCGACAACCTGGTGGTGCGGGTTGTGCGCCCCGGAGACGATGCCGAAGCGGTGCTAGAGACCGCCCGCCAGCAGCTCGCCAGCAGCAGCGGCCGCCGCCGTCGCCGTGGGGGCCGCGGCGGCCGTGGCGATGGCGATGAGCAGTCAACCACTGAGCAGCCAACCACTGAGCAGCCAACCACTGAGCAGCCAACCACTGAGCAGCGAACCACTGAGCAGCGAACCGCTGAGCAGCCCGTGATCCCGGAGCAGCCCGTGATGGTGGAGATCACGCCGTTGCTCTTTGAAAGCAGCGACAGCTCTGCCTGGCTGCCGGAGCCTGAATTGGTAACCGTGAGCGTCGGCGTCCCCGAAGCCGCCGCCAAGGCCAAGCCCAGAGCTGCGGCCAAGTCCAGAGCTGCCGCCAAATCCGCGCCTGCGCCCGAGCCCGAGCCGCTCGCCCTGGAGCCTGCGGCCGCAGCTCCTGCTGCTGAAGCTGAAGCCGAAGCAGAAGATGGCGAGCCCCGCCGCCGCCGCCGCCGCACCTCGGCCGCTGTCTGAATCGCCCTCCGAATTAGTGCTCCTGCGGGCTTCCCCCCAGGATCCATGGTGCGGCCAGCCTCCGGCCTGCTGCGCCGGGGTGGATGAGGTGGGCCGGGGTTGCCTGTTTGGGCCGGTGTTTGCCGCCGCCGTGGTGCTGCCAGAGGCGGCGCTGGCGCCGATGGCCGCTGCCGGTCTCACCGACAGCAAGGCGCTCACGCCGCGCCAGAGGGCCCGGCTGCTGCCCCAGATCGAGGCCTTGGCCGCGGCTTGGGCGCTGGGCCAGGCTTCGGCCGCAGAGATTGATGCCCGCGGCATCCGCGCCGCCACCGAACTGGCGATGCTGCGGGCCCTGCAGCGCTTGGCGAGCCGGCCACACCTGGTGATCGTGGATGGCAACCTGCCGTTGCGGCCCTGGCGGGGCCCCCAGGCCACCCTGGTCAAGGGCGATCAACACTGCGCGGCGATCGCCGCCGCCAGTGTGCTGGCCAAGCAGCGGCGCGACGCCTTGATCCAGAGGCTGGCGCTTCGTTTCCCTGGCTACGGCCTCGAGCGCCACGCCGGCTACGGCACGGCCCAGCACCGCCTTGCTCTGCAGAGCCTCGGGCCCACATCCCTGCATCGCCGCAGCTTCCTGGTCCGGGTGCTGGCCTGAATTCAGCCGCCGGCCTGAGTTCAGCTGCCGCCGTTGGCCCATTGCTGTTCCCACTGGTGGTAATCGCCCACCAGCTGCTGGGCCACACGGCTCTTGATCCCCAGCAGGATGCCCGACAGCAGCGAGCCGCCGGTGGCTTCCAGCGCCCGCGGCGGCACCAGTTTCAGCAGCGCTGGCTGGCTCACGCTCACCGCCAGGCTGGCCTCACCATCGAGGCAGCCGTTGCTGGCTTCCAGCCAGGCGGCCAGCGAGAGTTCGAAATCGTCCACCACCCCGAGCCCCTCCAGCCGGCAGTCGCGGGCCTCCAGCTCCAGCCGGCCTGGGCTGCGGCGGGCCACCAGCTCCACGATCGGCTGGATCTGCAGCTGGAACACCTTCAGCCGCGACACGGTGTAGATGTAGCGGCCTGGGCCGATCGGGGTGAGCTGGCTCGGGTCGAGCAGGGCCCGGATCACCCGCTCCTCATCATCGAGATAGGCCTGCAGGTGATCGCTCGGCTCGGGCACCGAAAGTTGCAGTTGCTGGCTGCCACGAAAGGCCAGAGGCACGGGGTCTGGGGGCCGGCAAGGCATGATCCTATCGGCCTGTTTCCGCGCCCCCGCAGCGATCCCCATGCGTGTTGCCTACCTCGGTCCGGCCGGCACCTATGCCGAATCGGCGGCACTGCAGCTGGCTGCCCTGGAGGGTATCGAAGCGGCCGAGCTGCACCCCTGCGTTGGTATCCGGGCGGTGATCCAGTCGCTGGCCAGTGGGGCGGCTGAGGCGGCCGTGGTGCCGGTGGAGAACTCGGTGGAGGGAGGCGTCACCGCCTGCCTCGATGCCCTCTGGGAGCACCCGGAGCTGGCGATCTCCAGGGCGCTGGTGATGCCGATCCGCCACGCGCTGGTGGGCAGCGGGCCCCTGCAGGGGGTTAGTGAGGTGCTCTCCCATCCCCAGGCCCTGGCCCAGTGCAGCCAGTGGCTCGACGACCACATGCCGGCGGCGTTGCAGCTGCCCACGAGCTCCACCGCTGAGGCGGCCCGCATGGTGGCTGGCAGCCGCTTTCGGGCGGCGATCGCTTCGCGGCGGGCGGCGCTGGAACATGGCCTCGAGGAGCTGGCCTATCCGATCAACGATGTGCCAGGCAACTGCACCCGCTTTCTGCTGCTGCGCCGCGGTGAGCGCTCCAGCCATGGACCTCTGGCCAGCGTGGCCTTCTCGCTCCACTCCAACCAGCCCGGTGCCCTGCTGGAGGCCCTCGGCTGCTTTGCTCGCCGCCGCCTGAACATGAGCCACATCGAATCGCGGCCCTCCAAGCGGGAGATGGGGGAATACATCTTTTTTGTGGATCTGGAGCTGCCCGAGGGCCATCAGCCGCTCGAGCAGGCACTGGCCGAGCTCGCGCCCCTTTGCGAGCACCTCAAGCTGTTTGGTGCCTACCCGATCACCACCCTGGCCGAGGACGACTCCAATGGCCCAACCTCGGCTGCGCTCGCCTGAGTTGGGTTTGCCAAGCCATTGGCTGCCGCGCAGCGGAAGACACCGAACTGCATCAGACCGCTGCTGAAGGCCCAGTGCATCAGCAGCAGCGTGGGCAGCTCGCGCAGGCCCTGCAGCACTCCCCTGGGTCCGAGGCTGAGCACTGCCCCAGGCCGGCGCAGGCCTTCGAGGATCGAATCGATCCAGGAAGGCAGCGTTTCGCGGGTCCAGTCGGCGCTGGCGATGCCCGCCGCGGGGGCATGGGGGCTGCCCTCGAGGTTGGCTGTAAAGGAGCGGATGCTGGCAAATTCCGGGTGGGCCCACTGGTCGAGCAGCTGGCGCATCACCCAGCTCTCAAGGCCGTTGAGCGCGCCATCGGCAGGATCGCGCCGGTTCCAGTCGGCTACCGCCAGCACACCGCCAGGACGCAGCACCCGCAGCAATTCATCGGCGTAGCGCTGCTTCTCGCTCATGTGGGGGCCGGCCTCCACGCTCCACACCGCATCGAAGCTGCCATCGGGCAGCTGCAGGTCCATCGCATCCATCACGGCGAAGCGGCAGGCCAGATCCGCTGGCGTCAGCGCCCGGGCGCGGGCGATCTGGCCAGGGCTGATGCTGATCCCCAGCACCTCGAAGCCGTAGTCGCGCGCCAGCAGGCGGGCGCTGCCGCCGATGCCGCAGCCCACATCGAGCAGCCGCGAGCCAGGTGGCAGGTGATCGAGGCCGCTCCAGCGCACCAGCTCATGCACGAAGCGATCCTTGGCGGCGCGGAAGTCCCGCCGGCGGGGCGGGTTGCCGTAGTGGCCCAGGTGCACGTGCTCACCCCAGAGGCGCTCCAGCAGCTGGTCGTCGGTCCAGCGGTCGTAGGCCTCGGCCACGCTGGCGGTGCCGGCGAAGGCGCGGTGCTGGCGCTGCCAGATCACCAGGGCAAGGGCGCCCAGGCAGAGGGCGCCGCTCAACAGGCTGAGCAGGAACACGGGGAAGGTGGTTGGGGCAAAGGGGAAGGGGCCCCTGGGGCAGCAGGGGCTTGCGGCTCAGGAGGGTTCCTGGCGGTCCTGGCGGGAATCACCGAGGCTGTCGCCCAGGTCCTTGAAGGTGTCCTGGAGAACGGTGCGAGCGGCCAGCTGCCGGCGCGTGTGGTCGAGAAGCTCCAGCTCCTGGCGCAGCCTCTGGCCGGTATCGGTGATCTCGAGCAGGGCCTGCTGGTGGTCGGCCACCGGCCCCCCCAGGTGGGCCCCGATCCAGAATGAGAGCTCCCGCGGCAGATCGGGCAGATCACTTGGCAGGGCAGTGGGCTTGCCCATCAACTTGCCTGTCAGGCTCACCACATCCTCCAGGGCCTGGGTCACGTCAGCGGCCAGGCCATGCAGTTCATCGTTGCTGCAGCTGGTGTCGTCCTCCAGCCAGCTCACCATCGCCACCTTGAAGGGGGCTTCCCGCACGATCTCGAGCACGCGGAAGCGCTGCTGCCCCAGGGTCACGATGTTGCTGCGGTCGTCGTCCTGGTTCTGGCACTGCAGGATCTCGGCGCAGCAGCCCACGTCGGCCATGCGTTGCTGCTGCGGGTCCCAGCGCACCACACCAAACCGCCGGTCTGCAGCCAGCACGGTACGCAGCATCATCCGGTAGCGCGGCTCGAAAATGTGCAGCGGCAGCACTTCCTGGGGGAACAGCACCACATCCGGCAGGGGGAATAGGGGCAACTCCCTGACGGAGAGATCGGACACGGAATCGGGCGGGCTGTTGGGGAAAGGGGCAGCAGGGGCCTGACGCGGATCCTAGAAACAACGAACCCGCCACGCGGGCGGGTTGTTGCGGCAGCCGCCGCTCCTGATCGGTTGTTGGCCCGCTCAGAGCTTCACTTCGATGTCCACGCCACTGGGCAGGTCCAGCTTCATCAGGGCGTCGATTGTCTTGGCCGATGGGCTGTAGATATCGATGATCCGCCGGTGGGTGCGGGTTTCAAAATGCTCGCGGGAGTCCTTGTCCACGTGGGGCGAGCGCAGCACGCAATAGATCTTGCGCTTGGTGGGCAGGGGGATAGGACCGATTGCCGTGGCGGCGGTGTGATCGGCCGTTTCAATGATTTTGTCGCAGGACAGATCCAGCATGCGGCGATCAAACGCCTTCAGGCGGATGCGGATCTTCTGCTGGGCGATGGCGGTGGACATGTCGGTGGACGGGCGGAGCCCTGCAGAGGGGGGAGACGGCTGGTAAGCCGCCAATGATTTTCGAGGTGCGGAAGGGGCGGGGCCTTCAAGACCCCGCCCAGGAACCTTAGATCAGCAGCAGATCCAGATCTGGATCAGGCCAGGATCTTGGACACGACGCCAGCACCGATGGTGCGACCGCCTTCGCGGATGGCGAAACGCATTCCCTGTTCGATGGCCACAGGACAGATCAATTCGCCGGTCATCTTGATGCGGTCGCCGGGCATCACCATTTCCACGTTGGCACCGTCGTCGGAGGTGAAAGCAGTGATCTGGCCAGTCACATCCGTGGTGCGGATGTAGAACTGGGGCCGGTAGCCAGCGAAGAAGGGGGTGTGGCGACCGCCTTCTTCCTTCTTGAGCACATACACCTCGCCCTCAAACTTGGTGTGAGGCGTGATCGAGCCGGGCTTCACGAGCACCATGCCGCGCTCGATGTCTTCTTTCTGCACGCCGCGCAGCAGCAGGCCCACGTTGTCGCCTGCCATGCCCTCATCGAGCAGCTTGCGGAACATTTCCACACCGGTAACGATCGTCTTGCGGGTGTCCTTGATGCCCACGATCTCAACTTCCTCTCCCACCTTGACCTTGCCGCGTTCGATCCGGCCTGTTGCCACGGTGCCACGGCCGGTGATTGAGAACACGTCTTCGATGGCCATCAGGAATGGCTTATCGATTTCGCGCTCTGGCTCAGGGATCGACTCATCGACGGCATCCATCAGGTCGAGGATCTTGTCGACCCACTCGTCTTCGCCGCGAACGGCTTTCTTGCCTGTCTGGATGTACTCGAGAGCTTTCAGGGCCGAGCCGGTAACGATCGGGATGTCATCACCCGGATAGTCGTAGCTGCTCAGCAGTTCGCGCATTTCCAGTTCGACGAGTTCAAGGATTTCCTCGTCGTCGACCATGTCCTTCTTATTGAGGAACACCACCAGGGCGGGAACACCCACCTGCTTGGCCAGCAGGATGTGCTCCTTGGTTTGGGCCATCGGGCCGTCTGTGGCGGCCACGACCAGGATGGCCCCGTCCATCTGGGCGGCCCCAGTGATCATGTTCTTGACGTAGTCCGCGTGGCCGGGGCAGTCCACGTGGGCGTAATGCCGGTTGTCGGTTTCGTATTCGACGTGGGCGGTGTTGATGGTGATGCCCCGTTCCTTTTCTTCGGGGGCGCCGTCGATTTCGTCATAGGCCTGGGCCTTGGCCATGCCCATGGACGCCAGCACGTTGGTGATGGCGGCAGTGAGGGTGGTCTTGCCGTGGTCAACGTGGCCGATGGTGCCGATGTTGACGTGGGGCTTGTTCCTCTGGAACTTCTCGCGTGCCATGGAAGGAAAGAATCGGGGGGTGTGGGTTGGATGGGGGGAAGATCAGGAATTGCCCTGATTCTTGGAGATGATGGCCTCAGCAACGTTGCGAGGAACTTCCTCGTAGTGGCTGAACTCCATTGAAAAAATACCCCGACCCTGGGTCATGGATCGGAGCTGGGTGGCGTAGCCGAACATCTCTGCCAAGGGTACCTTGGACTGGACTTTGGACTGTCCGTTATCGACGGACTGGCCCTCGACTTGGCCGCGGCGGGAGGAGAGATCACCGATGACAGAGCCAAGGTAATCCTCGGGAACCTCCACTTCCACCTTCATCATCGGCTCGAGAAGCACGGGATTGCACTTCTTGACGCCGTCTTTGAAGGCAAGGGAGCCGGCGATCTTGAACGCCATTTCCGATGAGTCAACGTCGTGATAGGAGCCGTCGACCATTGTGACCCTCACATCGATCATCGGGAAACCAGCAATCACGCCCGACTGGCAGGTTTCCTTCATGCCGGCTTCCGCCGGACCGATGTACTCCTTGGGCACGATGCCGCCAACGATCTTGTTGACGAATTCGAACCCTGAACCCGGCTCGCCGGGCTCCATTTCGATCACCACGTGGCCGTATTGGCCTTTACCGCCGGTTTGACGGGCGAATTTGCCTTCGCCTTTGGCCTTGCTGCGGATGGTTTCCCGATAGGAAACCTGGGGGGCGCCGATGTTGGCTTCCACCTTGAATTCGCGCAGCATCCGATCCACCAGGATTTCCAGGTGTAATTCGCCCATGCCGGCGATCACCGTCTGGCTGGTTTCGGGATCGGTGGAGACCCTGAAAGTGGGATCTTCTTCCGACAGCGACTGCAGGGCCTTGGAGAGTTTCTCCATATCGCCCTTGGTTTTGGGCTCCACAGCCACCGAGATCACCGGTTCGGGGATGAACAGCGATTCCAGGATGATCGGATCGTTTTCGACGCAAAGGGTGTCGCCCGTGGTGGTGTCCTTGAGGCCGAGGACGGCACCGAGATCACCGGCCCGCAGTTCGTCCACTTCCTCGCGGTCGTCGGCCTTGAGCAGGATCAGGCGAGAGATGCGCTCTTTTTTGTCCTTGGTGGAGTTCAGCACGTAGCTGCCCTTGTTCAGCACGCCGCTGTACATGCGCACAAAGGTGAGCTTGCCGTAGGGATCGGCCATCACCTTGAAGGCCAGGGCGCTGAAGGGAGCGTTGTCGTCGCAGGGACGGTTCGACTCAGTTCCATCCGGCAGCAGGCCGGTGATCGGCGGCACGTCGACAGGTGCAGGCAGATAGTCGACTACGGCGTCGAGCACCAGCTGCACGCCTTTGTTCTTGAAGGCGGAGCCACACAGGATCGGCACCAGGCTGTGCTTCACCACGCCCTCGCGGATGCCCTTGATGAGCTGCTCTTCGCTGAGTTCGCCATTTTCCAGGTAGGCCTCAACCAGCTCTTCATCGTTTTCGGCAACGGTCTCCATCAACTTGTCGCGCCACTTAGCGGCTTCCTCCTTCATGTCGGCAGGAATCTCAGCTTCGATGATGTCGGTGCCGAGATCATTGGTGTAGATGATGGCCTTGTTGCGAACCAGGTCGACGATGCCCTTGAGTTCGCCTTCGGCACCGATCGGCAGTTGGATCGGTGCCGCATTGGCCTTGAGGCGATCTTTGATCTGCTCGTAAACCTTCAGGAAGTTGGCGCCGGTGCGGTCCATCTTGTTGACGAACACGATCCGCGGCACGTTGTAACGGTCGGCCTGGCGCCAGACGGTTTCGGATTGGGGTTGAACGCCACCAACCGCGCAGAAGACGGCGACCACGCCATCCAGTACCCGCATCGAGCGTTCGACTTCGATCGTGAAGTCGACGTGGCCCGGCGTGTCAATGATGTTGATCCGGTAGTCCTTCCAGCTGGTGGAGATGGCCGCAGCTGTGATCGTGATGCCGCGCTCGCGCTCCTGCTCCATCCAATCGGTTACGGCGGCGCCATCGTGCACCTCACCCATCTTGTGGACCACACCCGAGTAGAACAGAATCCGTTCCGTCGTAGTGGTTTTGCCGGCGTCAATGTGGGCGGCAATACCGATATTTCTGACGCGTTCCAGGGGGTAGGCGCGGGCCACGGGGTAGGTCTCCGGAGGGGGGTCGACAAAAAGTGGGCGTAAGTTTACTAATCGGCCCGCCTCGGGCCGGATCGCTGCTGACCTGGGTGCCCTGGGCCCAGGCTTCAGAGGCGATGCTCAGTAGCGGTAGTGGGCAAAAGCTTTGTTGGCTTCAGCCATCTTGTGGGTTTCCTCCCGTTTGCGAACGGCGCTGCCGCCTTCGTTGGCGGCATCCATCAATTCGCCAGCCAGCTTCTGGGCCATGCTGCGGCCATTGCGGGCCCGCGAGAAATTCACCAGCCAGCGCAGCGCCATGGCAGTGCCTCGTTCCTGACGTACCTCCATCGGCACCTGGTAGGTGGCACCTCCGACGCGGCGGGCACGCACCTCCACCAGTGGCGTGGCGTTACGCACGGCGGTTTCGAACAGCTCCAGGGGGTCGTTGCCCGTGCGCTCGTTGATCAGGGTGAAGGCGTCGGAGAGGATCCGCTGGGCAGTGGATTTCTTGCCGTGCTTCATCAGCCGGGCCACGATCATCGAGGCCAGGCGGCTGTTGAACTGGGGATCCGGTAGAACCGGGCGCTTCTCAGCAGCGTTGCGGCGGGACATAAACCTGGGAGTGGGAAGGGAGGAATGTCGGGAGCAGCGGGGTGCTCAGGCTGGCTTAGGAGGCTCAGGCCGGCTTAGGAGGCTCAGGCCTTGGGGGTTTTGGCGCCGTACTTGGAACGGGACTGGCGGCGATCTTTGACGCCGGCGGTGTCGAGCGTGCCGCGGATGATGTGGTAACGAACACCGGGTAGGTCCTTGACCCGGCCGCCGCGGATCAGAACCACGGAGTGCTCCTGAAGGTTGTGGCCGATACCTGGGATGTAGGCCGTGACCTCAAAGCCAGAGGTGAGGCGCACGCGGGCCACCTTGCGCAAGGCCGAGTTCGGCTTCTTTGGCGTGGAGGTGTACACGCGTGTGCACACTCCACGGCGCTCAGGGCAGGCACGCAGTGCCGGCGACTTCGTTTTACGGGTGAGACGCTGCCGCTCGGTGCGGATCAGCTGCTGAATGGTGGGCATCGAGGGCCAGACGATCTGGCCGGAACACCGACCAAAGACGACAATCCGTCACCTTACTGCCTCACCGTCCCACCCACCCCGGTGCGGCTGAAGGCATTGCCGCAGGGGCAGCAACGCACCCCCTCGGCGGCACGGATCAGAAAGCTGCCGCCACTGAGATCGCCGCGGTAGTCGAGGCAGAGGCCGGCCAGCTGGCCCAGTTGCTCGCTGGGTGCGTAGAGGGTGACTCCATCGGCCCGGGCGACCGGCGTGCCGGCGAGGTGGCCCGGACGGATGCGCATCGCCCAGCGTTCGCAGCTGCCTTCCAGCAGATCCAGGTGCATCAAGCCCGGGGTGCCGGCTACGGCGGCCAGGCGGCCGAGCTCTGCCGCGGCCCGGGCGGTGATGCGCAGGCTGTGGCCCCTCGGCATGGCGGTGATCCCTGGCGTGGAAGGCGCGGATCTCACTCTGGCAGCTGGGCAGCGGCCTGGGAGCCGCTGCGGCGGTTGATCGGCACCAAACCCAGGGCGTTGTGCACCGAACCGGCCACGCCGCGACCCTTGACCAGGTGCTGGCCCGCGAGGACCAGGCCGGTGGAACTGCCGCCGTCGAGGTTGAGGGCATCGCGCAACCCCATAGCCGCCAGCAGCTGGGCCGTTTCCGGCAGGGTTGGGCCGCCGCCCTCGCCGCTGTGGAGGGTGATCAGCCAGAGCAGGCTGCCGTCGCTGGCAACAACAGTGCGCGGGGCTCCCTGCTGCAGGAAAGCCTGGCCGAAGGATTCGGCGGCGCCATCGAGAACCACGCGACCATCGCTCAGCAGCAGCGGTCCGCCGCCGATCACGAACGGCTCCAGCCCCAGGTCGTTGCTGGGGCTGCTGCGCAGCGTGAGGCTTTCGCCCACACCCCAGGGCAGGCCGAGGCCGCCGCGCGCCACGATCAACTCCTCACCGGCCCGCAAGCCGATGCCGCCTGCCAGCTGGGGGGCATCGAGCAGGGCCATCACCCGGCCGCCGCGCAGCAGCAGGGCGGTTTCGTTGCCGCTCAGGGGCCGGTAGCCAGGCCCCCAGTCGGCGGTGTAGCGGCTGTAGCCACGCTGCACATAGCCGCTGTTCAGCGTCAGCAGCGGCGTGCGGCGCCCCTGGCCGTCCTCGAGCCACTCCTGCAGGCTGAGGCGGCCGAAGCGGGGTACCTGGCCGCTGCGCCAGGCGGCCACACCCCGGTTGAGGATCGGTCCGGAGAGCCAGCGACCGTCCTGGCGCACGGCCCCGAGCGGCAGGCGCCGCACCCGGTTGAAATAACCCCCGTTGATGGCCGCGACGGCCCCCTGCTGGCGGGCCAGCTGGGCCAGGGAGCTGAGGCCCTCCATGCCGCCGCTGGAGACCAGCGGCTGCAGGCTGAGGGGGGCGGTGCTTGGGGAGATGCGAACGCTGTTGATCAGTACAGTTCTGCCCGCCAGATTGCGGCTCTCCTGCTGCCAGCGCACATCCGGTCCCAGCTGGGCTGAGATCGCGGCGATGTCCACCGCGGCGGCGGGGGTGGGCCTTGCGGCGGCGGCGCTGCTGCTGCCCGGGGGCACCTGCAGGTCGAACACCACCCGCCGCGGTTCTCCGAGGGTGAAGCTGCGGCTGATCGCCGTGCCGCCCCTTGCCTGCAGGCGCAGGCCGCCGCTCTCCTGACGCGCCGCCAGGCCGAAGGCTTCCAGTTGGCTGCGCTGGGCGGCGCTGCTCTGCACCCCCACCAGCAGGCCGCCCTCCTGCTGACGCAACCATCCCGCCGCCGTTAGATCCAGCACCAGTCGCCGCTGCGGGCCGCCCGCCGGGCCCGAGCGGACGGCCGCCAGCGGCTGCGGGGGAAGCTCAAGCAGCAGCTCCTGGCCCCGGCGTTGCAGGAACACACCCTGGCTCTCCAGCAGGCCAGCCACATTCACCGCCACCTCGTCATCGAGGCTGCGCTGCTGCTGGACGGTCACCTCCTGGCTGCGGCCAAACCATTCCAGGCGCAGGCTGCCATCGGTGCCGGCACTGCTGCTGAAGCCCAGTTGGCCTTGCAGAACCTCCAGGGGCAGCCAGAGCTCGGCTGGCCTCTCCTGGTTCCCCAGCCATTGCCAACGGGCGCTCTGCCTCTGGCCATTGATCAGCAGCACCGTGCCCTCACTGCGCAGCGAGGCAGCGGGGATCGCTTGGCGCGAAGCGGGCAGCGCCGGAAGCTCTGGCAGCGGTGCCGGCAAGGGCAGGGCCGCCAGGCCCACCAGGCCCACCAGGGACATTGCAGAGCCCAGTCCGGTCACGGCACACCCGGAATCAGGCTCTCAACGGTAGCCGCGAAAACCAGAAGATGGCTCCGCGTGCTTGATAACGGTTAGCTGATCCCTAGGATCGGCGGCTGTCGGTGTCACCCACCCAACTCTTGGGGCCGAATGGGCAGCGACCGAGCCGAAACATCCCCAGCTTCGCGTCCCAGCACCGGGTTATGCCGCTTTCCCCACGCCCTGTTTGGCCCCACTGCGACAGCCCGGCCCCGGCCGCTGTGGCGGGCGAAAAGGACGCCTGCGGCGTGGGCTTTCTGGCCAGCCTCAAGGGGGAGGCCAGCCACTGGCTGCTGCAGCAGGCCCTGCGCGGCCTCAACTGCATGGAGCACCGCGGCGGCTGCGGCGGTGACGGCGACTCCGGTGACGGCTCCGGTGTGCTCTGTGGCATCCCCTGGTCATTCCTGGAGGCTGTCTGGCCCGAGGCCAGCGCTGCAGCCGGCCAGTTCCGCGGTCTCGGCATGGTGTTCATGCCGGCCGATGCCGCCCGCCACAAACAGGCCAGGGCCTTCTGCGCCGAGGAGGCCGAACGGCTGGGCCTGCGCAGCCTGGGCTGGCGCAGCGTGCCTGTGGATCCGGCCGTGCTGGGGCCGATGGCCCTGGGCACCGCCCCGGTGATCGAGCAGTGGCTGCTGGCTTTCCACGAGGGCGGCGATGCCCTGGAGGGGCAGCTGTTCCGCCTGCGCCGCCGCTGCGGCGACAGGGCCCGGGCCGTTTGGGGCCCCGGTCCTGGCGATCTCTATTTCAGCTCGCTCAGCGGCCGCACCGTTGTGTACAAGGGCATGGTGCGCTCGGAGGTGCTGGCGCGCTTCTACGCCGACCTGCGCGATACGCGCTTCGCCGTGACCTTTGCGGTGTACCACCGCCGCTTCAGCACCAACACCCTGCCCCGCTGGCCCCTGGCCCAGCCGATGCGGCTGCTGGGCCACAACGGCGAGATCAACACCTTGTTGGGCAACCTTAATTGGGCCCGGGCCTCTGAGGCCAGCCTCGATGCGGTGTGGGGCGAGGCCGCCGCCGACCTCAAGCCGGTGGTGAATCCGGCCTTCAGCGATTCGGCCAACCTCGACGCCACCCTGGAGCTGCTGGTGCGCAGCGGCCGCCCGATCACCGAGAGCCTGCTCACCCTGGTGCCGGAGGCCTTCCGCAACCAGCCCGAGCTGGCTGATCAGCCGGAGATCCAGGCCTTCTATGAGTATTCGGCCTGCACCCAGGAGCCCTGGGATGGTCCGGCCCTATTGGTGTTCTCCGATGGCCGCAGCGTTGGCGCCACCCTTGATCGCAACGGCCTGCGCCCGGCCCGCTACTGCATCACCAGCGACGGCTTCGTGGTGATGGGCAGCGAAACCGGTGTGGCGGAGCTCGACGAGAGCCGCATCATCGAGAAGGGGCGCCTTGGCCCCGGCCAGATGCTGGCGGTGGATCTGGAGCAGGGCCGCCTGCTGCGCAACTGGGACGTGAAGCAGGAGGTGGCCGCCCGCCATCCCTACGGCGCCTGGCTGGCGGAGCACCGCCGCAGCCTGGCCCCCCAGCCCTGGAGCCAGGAGCGCCAACTGGGCGACCTGGAGCTGCTGCAGCTGCAGACGGCCTCCGGCTTCACCGCCGAAGATTTCGATCTGGTGATCGAAGACATGGCCGGTGCCGGCAAGGAGCCCACCTACTGCATGGGCGACGACATCCCGCTGGCGGTGCTCTCCGATAAGCCTCACCTGCTCTACGACTATTTCAAGCAGCGCTTCGCCCAGGTCACCAACCCGCCGATCGACCCGCTGCGCGAAAAGCTGGTGATGAGCCTGGAGATGCACCTGGGCCAGCGGGGCTCGGCCCTGAAGCCCGAGGCCGCCTCGGCGGCAGTGCTGCACCTCGACAGCCCGATCCTCAATGAGGCCGAGCTGGCGGCCCTGGGCCAGCAGGGGCTGCCGCTGAGCAGCCTCTCCACCCTGGTGCCGATCGCAGGCGGGCCCGCCGCCTTCAGCGCCGCCCTCGATCGCCTGCGCAGCGAGGCCGAGGCGGCCGTGCGCGCCGGCAGCCAGATCCTGGTGCTTTCAGATCGGGGCGGCGTTTCTGGCGGCATCAATGCCACCACCACCACCCTGCCGCCGCTGCTGGCGGTGGGCGCGGTGCACCATCACCTGTTGGGCCTGGGCCTGCGCCTGCAGACCTCGCTGGTGGTCGACACCGCCCAGTGCTGGAGCACCCACCACGTGGCCTGCCTGATCGGCTACGGCGCCAGTGCGGTGTGCCCCTGGCTCAGCTGGGAGACGGCGCGCCACTGGCTGGCCCAGCCCAAGGTGCAGACCAACATCGAGCGCGGCAAGCTGCCGGCCCTCA
>JAWOHV010000225.1:0-3685 GCA_046484965.1 Prochlorococcaceae cyanobacterium
AGCTGATTCAATCCGGTATTTCACGAAGCGGCTTCATACGTTCGATCTTTCCTACTTTCGACCATACGGTAATCCTGGCATAACCGCTGGCTTGAGATCAGCGGCGACTACGGCGGTCTGCGCAGCTGGCGCTGGTACAGCGTCTACCGAGCCCTGGTGTGCGCCAAGGTGGCCCACCTGCGCGCCCACCAGATCAGCGAGGTTGCCGGCCTGGAGCGTGATCGCTATCTGAAAGTGGCGGAGCTCTGGACTGCCCCCCGGCCTGTGGCCCTGATCATCACCCACGGTGTTTCGGGCAGCGGCAAATCGTGGCTGAGCGCCCAGCTCGCGGAAGCCCTGGGGGCGATCCGGCTGCGCTCCGATGTGGAACGCAAGCGCCTGTTTGGGCTCTGGGGTGATCCGGCGCCGATCCGGTTGAGCGGCGATCCATACCGGCGCGAGGTGTCGGCACAGCTCTTTGAACAGCACCTACCGGCGCTGAGCCGCGCCGTGGTGGCGGGCGGCTTCACAGCCCTGATCGATGCCACCTTTCTGCGGCTGGCCGATCGCCAGCCGATGCAGGCCCTGGCCGCCGAGCTGGGGGTGCCACTGCTGATCGTGGCCTGCCCCTGCTCGCCGGAGCTGGCCCGCCATCGGATCTGCCAGCGCCAGAGCCTGGGCCATGATCCATCCGATGCCGGTCTGGAAGTGCTGGAGCGGCAACTGGCCGTGATCGAGCCCCTCAGCGCCGCCGAACAGGGCAGCAGCCTGGTGTTCGAGCCCCAGGCCAGCGTCAGCGGCCTGGCGGCAGCCCTGCGCAGCCGGATCGCGGGCGGCGACAAGGGCTGATCCCCCATCCCGGACAACGGGATCAGCAGACGGCTTGCAGCAGCTCGAGCTACAGGCCCTGCCGCCGCAGGATCGCCTCGGGGCGGGGATGGCCAGGATCGGCCATCAGCATCACCGGCAAGCCAGGCATCGATCACCCGATCGCACAGCAGCTGCAGGGTGCGATCCATGGCCACGTGGTTTCACACGCCGGCGCCCAGTAGGTGGCTTCCAAGCGCAGCCGGCCACCCATCAACAAGCGGTACTGCCGATGAAGGTGCCGTTACTCTCACCCCTCCGTCTCCCCTGGGACCCTCAGATGTGATCAGAAGCACAATCGAGGGCGCCACCGCAGCTTGAGCCGCTGCCGGCGGTGCAGCCGAAGCAGTGGTCAGCCACCGCGATCGGGGCCCCGGCCGGATCCCAGGCCAGCAGGTCGCACAGGTGGCGCCGCCGCTGGGCGGACAGGCCCAGCATCTGATTGAAATCGCAGTCGTAAAGCCAGCCCTGCCAATCCACACTGATCAGGGCGCGGCACATCACCGCCGCCAGGTTGGCGTCGCGGTGGCTGCTGCGCAGCAACTGCTGGTAAGCCTCCAGCTCACCGCTGGCCTGGAGCTGGGCGGCAAAGCGCTGGATCGGCATGTTGGCCAGGGCCAGCAGCCGGTTGAACACGATCCCGTAGCGATCGGCCAATTCGCGGCGGTAGTCGGCCTCCAGCTGCGGCTGCGGCGGCGGCAGGCACGGGCCCTGGGGATTGAACACCAGATCGAGCTCCAGCCCGGAGCCGGGCTGGCCGTAGCCGAGCGCATTGAGCTGGAGAAGGCCTGAGATGCTGCGGGCGAAGACCCCGTTGCCCCGCTGGCGATCCACGTTCGCCTCCAGGTAACAGGGCAGCGAGGCCACCACCACCGCCCCCTGCTCGGCCAGAAACGCTGCCAGATCCCCCTGGCCCGGTTCGCTCAAGATGGTGAGGTTGCAGCGGTCGATCACCGCCACCCCCAGCTCCCTGGCCTGACATACCAATGAGCGGAATCCGGGGTGGAGCTCGGGCGCCCCACCTGTGAGATCCAGCGTGCCGATCGAGCGGGCAGCCAGAACCTCGGGGATCAGGGCCAGGGTGGCCGGGTCCATCTGTTCAGTGCGGCTGGGCCCGGCGGCCACGTGACAGTGGCTGCAGGCCTGGTTGCAGCGGTAGCCCAGGTTCACCTGCAGGGTGGTGAGGGCCGTGCGCGCGATTGGCGGAAAGGCGACCTCTGCGAGTGCGGCAGCTGGGGCCGCTTCCTGGTGATCCACCTGTGCCGATCCAGTTTTTAGCAATCCAATCGTCACCAACGGGGCCTGGGCCACTGTCCAGCGCCATCTTGTGACGGCCGCCGCTACGGCTGAGCATGGAGCAGAGCAGCCTGCGCCCATTCTGGATCCCCAGCCATGACGACCCACCCCAGCCCCACAACCACCGCAACCGGCCGAGGTTTCGGCATGCACCCCCACCAGGACATGGAGATCGTGACCGTGATGGTGGAGGGCCAGCTCAACCACCGCGACTCGATGGGCCACGCCGAGGTGTTGCGCGCCGGCGAGGTACAGCGCATGAGTGCCGGCACAGGTGTGGTGCACAGCGACATCAACGGGGGCGACCAGCCCTGCCGCCTGCTGCAGATCTGGATCGAGCCCAGCAGCACCGGCATCGCCCCGGCCTACGGGCAGAACCCCTTCGCCATCGGAGGGGGCTGGACGCCTCTGGCGGGCCGACGGCGCCGATCTGCTGCTGTTCGAGCTGGCGTAACGCACGCCCCTGTTGCTGGCATCGCCACGATCAGACGGTTATGACCGGAGGATGGGAGCACCACCCACGCCGCAGACACTGGCAAAGCTGCCTCCCCTGGCGGTGGAGCGCACCTCCCGCCTGATCCGCCAGCAGCAGGGCCGCGCCGATGCCCTGATCGAGGTGCTGCACCAGGTGCAGGAGCTCTACGGCTTCCTGCCCAAGGCCGCCCTGGCCCAGGTGGCACGGGAATTGCAGCTGCCGCTCAGCCGCGTCTACGGCGTGGCCAGCTTCTACCACCTGTTCCGGCTGGCTGCACCCACCGCCCATCGCTGCGCGGTGTGCCTGGGCACCGCCTGTTTCGTGAAGGGGGGCAGCGAGCTGGCGGCCCGTCTGGAAAAGCGCCTGGGCCTGCGGCTCGACGATCCGGCCGGCAACGGCAGCTGGGCGCTGGAGCAAGTGAGCTGCCTGGGGGCCTGCGGTCAGGCACCGGTGCTCGTTGTGGATGGGCAGCTGGAACCGCGCCTGCCGGTGGACGATCCCCAAGCCCTTGATGCCCGGCTCGAGGCCCTCGGCCTGGGCCATAGCCAGGGCCTTAGCCAGAGCGCGGAGGTGCAGCAATGACCCCGGCCTGCCGCTTGCGCTGCTGCGATGCCAGTGGTTGCCGCTCAGCCGGCAGCGAGGCCCTGCATGCCGCCCTGGAGGCGGCCCGCGATCAGCTGGGAGGCGCCGCAGGTGCCGTGGAGATCAAGCCGGTGGGCTGCCTGCGCCTCTGCGGCCGGGGCCCCCTTGTGGCCCTCGACCAGCAGAGCAGCAGCGGCAACTGGCAGCAGAGCGGCCTCTACGGCGGCCTGAATGCGGGAGACGCCCCAGCGCTGCTGCAGCGGGCTGCGGGCGTTGGCGACGAACTGCAGGCCAAGGGGTTGGATCTGGCCCACCCCTTCTTCGCACTCCAGAAACCGGTGGTGCTCGAGGGCTGCGGCCTGGTGGATCCCGAGTCGATCGACGATGCCATCGCCCAGGGTGGCTACAGCCAACTGCAAAGGGTGCTGGCGGAGTGCACGCCTGAACAGGTCCGCGAGCAGGTGAGGCGCAGCGGCCTGCGCGGCC
>JAWOHV010000113.1:0-5186 GCA_046484965.1 Prochlorococcaceae cyanobacterium
TCAGGAAAAGGCGCTCGCCGGTGTCACGGGATCCCAGCAGCTGCAGGGTTTCGCGGCTGTAGGGATCGCTGCGGGCCGACTGCAGCACCAGCACCAGCAGCACGATGCAGGCCGCCGCCGCCATCACCACCAGGCCGGTGATCAGCCCCTGGCGCGTCGGGGCTGGGGCGGCCGGGCTGGGGTTGGCGGCCGGGCTGGCTGGAGGCGATCCGGTCACAGTTCGTGCCGCAGCGGGCGCGGTTCGAGGGAAGACATGAAAGAATTGTGGCGCGCCCGACCTGCAGGCATCACCCGATGATCGAACCACTTCTCTGCGGCATCGTCCTCGGTTTGATTCCGGTCACCCTCGCTGGCCTCTTTGTAGCCGCCTGGAACCAATACCGCCGGGGCAGTGCCCTGGGCGGCTGAGCCCTTGGAACATCCGAGCTTTCAGTTCTGCTCCAGCAGAAGAACTGTTGTGCTGGCGTAGCGGCGCTTGTCCCTGAGCCACCAGCCGCTCGGCAGGTCGGGAACCCAACTGCTGCCGCATTCCCATACCAATGTGCCCTGGGGTGCCAGCCAGCCCCCCTGGGCCACCGCATCGGCCACCGGAGCGTGCAGGCCTGCTTCGTAGGGAGGATCAACGTAGATCAGCCCATAGCTCTGGCCAGCAGCGCCGCCGGCCAGGAAGCGCAGCACCTCCTGCTGCACCACATCCACCCTGGCTGGTGCGCAGCCGCCCCCTGCCACCAGGCCGCGGGCCACGGCCTCGAGGTTGCTGCGGGCCACGGCGGCGATGCGGCGATCCCGCTCCACCGCCAGCACCGCCTGGGCGCCCCGCTGCAGCGCTTCGCAGCCCATCAGGCCACTGCCGCAGCAGAGGTCGAGCCAGTGGCAGTTCGGCAGTTCGGCGGCCAGCAGATTCATCACCGCCAGCCGCACCCGCGAAGCCGTGGGCCGGGCCGTGCTGCCGGGCGGGCTCTGCAGCCGGCGGCCGCCGCTCAGTCGCAGGGTCATGGCTGGCAGGCGTCCAGCCAGGCCAGCCAGCGGCGCAGCATCGCCTGGCCCTCATCGCCCGATTTCTCAGGGTGAAACTGGCAGGCCGCCACGGCCCCCTGCCAGACGGCTGCGGTTACCGCTGTGCCGCCGAAGTCAACCTGGGCGGTGCTGCAGGCCGGATCGCTGGGATCAGCGGCGAAGGAGTGCACGAAGTACATCCAGCTGGGCTGGCCATCGCTGGGCAGCAGCGGGCTTGCCGTGGCCGGGATCAGCGGCGCCCAGCCCATGTGGGGAACCGGCAGGCCGGGCCGCCTCGGCAGGGCCCGCACCCGCCCGGCGAGAATGCCAAGCCCCTCGGCCTGGCCCTCATCGCTGGCTTCGAACAGGAGCTGCAGGCCCAGGCAGATGCCCAGCAGCGGCCGCCCGGATCGGCACCACTGCCGCAGCGGCTCCACAAGGCCGCAGGCCCTGAGCCTCTCCATGGCTGGATCAAAGGCCCCCACCCCTGGCAGCACCAGGGCGCTGCAGTGCTCCAGATCCACGGCAGCATGCACGGGCCGCACCGTTGCAGCGAGCCGCTCGAAGGCCCGGGTCACCGAATGGAGGTTGCCCATGCCGTAGTCGATCAGGCCGATGCTGCTCATGGGCTGGCCTGCAGGCGCTGCCCGGGTTGCAGGCGCTGTCCTGGTTGCTCAAGGGCCTTGCAGGGCTCGAGCTCGAGGCCATTGAGGGCGTCGATCAGCTGGTAGAGGCGACCGACCCGGCTCATGTCGAAGTGGAAGCGCAGGCAGGGCCGCAGGATGCCGTTGTCGTCCACGCCCTCGCCGCTGTAGATGTTGCCCTCATCCACCAGGTCGTCGAACTCCCGGTTCAGCCGCTGCAGATCTGCCTCTGGCACTGGAGCGTGCAGCAGCAGCACGATGCGGTCGTCGCCCAGCTGGGCTGTGTGGAAGACGCGGTAGAAGTGGCTGATCAGCTGGATCGCTTCCGCCGCCGATTGGGCTTCCTTGAGCAGATCCACATCCTCCGGCGAGATCAGGCCGCGGGCCGCCAGGCCCTGGTTCAGGTCGCGCTGCCAGCCCTGCCAGAAACCGTCCCCCTCCGGTGCCAGCAGCACCAGGGGGATCGGGCTGGTGCGTCCGGTTTGGATCAAGGTGAGCGACTCGAACAGTTCATCGAGGGTGCCGAAGCCGCCGGGAAGCACCACCAGGGCATCGCTCTCCCTCAGGAAGAAGAGTTTGCGGGTGAAGAAATAGCGGAAGTGCAGCAGCCGGCCGCCGCAGCCGCTCACGTACTGGTTGGCGTGCTGCTCGTAGGGGAGGTCGACGTTGAGGCCGATGCTGTTGTCGCAGCCGGCCCCCTGGTTGGCCGCCTGCATGATGCCGCTGCCGGCACCGGTCATCACTTCGAAGCCCTGGGCCACTGCCAACTTGGCCAGTTCCTCGGCCAGCAGGTAGGCGGGAGAATCGATCTTGGCGCGGGCGGAGCCGAACACGGTGATCTTGCGGGCGGCCCTGTGGGGCCGAAACACCTGCAGGGCCTCGTTGATATCGGCGAGGCAGCCGCTGATCAAGCGCCAGGCGTCGGCTTCGGTTTCGTTGCGGCTGGTTTCGAGCAGGCTCACCAAGGCCCGCTCAATCTGGTGGCGTTGGGGATGCCCCTGCAACAGCTCTGCCAGGGCATCGAGGGGGCGACGTCCTGGGCTGGGGCTGGGGAGATCGGGCGACCGGCTCAGGGAACTCAGAGGTATTTGGTGATGGTGGCCGAGAGGGTGGTTTTGGGTACGGCGCCAACCACGGTGTCGACCTTCTGACCACCCTTGAAGATCATCAGAGTGGGGATGCTGCGAATGCCGTACTGGCTGGCGACGTTGGGGTTCTCGTCGGTGTTCAGTTTGAACACCTTGATCTTGCCGTCGAACTCCTTGGCGATCTCATCCACGATCGGCGCCACCATCCGGCAGGGGCCGCACCAGGGGGCCCAGAAGTCGATGAGCACCGGTAGATCGCTCTTGAGCACGTCCTGCTCGAAGGAGGCGTCGGTGACGGCGGCGGAGCTTGACATCCTTTGAGGGATCAGGGATCCAAGGAATCTAGCAACGTGGATCAATCCAGTCAGCAGCTTAAGGCGGGATGTTGCAGGGCGTTGCTGAGGCCGCTCCTGCTTCTGGGCGCCGCGAGGCTGGAAGAAGACGGAAAGCCCGGACGCGCCGGGCCGGGGGGTGTGAGGAGTGTGCGAGCCGTAGCCCCCACGTCTTGAGGTTAGTGCCCGTCAAGCCGTTCGAGTGTTTTTTTGCTGGTGTGTTATTTGCCCATGCCCAGCTGCTGCGCTTTCTGATAAACCTTGCCCTCGGTGAGCAGCGAAGGGGCCACCACCACCTCCACCTGCTGCATCTCCTTGAGGGTGCGGGCGCCGAGGGTGCCCATTGAGGTGCGGATGCAGCCCAGCAGGTTCTGGGTGCCGTCATCGAGGCTGGCTGGGCCCCGCAGAATTTTTTCGAGGCTGCCGGTGGTGCCCACCTTGATGCGGGTGCCGCGGGGCAGCACCGGGCTGGGGGTGGCCATGCCCCAGTGGAAGCCGCGCCCGGGGGCCTCGCTGGCGCGGGCGATCGGCGAGCCGATCATCACGGCGTCGGCGCCGCAGGCCAGGCACTTGCAGATGTCGCCGCCGGTGACGATGCCGCCGTCGGCCACGATCGGCACGTAGCGGCCGCTCTCGTTGAAGTAGTCGTCGCGGGCGGCGGCGCAGTCGGCCACTGCGGTGGCCTGGGGGATGCCGATGCCGAGCACGCCGCGGCTGGTGCAGGCGGCGCCGGGGCCGATGCCCACCATCACGCCGGCGGCGCCGGCCCGCATCAGCTTGAGGGCCACGTCGTAGGTGACGCAGTTGCCGATGATCACCGGCACGCCGAAGGTGCGGCAGAGGACCTCGAGATCGAGGCTCTCCTGGCCTTCAGGGCCGATGTGTTCCGTGCTCACCACCGTGGCCTGCACAAAGAACAGATCGGCGCCGGCCTCGGCGATCGCCCGGCCGAATTTCAGGGCCGCCACCGGCGTGGCACTCACCGCCGCGATGCCGCCCTGCTCCTTGATCGCGGCGATGCGGCTGCGGATCAGGTCTTCCCGCACCGGCTGGCTGTAGAGCTCCTGCATCAGCGGCACGAAGCTGTCGCGGTCGACAGCCGTGATGCGATCGAGCACCGGGTTGGGGTCGTCGTAGCGGCATTGGACACCCTCGAGGTTCAGAACCCCAAGGGCACCCTGGCGGCTGAGTTCAACGGCCATGGCCACATCCACCACGCCATCCATGGCGCTGGCGATGATCGGGATCTCGCGGCGGATGCCGCCCAGGGTCCAGCTGCTGTCGGTGATCGCCGGATCGACGGTGCGGCCACCGGGCACCAGGGCGATCTCATCGATGCCGTAGGCACGGCGGACGGTGCGGGATCGACCGAGCTGGATGTTCACCGGTTAGGCAGCCGCAATCTGGCCAAACTATCAACCGGCCTTGCCGCGGAAATCGTTCCAGCGTTTGCGCCAGTTGGTGATCAGTTTTTGCCGCTCGCTGCTGCGCACCAGGCGGCTGAAGCTGAAGCGCATCAGGCCGATCACGCCGGTGAGCTCCAGCAGCCCGGGCAGCAGCGGCATGCTTTCGATCGCCGCCAGCACCGCCCCATAAACCCGCAGCACCAGCAGCAGGCCGATCAGGCTGGCCACCAGCGTGATCGGCCGACGGGCGGCGGCGATCTGCTCCTGGATGCGGCCGCTGCGGAACCAGGAGTTCAGCTTCTCAACCAGCAGATCCCACTCGCCCCCGGCTTCGCCTGTCGCCTCGCTGCCCTGCGCCGATCCCATGGCATCGGCAGTTGTGGCGGCTGCATTGAGGGTGACGGCCACGCTGGGCTGCTCGGCCTGGGCGGCCGCAGGCTGGGGTGCAGCTGGCTCCTCGATCTGAGCAAGCTCCTTGATTTCAACAGTCGCCACGATTTCAACAGCCTCCACGATTTCAACAGCCTCCACGCTTTCAACAGCCTCCACGCTTTCAACAGCCTTCTCGATTTCAACAGCCTCTATCAGGTCCCCAATGTCCACGGTTGCCGTTTGCTCAGCTTGGTCGCCTTCGACCAGCTGCTCCGCCTCCGCCGGCTCAGGCGGCGTTGCGGCGGGAACGGGGCTGGAAGCCTCGCTGCTCAGCTCTTCAGGGGTGGA
>JAWOHV010000202.1:0-3118 GCA_046484965.1 Prochlorococcaceae cyanobacterium
GCTCGAGGTCGCCGGCGAAGCGGTGGATCTCACGCACGGCCGGGATGTCGTGCAGCATCCAGTCGCTGTGGGCCCACCAGAGACCGCGGGCGGCATCGTGGTGGTCGTTGGGCTGGTCGGAATAGCGGTGATGGTGGCGATGCAGGCCCACCCACTCGATCGGGCCGCTCTGGCAGGCCAGAGCGCCCAGCAGTACCAGCGAGCGCTCCACCCACTTCGGTGCCGTGAAGCTGCGGTGGGCCACCAGTCGGTGCAGGCCCAGGGTGACGCCGATCACCGTGATCCAGTAGAGGGCGGCTAGGGCCGCAACCCCCTGCCAGCTCCAGAAGCGCGGCAGCAGGGCGAACACCGCGCCGATGTGGATCACCAGCATGAAGCTCATGGTGCCGAACTTGTAGCGGCGCTGGCTGGCCGGCAGGGGCAGCCGCGGCAGGCTCACGGCAGCGCGCATGCGCCCCTCCTGCCGTTCGCTGAGCGTTTCGCTGGTCAGCGAAATCGTCTGGAAACCCGACCTCCCTTGGGACGGGCCGGCCGCGCTGGCGGCATCATGCATGGAAACCAAAGATCTCTCCGATGGGATGCGCAGGCTGGAGTTCGCTCGGTGGTGCCGTGACCGGGCACCGCTGCGCACCTTGGCCTGGGACGGCTGGGGTCAGGCGTCGCGCAGGAATCTAATCGCGCGCAGGTGCCGCGGGCGGCCGATGCATCGCCAAAGTGCGGCCGGGCACGATGGCGGCAGTGTGATCGCGTTTTTCCCAGCCATGGCGGCCAGCGTTCCAGATCCCGAGGCCTGGGCCCGCGAGCGGGTGGCGGCCTCCCTGGAGCGCCTGGCCCCCCTGGTGGCGCGCCGCACCGCCGCTGTGCGGCCGGCGCTGGAGCGGGTACTCGCTGCCTTCGCCGCCGAGCGATTGGGGGTGCAGCACTTCGCCTCGGTGATCGGCTACGGCCATGGCGACCAGGGCCGCGAGGTGCTTGATCGGGTGTTCGCCCGGGTGCTGCAGGCCGAGGCGGCGGCGGTGCGGCTTCAGTTCGTGAGCGGCACCCATGCCATCGCGGCCGCGCTTTTTGGCGTGCTGCGCCCCGGCGATCGGCTGCTGGCCGTCACCGGCCGCCCCTACGACACCCTTGAAGAGGTGATCGGCATCCGCGGCAGCGGCCAGGGTTCCCTGGCCGAGTTCGGCATCCGCTACGACGAGCTGGCCTTGCGGCCCGACGGCAGCGTCGACGACGAGGGCCTGGAGGCCGCCCTGGCGCTGCCGACGCGCATGGTGCTGATCCAGCGCAGTTGCGGCTACAGCTGGCGCCCCTCGCTGCCGGTGGCGGAGATCGGGCGGCTGGTGGAGCGGGTGAAGGCGCTGCAGAGCGGCTGCCTGGTGTTTGTGGACAACTGCTACGGCGAGCTGGTGGAGGCCAGCGAGCCTCCGGCGGTGGGGGCCGACCTGATCGCCGGTTCCCTGATCAAGAACCTTGGCGGCACGATCGCCCCCAGCGGCGGCTATGTGGCCGGCCGCGCCGAGCTGGTGGAGCAGGCCTGCTGCCGCCTCACCGCCCCCGGCATCGGCAGCGAGGGCGGCAGCAGCTTCGATCTCAACCGCCTGCTTTTCCAGGGGTTGTTCCTGGCGCCCCAGATGGTGGCCGAGGCCCTGATCAGCGCCGATCTGGTGGCCGAAAGCTTCAGCCAGTTGGGCTATGCGGTGCATCCGGCCCCGGGGGCGGAGCGCAGCGACGTGATCCAGGCGGTGCGGCTGGGGTCACCCGAGACCCTCAAGCTGGTGTGCCGGGCCTTCCAGGCCTGCTCGCCGGTGGGCTCCTACCTCGACCCGGTGCCGGCGCCGATGCCCGGCTACGCCAGTGAGCTGGTGATGGCCGGCGGCACCTTCATCGATGGCAGCACCAGTGAGTTCTCCGCCGATGGGCCGCTGCGGCCGCCCTACGTCCTTTATGTGCAGGGCGGTAGCCACCATGCCCATGGCGCCCTGGCCCTGGAGCGGGCCCTGGCCGCCCTGGCCGCCGCCGCTCTGCTGCCAGCCAGCGGCTCCTACAGACTGGGCGCTTCCTGATCAATCCCTTCGGCCATGGAGCTCAGCTTTCCCGACGACTGCCGCTACGCCGACAGCCATGAATATGTGCGCGCCGAAGGCGACCTGGTGCGGGTGGGGATCAGTGCCTTCGCCGTGGATCAGCTCGGCGACATCGTGTTTGTGGAGCTGCCCGCCCTGGGGGCCGCCCTGGCGCGCGGCCAGAGCTTCGGCAGCGTTGAATCGGTGAAGGCCGTAGAAGAGATGTACGCCCCGATCAGCGGCACCGTGGAACACCGCAACGAGGCGGTGCTGGCCAGCCCGGAGGAGCTGCAGAACGATCCCCACGGCGAGGGCTGGTTGTTGCTGGTGCGCCCCAGCGATCCCGCCGAGCTCGAGCAGCTGATGGATGCCCCCGCCTACCGCGCCAAGCTGGCCGCGGGCTGAACCTTCCGCCAGGCCACCCCTCGGGCCCCAGCCAGGCTCCTTAGGATCCGCAACTTCCAAGGTTGGCTTGATCCATTGTGGTGAGCGCTTTTCCAGCCATCCGCTCAAGCGCCGTCGCCGCTGATGGCTTCGCCGCCCGCCACATCGGCCCCAGCGCCGCTGAGCAGGAGCAGATGCTGGCGGATCTGGGCCTGGCGAGCCTTGATCAGCTGCTCGAGCAGGTGGTGCCGGCCGATCTGCTGCTCTCCGCCGAGGCCGCCGCCGCCGGCTTGCCCGAGGGCTGCAGCGAGGCCGGCGCCCTGGCCGAGCTGGCGGCGATCGCCGCCGGCAACACGGTGAGGCGCAGCCTGATCGGCCTTGGCTACTACGGCACGGCCACGCCGGCGGCGATCCAGCGCCATGTGCTTGAAAATCCCGCCTGGTACACCGCCTACACCCCCTACCAGGCCGAGATCGCCCAGGGCCGCCTCGAGGCCCTGCTCAATTTCCAAACCCTGATCAGCGAGCTCACCGGCCTGCCGATCGCCAATGCCTGAATATGCATGATGACTCTGACACACCGCATAAGAGATCAATGTTTGTTGCAGGTCGTACGACTTCGCACCTTGTCCAGCAGCAAGTCCCTGCCTCCATTCGTTTGGTGCTGCCTCGAG
>JAWOHV010000263.1:0-12680 GCA_046484965.1 Prochlorococcaceae cyanobacterium
GGTGCTCAATCAGCAGACCGGCGTGGATCGTCTGGTAGTCGACCCCCTGCTGGCAGTGCTTCTCAATGATGTGCAGGAAGTCGTCGGCGTCGAGCTTCTCGATCGAACCATGCACGCTCTCGAGCGCCTGATACACAGGCACCGTGCCGATCGGCACCGGCGACGCGTTGATGATCGCCGTGCGCACCTCATCGAGGTTGACGCCGCCGGTGGAGAGGTCCATCACCGTGTCGGCGCCGTATTTCACCGCCAGGCGCAGCTTGGCCACCTCTTCCTCAAGATCAGAAGCGTTGGGGGAGGCGCCAATGTTGGCGTTCACCTTGCAGCGGCTGGCGATGCCGATCGCCATCGGCTCCAGGTTGGTGTGGTTGATGTTGGCCGGAATGATCATCCGGCCCCGGGCCACCTCCTCCATCACCAGGGATTCGGGCAGGTTCTCCCGCTTGGCCACATAGGCCATCTCTTCAGTGATCACGCCCTGACGGGCGTAATGCATCTGGGAATAGTTCGCGGTGCCGCGACGCTTCTCAATCCAGGCGCTGCGCATGATGGGCTACGGCAAATAAGGTGGGGCGCAGCCTGAGATTGGTTTCACGATCCGGATCCACTTCCCTGCGCCGGCATGACCCGGATCAGGTTCGGAGGGTGTGATCTCAGCCCGGAGCTGCTGCAAGGCAGCTGGGCACCCCTAGTGACTCTGGCAACCTAGCAAGGAAGAAATGGCAGCAGGCCAGGTTCCTCGGATAGTCAACTTCAGCCCTGCAGCCCGTTCAGGGCCGCAGCCACCACGCGGTGGTCGGAGTCCTGCTGCAGGCTTTGCAGCAGCAGGCGGGCCTCTGAGGCCCAATCTGGGGCCGCCGTGCTCTGATCGCCCTGCCACGCCAGCCGGCCGAGGATCTCGGCGCCGCCCACCCGCACCGTGCCATCGCCATCGGCCACGGCCAGCTGGGCCAGCTCCAAAAGCCAGGCTGGCGGCATTTCGGGGTTCTCGGCCAGGGCCGAAAGGATGCTGCAGCGCACCAGCCATTGGCCGTCCTGGGCGAAGGCCTGCCGCAACAGGGGCCACGCCCGCTCGTGGCCGTAGCTGGCCAGGGCATTGGCCGCTTCGGCGCGCACGTTGGCATCCTCATCGTGTTGCAGCGCCGCCACCAGGGCCTGCCAGCCGGCCTCACTGCGCTTCACCCCCAGGCCGGCGCAGGCCAGCGAACGAACCATGAAGGTGCTCTGCTCCAGCCCAAGCAGCAGCAGCGGGATGGCCTGCTCCTCCGGCAGATGCCGCAGCATCGCCAGGGCGGGCATCGAGCGGCTGGGATCACCGGAGGCAATCGCCTCACGCCGGGATTCGATCTCCATGGCCCGCCTGCCTGCTTCGCTGTTCGCTGTGAACTCAACGTAGGGGGCCAGCCGGGGACTCGTCGTGGCGCAGGGCAAGCAGCAGCTCGCGGCGGCGGCGGCGACGGCGCAGCACGCTGGTAACCAGCAGCCCAGAACCGATCAGCAGGGCGGGCACCGCCTGGATCCGATCGCTGCCGTGCCGCTGCAGCAGGGCCACCAGGGCCAGCAGGATCAGCAGCGGCGAGGAGAGCGCCAGCAGGCTGCGCAGCCAGGCCCGCTGGCGCGTTGGGGCTGGGGCCTTCACGGCAGCTGCGAGCCTTGCAGCTCGATCCAGCGCAGCAGGCTCAACGTGAGCACCCGGATGCCCACGGCCAGGGCGTCCTCATCGGGAGCGAAGCTGCTGCTGTGCAGCGGCGTGCAGCCCTGGGGCCCGGCCACCCCCAGGCGGAACATGGTGCCGCGGGTGCCATCGAGCAACTCGGCGAAATCCTCCGCCCCCAGCGAGGGCTGCTCCAGCCACTGCACCCGGGCGCGACCGAGCAGGTCAACGGCGGCTGCAGCCACCAGCTCGGTGAGTTCCGGATCGTTCTGCACCGGCGGCGAGATGCAGCGGTAGCGCACGCGCGCCTCACCACCGTGGCCGCGGCAGAGGGCCTGCACCGTGTCCTCGATCCAGGCAGGCAGCTGGGCGTGCAGCTCCAGATCGAGGCAGCGCACCGTGCCCAGCAGGCGCACATGGTCGGCGATCACATTGAAGGCCTTGCCGCCTTCGATGCGGCCGAAGCTCACCACCACCGGATGGAGCGCATCGAGGCGGCGGCTGATCGCCTCCTGCAGGCCACTCACCACCCGCGCCGCAATCCAGATGGCATCGGTGCTCTGGTGGGGCCGGGCGCCATGGCCGCCCTCGCCGAGCACCTCCACCTCCAGCTCACCGGCGGCGGCGGTGAGGCTGCCGCTGCGCACCCCCACGCTGCCCACCGGCAGGCTCGGGAACACATGCACCCCGAACAGGGCATCGACTCCCTCCATCGCCCCGTCGGCCCGCATCCAGGCGGCCCCTTCAGCCGTTTCCTCGGCGGGCTGGAACAGCAAGCGCACCCGGGCGGTGAGCTGCTCGTTCAGCTCGGAGAGCAACCGCGCCACGCCCAGGCCCACAGTGGTGTGCAGATCGTGGCCGCAGGCATGCATCAGGCCCTGATGGATCGAGGCGTACTCCAGGCCGGTGCGCTCCTCCACCGGCAGGGCGTCCATGTCGACCCGCAGGGCCACCAGGGGCAGGGCCGGATCCGCAGGCCCCAGCTCGGCCAGCACGCCGGTGCGGCCCACCCCTTCGCGCACGCGCCAACCCCAGCGCCGCAGTTCACCGGCCACCAGGGCGGCGGTTTGCTGCTCATGGCCGCTGAGCTCGGGATGGCGGTGCAGATGGCGGCGCAGCTGGATCAGCTCCGGCAGCACCTCAGCCAGGGTGGCCTCCAGCCCCAGGGCTTGCCAGCTGACGCCGGCCACGGGCAGGGAGGTTGCCATCATCACGACACCAGGGCGAGAAACTGGCCCAGAGCTTGCACGGGCTGGGGCGGCCAGCGCCGTATCTGCAGAAGCCATTCTTCCTGTCGGTAGCGCGGATCGAGGCCCGAAGCCGCTGCCCAGTTGCTCTCGGCCTCACCGCGGCTGCCCTGGCGCCAGAGCAGGGCCGTGAGGGCCGCCCGCGCATCGGCGAAGAGGGGATAGCGGCGGATCAGGTTGCGCAGCTCCCGCTCGGCCGCCTCCAGATCCCCCAGCTGGAAGGCCGCCAGGGCGCCACTGGCACGGGCCATGGCGAAACCGGGCCGGGCCAGCGCCGCCGCCTCGAAGCAACGGCGGGCCTCCTCCCAGTTGCCGAGGGATCCCGCCACGTTGCCGAGGTTGTAGAGGGCCGAGGCCTCGGCTGGATCACGCTCCAGGATCCAGCGGTAATCGGCCGCCGCGGCCTGCCACTGGCCCAGGGCCTCCTCGGCGGTGCCGCGGTTGAGGTGGGGATCGGCGTTCTCGGGATCGAGCTCCATGGCCCGGTTCTGATCGGCGATCGCCCCCTCGGGATCGCCCAGGGCCAGCCGCACGTTGCCGCGGTTGCTCCAGGCGGCCGCATCCCCCGGTGCCGCCGCCAGCAGCTGCTCCCAGAGGGGCAGGGCATCGCCGAAGCGCCCCTCGCGGCTGGCGCTGAGGGCCTGATCGAACAGCTGGGGCAGGGCAACGGGCGCCGGTTGAGGCAGCACCAGTTGAACGGTCAGCAACAAGGCCAGCAGGATGCTGCTCATGCCGCTACGGAGAGATGGGCGCGGCCGGCGGCGGTGATCACCCGCCCGCGCGGCGTGCGCTGCAGCAGCCCCTGCTGCAGCAGGAAGGGCTCCACCACCGCCTCCAGGGTGGCGGGATCCTCCCCCAGGCCAGCCGCCAGGGTTTCCAGCCCCACCGGACCACCGGCGTAGCCCTCCAGGAGCAGGCTGAGCAGGCGCCGGTCGCTGGCATCGAGGCCGCGGCCATCGACGCGATGCAGGCTGAGGGCCTCGCCCACCAGCTCGGCACTGACCCGGGCATGGCCGCGCACCGCGGCCACATCCCGCACCCGCCTCAGCAGGCGGTTGGCGATCCGGGGCGTACCACGGCAGCGGCGGGCCACCTCCAGGGCGGCGCCGGCATCGAGCTCCACCTGCAGCAGCCCGGCGGCCCGCTGCACGATCGCCTGCAGGTCCTCGAGCCCGTAGAACTCCAGCCGCTGGATCAGGCCGAAGCGATCCCGCAGCGGCGAGCTGAGCGAACCGGCGCGGGTGGTGGCCCCCACCAGGGTGAAGGGGGCGATCGCCAGGCTGCGGGTGCGGGCCGTGGTGCCCTTGCCCACGGTGAGATCGAGGCGGTAGTCCTCCATGGCCGGGTAGAGCAGCTCCTCGGCCACCCGGTTGAGGCGGTGAATCTCATCGATGAACAGCAGCTCATGGGGCTGCAGGTTCACCAGCAGCCCCACGATGTCGCGCGGGCGCTCCAGGGCCGGGGCGCTGGTGATGCGGCAGCGCACCCCCAGCTCCTTGGCCAGCACCAGGGCCATGGTGGTCTTGCCCAGACCCGGCGGGCCGTAGAGCAGCACGTGGTCGAGGGCTTCGCCGCGGCTGCGGGTGGCCTCCACGGCGATGGCCAGCACCTGCTTGAGCTCCCCCTGCCCGATGTAGTCGGCCAACCGCCGCGGCCGCAGGCTGTCCTCCCGCAGCGGCGTTGGCTCCTCCTGCCCAGTTGTGGGGGCGATGTCCGGGGCTAGATCTTCCGGAGCGGCAGCGGGATCCAGCAGGCGCCGGGCCGTGGTCGGGCTGGGGCCGCTGGTCGGGCGAGGGCCGCGGGGGGTGCCGGAGGAAACGATCGCCATGGGCGGCAGCGTAGGCAGTTCCCAGCGACGAGGCAAACAAATGTTCTTGTGCCGGCTTAGGGTTTTGCAACGTTGAGGTGCCAGAAGGGGGGCGATGGCGAAGGGCGGGGGCAAGGCGGCCGCCAAGGCGAAGCGGAATGCGGCCAATCGGCTGCTGGCCGACAACCGCCAGGCACGCCATCAATACGAAATCCTCGAAACCCTGGAATGCGGCATCGAGCTGCTGGGTACCGAAGTGAAATCGATCCGCGCCGGCAAGGCAAACCTGCGCGATGGCTTCTGCCTGATCAGGGGCGGCGAACTGCAGCTGCACAACGTGCACATCTCGCCCCACAGCCACGCCGGTGCCTACTTCAACCACGAGCCGCTGCGGGTGCGCCGGCTGCTGGCCCACCGCCGCGAAATCGACAAGCTGCGCACGGCGCTGGAGCAGAAGGGCCTGACGCTGATCCCCTTGAACCTGCAGCTCAAGGGCTCCTGGATCAAGGTGACCCTGGGGCTGGGCAAGGGACGCAAGCTGCACGACAAGCGCCACGAGGAGAAGCGCAAGACCGAAGCCAAGGAAGCCCGCGCCGCGATCGCCAGGCTCTGAGCCCGGCGCTGCCAGCACAGATCGGCGCTGCCAGCTCAGCCCGGCGGGGGCGGCTCAGGTGGTGGCGGGGCCCCAGCGCCGGGCTCGGCCGGCCGGGGAGCAGGTTCAGATGCGTCGGGCGGTTCGGCACCAGCGGCAGGCTCGGGCGGTTCCGCGGGCTGCGGCACTGGGGCCGGGGCTTGCGGGGCCGGCGGATCGGCCCGCAGCGAAAGGGTGATCAGGCCGGCCGCGAGCCCCTCGTTGGTGACCAGCAGCTGCAGCGGTGTGCTGGTCTGCGCCGGCAGGCTCACCACCCGCAGCGGGCCGCGGGCCTCCAGGGGGGTGCCATCCGCCGCAAAGACGCTCATCTGCATCAGCGGTGAGCCGTTCACCCCGAGCACCAGCCGGTGCCCGGCCGGCAACCGGATCGGGAAGAGGCGGGCGCCGCCTGCGTCCACCTGGGCCGAGAGCACCCGGGTCTGGGCAGAGCTGGCGTCGATCGCCTCAATCTGCAGCGATTCGAGGCCGGTTTCGGCGGAGGCCAGCCAGAGCTGGCGGAAGGGTTCCGGGGGGATGCCGCCGCGGGAGCGTCCGGGCAGCAGGTTCTGGGCGTTATCCGACACCAGCTGGCGCAGCACCGCCGGGCTCAGTCCCTGGCCCGCCAGCGCCCGCTGGCGCCGCTCCCAGTCGGCGATGGTGAAGCTGCCCAGGCGGCGGCGCAGCGGCAGCGGCAGCGCTTCAACGCGGGCCAGCCATTCCTCGGCCTGCTCGTTCCAGATGCGCCGCAGCGGGGCATCGTCGCTGCTGTCGCTGGGCAGGCGACCGCCGCGCTCCGGGAACTGGGCCAGCAGGCTGGCATCCACCAGCTTCAGGAACCAGGCCCGATCGATCTGCAGCGCCCGCAGGCGGCTGAGCAGCTGCTGGCGCTGGTCCACCTCGGCCGCCGGCAGGCTCGAGGGCAGCTGGATGGCAGCTTCCGGATCGGCCGGTACCCGGCCGCGGCCCAGCCACCACCAGCCCAGGGTCGTGCCCAGCACGGCCGACACCACCAGGGCGATGACCACCGGCCACAGCCCCCCCTCCCCCGCCTCATCCCGCGCTTGACGGCGGCCGGAGCGGCGCAGCTGGGAAGCCCGCGGCGGCGGCGGCACCGGCGGCCGCACAACGGGGAGATCCAGCGGCAGATCCGGCTCGGCGGGGGGCGGGGGTTCTGGAGATGGCGGTTCTGGGGATGGCGATTCGGGGCTGGCTTCGGGGCCGGGCTCGGGCTCGGGCTCGGGAACGGCCTTGGGCACCAGCACCAGGGTGCGATCGGCCCGCGGCACCGGGCCGGTGCTCTCCGGCATCGGCAGCTCCTGGATGGCCTGCAGGGCCTGGGCGGCGTTCGGGAAGCGCTTGCGGGGCTCATCGCTGAGCAGGCGCTGCAGCAACTGGCGCAGGCCAGGTTCCTGCTCCAGGGCCGCCGGCCAACGCCACTGCAGGGTCACCGGATCCAGCAGCGCCTCCGGAGCGTCGCCGCTGAGCAGCACCATGGCCACCACGCCGAGGCTGTAGAGATCCATCCAGGGCTCGGGCGCAGCGCCCCGCAACAGCTCCGGCGGCCCATAGCCGGGGGTGCAGCCCAGCAGCGCCGGCGAAGCTCCGGCGGAACCGCTGCGGCCGGCGGCTGGCAGGCCCCGCAGCAGGCCGAAATCGAGCAGCACCGGCAGGCCATCGCTGTCGCGGCGCAGCAGATTTGAAGGGGTGAGATCGCCATGCAGCAGCTCCTGGCCGTGCAGCACCGCCAGCACCGGCAGCAGCTGGCGCAGCAGCAGCAGCACCTCACCGGCGCCAAACACCAGCTGGCGCTCGGCGCGGGCCTCGAGCAACTGCTGCAAGGTGCGGCCCGCCTGCCACTCCCGCACCAGCCAGAGCTCCTCGCCGCGGGGGATCAGGGCCCCGAAACGGGGCACCTGGGGGTGAAGCACCCCCTGCAGGCGGCTCCAGAGGCGGCGAAAGCGCTCCTGGTCGGGGCCGGCGGGCAGCTGGCGCAGCACCACCGGGGTGCCTGCGGCCAGCTGGTCGGCGGCGCGCCAGAGCTGCCCCTGGCTGCCCTGCGACAGGGGTTGCTCGAGCCGGTAGCGCTCCCCGATCAGAACGCCGGGGGCCGGCGCGGCCGGGTCCTGCATGGCTGCCATCAGCTGCGCCGCTCCGGCTGCTGCAACTGGCGGCTGGCCAGCCAGTCGGCGTCGTAGAGGCGGGAGCGGTAGCGATCGCCGCTGTCGCAGAGCACGGTCACGATGCGGTGGCCGGGGCCGAGGCGGCGGGCCGTCTCCACCGCCGCGGCCACATTGATCCCCACGGAGCCGCCCATGAACAGCCCCTCGCGCCAGAGCAGCTGGTAGATGGTCTCCAGGGCGGTCTGGTCGTCGATGCGCACGGCGTCATCGATCGGTGCACCCTCGAGATTGGCGGTAACGCGGCTGTTGCCGATGCCCTCGGTGATCGAGCTGCCCTCAGCGCGGAGCTCACCGCTGCGGGCCCAGCTGTAGAGGGCGCTGCCATCGGGATCGGCCAGCACGCAGCGCAGCTTCGGATCCCGCTCCTTGAGGAACATCGCCACACCGGCATAGGTGCCACCGGTGCCGGTGGCCGCCACCCAGGCGTCGATGCGGCCCTCACACTGCTCCCAGATCTCCGGAGCGGTGCTGTTGAAGTGGGCGCGGCGGTTGGCGAGGTTGTCGAACTGGTTGGCCCACACGGCGCCGGGACTCTCGGCGGCGATGCGGCCGGAGAGCCGCACGTAGTTGTTTGGGTCGCGGTAGGGAACGGCGGGCACGGTGCGCACCTCGGCACCGAGGCTGCGCAGCAGGCCGATCTTCTCGGCCGACTGGGTGTCGGGGATCACGATCAGCGCCTTGTAGCCGCGGGCATTGCAGAGATGGGCCAGGCCGATGCCGGTGTTGCCGGCGGTGCCCTCCACCACGGTGCCGCCGGGGAGGAGCCTTCCTTCAGCTTCGGCCTCCAGCAGGATCCCCAGGGCAGCCCGGTCCTTGACCGAACCGCCGGGATTCATGAATTCCGCCTTGCCGAGGATCTCGCAGCCCGTCAGCTCACTGAGGGCCTGCAGCCGGATCAGGGGGGTGTGGCCAACGGCGCCGACGAAACCAGCGGTGATGCCGCCCATGGGCCAGTCCTTTCGGGGATGGTCGAGGTGGTGGGATCGTAGTTGCCGCGGCCAGCGGCCAGAACCCCCCTCTAGGGTCGAGAAAGCGATCGCCATGGCGATGGGCCCCGGCACCGAGACCCCTCCAGCCCGCAGCCGGCTTGCCACGCGGCTGTCGGCGATTCGCCGCCACAGCGAGCTGCTGGTTGCTCCGCTGGAGCCCGAAGACCTCTGCCTGCAGGGGATGGCTGACGCCAGCCCGCCCAAGTGGCACCTGGGCCATACCAGCTGGTTCTTCGAAACCTTCCTGCTCGAACCGCACCTGGACGGCTACCAGCCGGCGGACCGGCGCTGGAACTACCTCTTCAACAGCTACTACGAGTCGATCGGCGCCCGCCAGCCCAGGCCCGAGCGGGGCCTGCTCAGCCGCCCGCCGATCGGCGACGTGCTGGCCTGGCGCCAGCGGGTGGACAGGGGCCTTGAAGCGCTGCTGGCCCAGCTGGAACCGCAGGCGGCAGCAGGGCCGCTGGAGCTCGCTGAGCGGGAGCGGCTGCTGGCCCTGCTGGAGCTGGGGCTGCAGCACGAGCAGCAGCACCAGGAGCTGCTGCTGATCGACCTGCTCGATGGCTTCAGCCGCAATCCGCTCGAGCCCGTCTACGACGCCGGCGAGGAGGGCCCCGAAAGCCGCTTCGTGGCCGCCCGCGAGGAGGAGGAGGCGGAAGCGGCAGTGGCAGCGGCAGTGGCAGTGGCGCCCAGCTGGCTCGAGCACCCCGGCGGGCTGGTGGCAATCGGCCAGCCGGCGGAGCCAAATCCCGCCAGCTTCTGGTTCGACAACGAAGGCCCCCGCCACCGGCTCTGGCTGGAGCCCTTCGCGATCGCCGATCGGCTCGTGAGCAACGACGACTACGCGGCCTTCATCGCCGACGGCGGCTACCGCCGAGCGGAACTGTGGATGAGCGAAGGCTGGGCCCTGGCCCAGCAACGCGGCTGGCAGGCCCCGCGCTACTGGCGCGGCAGCGACGAGTTCAGCCTGGCCGGCCGCCGGCCCCGCCATCGCCAGGATCCGGTGCGGCACCTGAGCTGGTTCGAAGCCGATGCCTACGCCCGCTGGGCAGGCGCCCGTCTGCCCAGCGAGGCCGAATGGGAGCTGGTGGCCAGCCACCCCGAGCTGGGGGAGCGGTTCCGCCAGGCCTTCGGGGTGCTCTGGCAGTGGAGCGGCAGTCCCTACCGGCCCTATCCGGGTTTCCGAGCGGCCCCGGGAGCCGTGGGGGAATACAACGGCAAGTTCATGACCTCCCAGTTCGTGCTCAAGGGCAGCGCTTACCTCACCCCCGCGGGCCACGCAAGGCCCAGCTACCGCAACTTCTTCCCACCGGCAAGCCGCTGGCTGGCGGCGGGGCTGCGGCTGGCCCGCGATGGAGCGGCCTGAACCCGTGACCCAGAGCCTCAGCAGCTGCTTCATCGATCTGCACCCCAAGCCTGCCGACATGGCCCAGCTGGTGGCCGAAGGGCTGAGCCGCAGCCCCAAACAGCTGCCGGCCTGGTTCCTCTACGACAGCGAGGGCTCGCTGCTGTTTGAGGCGATCTGCCAGCAGCCGGAGTACAGCCTCACCCGCACCGAAACCGCCCTGCTGGAGGCCTGCGCCCCGGCCATGGCGGCCTGCCTGGGCTCGGGCGTGCTGGTGGAGTTCGGCGCCGGCAGTGCCCGCAAGGTGAGCCCCCTGCTGCAGGCGATGGCCCCCAGGGCCTATGCGGCCCTCGACATCAGCGCCGCCCACCTGGAGCAGGCCTGCCGGGAGCTGCAGCGCCGCCACCCCACGGTGCCCGTGCTCGGCATCTGCTGCGACTACAGCCAGCTGGAGCAGCTGCCCCAGCACTCGCTGCTGAAGGGCCAGCGGCTGCTGGGCTTCTATCCGGGCAGTTCCCTGGGCAACTTCGAACCGGAGGCGGCGGCCGCCCTGCTGCGCCGCTTCCGGCAGCTGCTGGGCCCCCAGGGCTGCCTGCTGATCGGCATCGACCAGCCCAAGGCGCCGGCGCGGCTGGAGGCGGCCTACAACGATGCGGCCGGTGTTTCGGGCGCGTTTGCCTTCAACCTGCTGGAGCGCCTCAACCGGGAGCTGGCCGGCAGCTTCGACCCGGCGGCATTCCGCTACCGGGCCCGCTGGCAGAGCGAGGCCAGCCGCATCGAGATGGCCCTGGTGAGCCAGCGGGCGCAGCAGGTGGAACTGGCCGGCCAGCGCTGGAGCTTCGCCGCCGGCGAGCCCCTGGTTACCGAAAACAGCTACAAATACTCAGCAACGGCATTCTGCGAACTGGCCGCAGGGGCAGGCTGGCAATGCGCCAGGCGCTGGAGCGATCCGGCCGAGGATCTTTCGCTGCATCTGCTGGTTCCCCAGGAAGCCGCGGCAACGTCAAACTCATCGGTGAAGGGCAGCTGAGGCCATGGGAAGGGAAGAACAACGGCAGGCCGTGCGCGCCCTGCGCCAAGACCTGATCAGCCAGCTCGAGCAGCTCTACCACCAGGCCTTTGATCGGATCAGCAGCCAGGATCTCGGCGAAGGGGCGATCGCCCGCCTCACCCAGTTGCTGCTGCGCTCCCGTGAGGCGGCGATCACGCCGCTGCAGCAGGAGATCGAGGCCCCCCTGATCACCAGGGCGCCTGAGCCTCCGGCCACAAGCGAGCCATGAGCAGCAGCTGGTTCGATCAACTGGAGGCGCGGCTGGAGCAGCAGCTCGAGTCGTTCCTGCGCTCCAATCCGGAGCAGGAGGCCCTGCTGGCCCAGGAGGAGCAACGGGCTCGGCAGCGGCAACTGCAACAGCAGCACAGCCTGCTGCAGCGCCAGGCGGAAGAACAGCGCCAGGCCCTGCTCAAGCTGGCCGAGGAGATTCGCCAGTGGCAGCAGCGCATCGAGCGGGCCCGCCAGGCCGCCGCCAGCGAGCTGACGGCACGGGCCGAAGCCCATGTGGCGGGCCTGATGGAGCAGGGTCGCCAGCGCTGGCAGGCCCTCGAGAAGCTCGGCCAGGACGCCGAGCGGCTGCACACGGAACTGGCCAGCCTGCGCCAGCAGCAACCAGCAGCTGCGCCGGCCAGCGGCAATGATCTGGAGCGCGACTGGGCCGCCTTCGAAGCGGAGCAGGATCTCAACGAACTGCGCCGCAAGCAGCGGCGCTGAGCCACCCACCAGCAGGCACCAAATCGGCATGGGCTTTCTGCTCTCCAAACTGCTTCCCCTGGCCCTCTATCCGCTCGGGCTGGGGCTGCTGCTGCAGCTGGGCGGCCTGCTGGGCGGCCTGCGGGGTCATCCAGGCGGCAGGCGCTGGGCCGCCTCGATCACGGGCGGCGGCCGCCGGGCTGTTCGCCGGCGCGCACGTCATCACGCACGTAGAGGACGAGGTTGTGCTCACTGCCGGGCGTCACGTAAGCCGAGATGTCGTAGCTGAAGGAAACCGTCCCGCCCCAATGCCGGCCTACGGATTCGCCGTCGATAAAGACCTCGCTTTCGTAATCCACCGCGCCGAAGTGCAGAATCACGCGTTTGCCGGCCCAGTCGCCGGGAATCCTCACCGTCCGTTGGTACCACATCATCTCGATGAAGTCTTTGTAGTTCACGCCTGAAAGCGGACTCTCCGGGCAAAACGGAACCGTGATCGCGTCGTCGAAGCCGGCGCTGCTGGCGAAACCGCGCTGCGCCCCTGATTTGCCGAAATCAAAGGTGTACGTCCACGGGCCGTTGAGGTTGATCCACGGTTCGCGCCGGAACTGTGGGCGCGGGTATTCGGGACGCGGAATCGTGTTTGTCGTTGTCATAAGTTATATCCTCCGAGATGCATAATTCGTGTTTTCCCTTTTGTTTAATCGAAGATCGTGCTAAAAAGCTTCTTAAGCAGGCCGGATGGCTTTTGCCCGCTCACCCGGTTGGTTTGCCCGTTGATGACGACGGTGTAAACGTTCTCCTCGTGTCGATAGTTAGCGATCCAGAAAGGGAGCAACATCAGTTTGTAGGAAAGCACCGTGATGTCGCTTGGGTAGATTTGAAAGTCCTGGATGTTGGGAACCCGGGCCAGCGCCTGCATATGCGCGGCTTTGTTCCCCTTCTTGAGCACGATCTGTCGCGCCCGCAGCGATGCATCCGAAACCGAGATGTCATAGAGCGCCGTGGGCCAGTTGGCGAGATAGGCGCTGTCGTAAGGCACGGCCTCTTTAAGCAAGAATTTGTCGAAGACACCGATCAAAT
>JAWOHV010000106.1:0-3560 GCA_046484965.1 Prochlorococcaceae cyanobacterium
GTGGTGGGGGAGAAACTCACCCGCTTGATCGAGGCCGCCACGCGCCGGCGGCTACCGGTAGTGATCGTGTGCGCCTCCGGTGGTGCCCGCATGCAGGAGGGGATGCTCAGCCTGATGCAGATGGCCAAGATCTCCGGCGCCCTCGAGCGCCATCGCCAGGCCGAGCTGCTTTACATCCCCCTGCTCACCCACCCCACCACAGGCGGCGTGACCGCCAGCTTTGCCATGCTCGGCGACCTAATCCTGGCCGAACCGAAGGCCCTGATCGGCTTCGCCGGCCGCCGCGTGATCGAGCAGACCCTGCGGGAGAAGCTACCCGATGGCTTTCAAACCGCTGAATATCTGCTGGAGCATGGCTTCGTAGACCACATCCTGCCCCGCACCCGCTGCCGCTCCACCCTTGCCGGCCTGCTCAGGCTGCACGGCTGCAGCAGGCCGGTGGCAGCCTGAGGAGCACACCATGGCCAAGCTGGCAGGAACGCTGATCAGCCCGCTGCTGAAGCTGGCCCGCCGCCGCCTGGCTGTGATGCTCAGCAAAATCATGGCCATGCTCATCGCCTTGAGCCTGGCCGTGGGGCCGGCGGTCGCCGCTCCGGTGAGCTGGCAGGAGGTTCCCGCCTCTGCTGAGGGCCGCCAATGGTGGGACGCCGGCAGCCTGCGCTGGACCCAGGACAACCAGCTGCGCCTGCTCAGCCGCTTCCAACCGGCTGCCGAAGGCGACCGCCAGGCCGCCTCCGAGCTCTACGTGATGGAGGTGGATTGCCAGCAGCACCTCTACCGCGATGTGGCCGTTAACGGCCTGCACCGCTTCCGCTCCCCCTGGCAACTGGCTGGATCCGATGCACTGATCAACGCCGTGATCGATCAAGCCTGCCAAGCTGCTCCCCCCCAGGCCTAGCAACCCCGCCATGCCCAGCCTCTCCCGATCCGAGCAGCGGCCGCTGAGGGTGGCAATCGCCGGCCTCGGGTTCGGCGAGAAGGTGCATCTCACGGCCCTGCGAGCCTCGCCGCTGAGTGAGCCGGTGGCGCTCTGGCATCCCCGCAGCGAGCGGCTCGAATTGGCCTGCCGGGCCGCCGAGCTGCCCGGCCACACGAACTTCGACGCCCTGCTGGCCGATCCAGCCGTGGAGGCGGTGGTTCTGGCCACCCCACCGGAACCCCGATTCAACCTGGCCCAGCGCGCCTTGGCGGCGGGGAAACACCTGCTGCTGGAAAAACCGGTGTCCCTGGCGGCCGAGCAGACAGAGGAGCTGCAGCGCCAGGCCCTGGCCAAGGGGCTCACGGTGGCAGTGGACTTTGAATACCGGGCCGTGCCCTTGTTCCAGCAACTCGCTGAACTCATTCGCCAGGGTGTGCTCGGCGAGCCCTGGCTGGTGAAACTCGACTGGCTGATGAGCAGCCGGGCCGACGCCAGCAGGCCCTGGAACTGGTATTCCCAGGCCGCAGCCGGTGGCGGCGTGCTCGGATCGCTTGGCACCCACGCCTTCGACACGCTCCATTGGCTGCTGGGCCCCAGCCGGCAGTTACGGGCCCAGCTCTCCACGGCCATCCGCGAGCGCCCCCTGCCCGATGGCAGCGGCAGCAGCGCGCCTGTGGACGCCGAAGACTCGGCCCTGATCCAGCTCCAGCTGGAGAGCTTCAGCGGCGGCCGGGTGCCGGCCCAGATGACCCTCTCCTCGGTGAGCCGCCACGGCCGCGGCTACTGGATCGAGCTCTATGGCAGCGAAGCCACCCTGGTACTGGGCTCCAGCAACCAGGCCGACTACGTGCATGGCTTCCAGCTCTGGATGGCCCAGGGAAACGAGCCGCTGCGGCCGCTGGCCGCCGCCCCCCGCTTCGCCTTCGAGCGCACCTGGAAGGACGGCCGGGTTGCCCCGGTGGAACGGATCCACCGCTGGTGGAGCACCGCCGTGCGCGAAGGCCGGCCCATGGTTCCAGGGCTGGCGGAGGCCGCAAGCAGCGAACGCTGCTGCGACCTGGCAAGGAAAGGGCAGCAGTAAGGGCAGCAGTAAGGGCAGCAGTAAGGCCAGAAGCAAGGCCAGAAGCAGGAACACCAGCTCGGCCACAACTGAGTTGGGCGCCGGCGAAAGGCGCTGGATGGGATCCCCTAGACTCCGCCCCAGTCCTAGCCGGGGCAATCCCCATCACCGTGGTTCCCCCCAGAGGGGTGGACCCGAAAATGGAGCGTTGTCCCGACGCCTGGCTGGCCACTTCGGCCCCTTCCCCCATCCCGTCTCCCCGAGAGGTTTTCCCATGGCGCTCGTTCCGCTTCGGCTGCTGCTGGACCATGCCGCCGAGAACGGCTACGGCATTCCTGCCTTCAACGTGAACAACCTGGAGCAGGTGCAGTCGATCATGGAGGCGGCCTATGAGACCGACTCCCCGGTGATCCTGCAGGCCTCCCGTGGTGCCCGCCAGTACGCCGGCGAAAACTTCCTGCGCCACCTGATCCTGGCCGCCGTGGAAACCTATCCGGACATCCCGGTGGTGATGCACCAGGACCACGGCAACAGCCCCGCCACCTGCTTCGGAGCCGCCGCCAACGGCTTCACCTCGGTGATGATGGACGGCTCGCTGATGGCCGACGCCAAGACCCCGGCCAGCTACGAATACAACGTGGCGGTCACCAAGGAAGTGGTGGACGTGGCCCACGCCATCGGCGTGAGCGTGGAGGGCGAACTGGGCTGCCTCGGTTCCCTGGAAACCGGCATGGGTGAGGCCGAGGACGGCCACGGCTTCGAGGGCAAGCTCGACCACAGCCAGCTGCTCACCGATCCCGCCGAGGCCGCCGACTTCGTGGCCAAAACGAAGGTGGATGCCCTGGCGATTGCCATCGGCACCAGCCACGGCGCCTACAAGTTCACCCGCAAGCCCACCGGTGAGGTGCTGGCGATCAGCCGCATCGCCGAGATCCACAAGGCCATCCCCAACACCCACCTGGTGATGCACGGCTCCTCCTCGGTTCCCCAGGAGTGGCTCGACATGATCAACAAGTTCGGCGGTGCCATCCCCGAAACCTACGGTGTGCCCGTGGAAGAGATCCAGGAGGGCATCCGCAACGGCGTGCGCAAGGTGAATATCGACACCGACAACCGCCTGGCCTTTACCGCTGCGGTTCGCGAAGCGGCCTTCAAGGATCCCACCAACTTCGATCCCCGCCACTTCAACAAGCCGGCCCGCCAGTACATGAAGCAGGTCTGCCTTGATCGCTACCAGCAGTTCTGGTGCGCCGGCAACGCCAGCAAGATCAAGCAGCGCGACATCAACCACTACGCCGGTCTCTACGCCAAGGGCGAACTCGACCCCAAGACCGCCGTGGCGGCCTGATCCTCACGGGGCCCTGCACGGGCCTGGATCGGCTACACGCGCAGCATCCAGGGGGGCTAAGGCCCCTCTTTTTATTGCCTTTTGATTGCCTTGTTGTCGCCCCTCTTCAGGTTGGACTTCAGGGTGCCTCCACCGGCGCCACCAGGGCCTCGGTGGCTTCGATCGAGCGCTGCGGGTCGAGCAGGGCGTCGATCGCCTGGGCCAGGGTTGACTCCATGGCAATGCGGGTGCCG
>JAWOHV010000239.1:0-2759 GCA_046484965.1 Prochlorococcaceae cyanobacterium
TCCAAGGCCAAGGATATCGGCTTTGCTGGCGAAGCTGCCAGCGGATTGTTCGAGATCATGGAAACATTGATGGCTTCAACCCCTTAAGCGTTTGCTTTCTCCAATACGCGTAACTATTCAAAGAAGGATCGTCTGCGCGAATTCTTCGCTCTGGGGGAGGAGAGCGGAGCTACCGCAGCTGCAGCCATCCGAGCGCGCATCGAAAGCAGCGGCATGTGCGTAGGAGACTTCCGCCTGGCCACCACCATGGCCCGTTTGCAGGAGTTGGCTGAGCAGCGGATTGATTTCGATGGCTTCGCCGCCCTGGTGGGCGAAGAGCTTTTAATGCTGTGCTGCACGTTCAAGAGCCAGGTCGTGAATCCCGACTGGCCGGAGTTCTGCTCCGACATGAACACAGTTTTGGAGCATGTTGCCCCCGACCACAGCGGTAGTAATGCCGATTACATCCCGATCCTGCGGGATGCTGATTCAGAGAAGTGGGGTGTGGCTCTCTGCAGCGTCGATGGCCAGCACATGGACATCGGTGATGTGGATGCTTGCCACTCGATCCAATCGGTTTCCAAACCGATCACCTATGCCTTTGCCCTCGAAAGGGAGGGGGGTGGATTTTGTCCGCCAGTTCGTAGGAGTGGAGCCCTCCGGCCGCGCTTTCAACGCCCTTGACCTGCTGCCGGATCAACGGCCCTTCAGCCCCTGTGTGAAAGCCGGGGCGATCATGATGGCCGGCCTGGTGGCCTCGGGCACTCCCATTCTGAGCGCCCGTGAGATCACTCAAACGATCATGGATCTCTGGGGCAGGCTCTACGGAGGTGTGGCGCCTGTGCGCTTCAGCGAAGAGACGATGCTCTCGGAGCGCGAAACTGACGACAACAATTTTGCCATCGCCTACCTGCTGCGGGGCGGCCGCGGGGCCTGCCCCGCGGCGTGGATCTGCACAAGATGATGGATGGTTATCTCTCGTGCTGCAGCATCGAGATGACCGCCACGATGCTTTCGATTGCGGCGGCAACCCTGGCCAATGGGGGCGTCTGCCCGATCACGGGCCAGCAGGTGCTGAGCACCGATGTGGTGAAGAAGACCCTTTCGGTGATGCAGGCGTCCGGCTTGTACGACAACGCCGGCACGTTCACCCTTGAGGTGGGCCTGCCGGCCAAATCGGGGGTTGCCGGCGCAGTGATGGTGGTGGTGCCCAACCTGATGGGTTTTGCCACCTTCTCGCCGCGCCTCGATGCCTACGGCAACTCGGTGCGCGGGGTGAGCTTCTGCCAGCAGCTGGTGGATCGCTTCACCTTCACATCTATGGCAGCCTCTCGGGGGGGCGCAGCGGCTGCAAGCGCGACCCTCGCGCCTCCCAGCACAACCGCAAGCAGAAAGACCTCTCCGATCGGCGCTGGGCCGTATCCCATGGCGACCGCTACGCCATCAAGGTGCGCGATCTGATGCTCGATTGCATGATCTCGATCACCCTGGCCGACGGGCGAGATCGAGCCAGCAGAGGATCTGCAATTGCGGGCGATTGCCAAGGCTCTGGCCATCAATGAGGGTGTGCTGGTGCTGGAGATCGCCCGCTTCCAGCGGCAGCTGGCGCGCTGATCAGCTCCTGCCTCTTCATGCTGCCGCCGCCTTCGCCAGCATGCTGATCAGTACGCCGGCGCCGGCGCCGGCGGCGATCAGCTTCAGTACGCCCCAGCCCAGCTTGATCTGGGCCAGCAGCGCCAACAGCACCAGCAGGGCCGCCACTGGATTGAAGCCAGCAGCGCTCCAGAGCACAGGCCCCGCAAAGAACACAGCCAGGCTGGCGATCACTCCAACCACGGCTGCTGTGATTGCGCTCAGCGGAGCGCCAAGGCGCAGGTTGCCGCGGCTGGCTTCCACAAGCGGAGCGCCCACCAGGATGAATCCGAAGGAGGGCAGGAAGGTGAACCACACGGTTACCAAAGTTGTGGCCAGGGCGGCGGGCCAGCTGCCGGGGCCATCCAGCAGGGTGCTGTGCCAGCCGCCCATGAAGCCCACGAAGGCCACCACCATGATCAATGGCCCTGGTGTGGTTTCCCCAAGGGCCAGGCCATCCAGCATCTGGCTGGCGCTGAGCCACTCGAACTGCTCCACCGCCCCCTGGGCCACATAGGGGAGCACGGCGTAGGCCCCACCAAAACTGAGCAGGGCCACCCGGGTGAAAAAGCGGGCCATCAGGGCCAGGGGGCCGTTCCAGCCGCCCAGCGCGGTGAGGGCGATCAGGGGCAGCACCAGGGCCAGGGCCCAGATCAGCAGCGTCGCAGCCAGGTGCGGGCGCGAGAAGCGCGCGTGCGCTGGCGTTGGCGTGTGGTCGTCGTGAATGGCGGTTGCTGTGGCGGCAGCGGGCGCTTCGGCCTCAGCTTTGGCTGCTGCAGAGGCAGGACGCAGCTTTGGCACCAGTAGCGATGGCCGCAGGCGGCCGCTGAGCAGGCCCACCAGGGCCGCACCGATCACCACAAACGGATAGGGAATCTGCAACACGCTCAGGGCTGCAAAGGCCGCTACGGCCAGGGCGACCAACAGCGGCGTCTGCAGGATGCGCCGGCCCAGCCGCCAGGCGGCCAAGATCACGATCGCCAGCACCGCTGGTTTCAGCCCGGTGAACAACGCCGTGAGCAGGGGCAACTGCCCCCAGAAGGCATAGACGCTGGAGAGGCCAATCAGCACCAGCAGCGATGGCGCCAGAAACAGTCCGCCGGCAATCAGCCCACCAGGCACGCCGTGCATCAGCCAGCCGAGGTAGG
>JAWOHV010000115.1:0-3404 GCA_046484965.1 Prochlorococcaceae cyanobacterium
TCACGCTGGACTAAGCCATAGCTAAGTCCACTGCAGTTTGAACGACCTAGTCCCCTCCCCCGCGCCGCCACCGCGCCGCCACCGCGCCGCCACCGCGCCGCCACCGCGCCGCCACCGCGCCGACCACGCCGTTCCTGGGTGCTACGGCGAATACCAGAAGGCACAGCGGCGCTCGCCGGGTTCCAGGTCCCAGCCCTGGGCCCGGTAGAAGCCCACCACCTCCGGGTCGGCAAACAGCGTGACCCGCTCCACCTCCATCGCCCGCAGCTGCTCGAGGATGAAGGCCATCATCTGCTTGCCCAGGCCCGCGCCCTGGTAGTGGGGGTGCACCGCCAGGTCCCACACGGCGGCTTCGAGCACGCCATCGCCGGTGCAGCGCGCGAAGCCCACCAGTTTGGGCATGCGGGGATCGTGGCGCCAGAGCCCCACCCGCAACAGGCTGTGCTCCAGGGCCTTGCGCACCCGCCGGATCGGCCGACGGCTCCAGCCCACCGCATCGCAGAGCCGCTCGAGCTCGTAGAGATCAATTTGCCGCTCACGGCTGAGCACCAGCTGCAGCGCCGCGTTGCGGGTGCTGCAGAGCTGGTGGCTGCTGCCGTAGAGCTCAGAGAGGGCTGGGACGGTAACCGAGGTTTGATCCAAACGGCAGCGCCGGTGAAACCGGAAGCGGGAGCGAAGCTTTGGCAAGATCCTGGCGGATGGCTGGCCAAGTCCGGCAAGCTGGCACACAGCAGGTCGCAGCACCGCTACCCCTGGACATCCCCCGCCCCGCCACCACCAGCTCCAGTGCCCCGCTGCTGGTGGCGTTGCACGGCTGGTTGCTCAGCGGCCGTCTTTGGCAGCCGCTGGCCGCTCAGTTAAGCCCCCGCTGGCAGCTGTGGGCGCCCGACCTGCCGGGCTTCGGGCGGGCGCCGCGGCCGCGGGGGCTGCAGCCCAGCCTGGCCAGCTACGGCCGCTGGGTTGCCGAGGCTGTTCGCGCTGAGCTTGCCCGCGCAGAGCTTGCGGGCAGCCAAGCAGCGGGCCGGCCCGTGGTGCTTCTGGGGCATTCGCTCGGCGCCAGCGTGGCCATCGAGGCCGCCCCCCACCTCGGCAGCCAGCTGCAGGCCCTGGTGGCGATCGCCGCCGGCGGCGGCGTCTACCAGCCGCGGCCGTTCCAGCTGGTGCGCCGCTTCGGCGTGCCGATGGCCGCCGCCGCCAGCCTCTGGCGCGGCGAGCGCCGCGCCGCCACCGGCCTGCTGGCCTGCAGCACCGGCCGCGGTGCCGTGCGCCAGCTGCCCCAGCGCGTTGCCGCCCTCACGGTGCCGAGCCTCTGGATCGCCGGCGGCCGCGATCAGGTGATGGAGGAGCGCTACGTGCGCCACCTGGCCGGCTACTCGCCCATGCACAGCATCGGCCGCCTGCCTGCAGCCGGCCACCTGCCGATGCGCAGCGACCCCGCCGCCCTGGCGGCCCTGATCGAGCCGTGGCTCCGCGACACCCTGGCAGCCAGCGCGCCGGCTGCGGGCCAGGGCTCTGGCAGCTCCAGCCTGCCGAGCATCGCCAGCCCCTTGAGCTGGAGCGCAGCCGACTGCGCCTGATGCCCCCTGATCCCTTCAAACCAGCCGGTCCGCTCAAAACAGGCCCGCTCAAAACAGCCGGCCCGCTGAACACAGCCGAGGCCCTGGCCCTGTTCGACCGGTTGCCGCCGGCCAGCATCGAGCAGCTGCTGGGCTCCTGGCGGGGCAGCAGCGTGGCCAGCGGCCATCCCCTCGATGGCCTGCTGGAGCGCTACCACTGGCACGGCAAGCGCTTCGACGGCGGCGAGGCGGTGCACCCGCTGGTGTTCCGGGGGGCCGGCGGCGGCCTGGTGAGCCTCGAGCCGCGCTGGCTGCTGCCGGCGCTGCCGCTGCTGCTGCGCTGGCCGGTTCTGCGGGCGCCGCTGCTGCAGGCGCTGTTCACGCCCCTGTTCAGGCTGCTGATGCCGCTGCTCACCACCCGCCAACCACGGGCGCGGCTGCGTCTCTGCAGTTGCCGCGGCGTCGAAACTGCCGCGATGCTCTACGACCATGCCCCGATCATCGACGCCTTCCGCCGCCTCGATGACGACACCCTGCTCGGGCTGATGGACCTGCGCGGCATGGAGCAGCCCTTTTTCTTCCTGCTGCAGCGCGAGCCCTGAGCTGCAGCGCGAGCCCTGAGCTGCAGCGCGAGCCCTGAGCTGCCCCCCGGGAACAGAGGCCCTCAGAGCGTGGCCAGCCCCTTCTCCTGGAGGTCGGCTAACTGCGCGTAGAGGCCGCCGGCGGCGCGCAGCTGGCGGTGGTTGCCCTGCTCGATCAGGCGGCCGCGCCGCAGCACCAGGATGCGGTCGGAAGACTCCACCGTGGCGAGGCGATGGGCGATCACGATCGCGGTGCGGCCCGAGAGCAGACGCTCGAGGTCGCGCTGCAGCGTGGCTTCGGTGGCGGGGTCGAGGAAGGCGGTGGCCTCATCGAGCACCAGCACCGAGGGATTGCGGATCGCCACGCGCGCCACCGCCAGCAGCTGCCGTTCGCCAGAAGAAAGGTTGCCGCCGCGCTCGCGCAGGCTGCTGGCCAGACCCTGGGGCAGCCGCTGCAGCAGGGGCGACAAACCGAGCTCGCCGCAGATGCGCTCCAGTTCGGCGTCGCTGATCGGCTCATCGAGGCGCAGGTTGTCGGCCACGTTGCCGCTGAACAGGAAGGTGTCCTGCAGCACCACGCCGAGGCGCCGGCGCAGCTGGGCCTGGGGCAGGTCGCGGATGTCGACGCCATCGAGCAGGATGCGGCCCTGCTGGGGCTCATAGAGGCGGCAGAGCAGCCGGATGATCGTGGTTTTGCCGGAGCCGGTGGGACCCACCAGGGCCACGTGCTCACCGGGGGCGATCGCGAAGCTCAGATCTTCGAGGATCGGATCATCGGGGCGGTAGCTGAACGACACGTTCTCAAAAATCACCTCGCCGCCAGAGCCGCCACTTGAGCCGGAGCCGCTGCTGGCGCCACTGCCGGCGCAGCCACTGGCGACCAACTGGGCTGCAGGGCGATCGGCGATCTCGATCGGTTGCTCGAGCAGTTCACCGATCCGCTCCACCGCCGTCAGGCCCCCCTGGATCTGGGTGAAACGCTCCGCCAGCTGGCGCATCACGGTGGCATAGTCCTGAAGATCCAGAATTTCCAACCGGTCATCGTGCGCGATCCGTCCGGATGCGTAAGAGCCAAGCACATTATAGGCCATAGACAACCGGCCCGAGGCCACATCGTCAATCATCTGCGCCGAACAGCAATAAAGCGCCGTACCGCGCAACCCCATCAGTTCGGACAGTTGCCAATAGGTATCGGAATTGCGTGCCTCTTGGGTGGCAAAAAGATAACCCAAACCACTGCTGCGGACATCATATGTGCCAATCGCAT
>JAWOHV010000242.1:0-12969 GCA_046484965.1 Prochlorococcaceae cyanobacterium
CCGTGATGATCGGCTCCTCGGCGCCCGTACTGGTAAACACCAGCGAACAGGTGCTCAGGCAGTGATCAAGTTCGCTCAGCGGGCGGCACTGAACGGGGAGATCGGGAAAATCGGCGGCCAGGAGCTCGGCTCTGGCCACGGTGCGGTTGAGCAACACCACGCCCCGGCAGCCCTTTGCGCCCAGGTGCTGCAGCAGCAGGCGGGCCATGCGACCTGCCCCCACCACAGCCACCTGCTCACGCTCGAGCGGCACAAGCTCATCGAGCCCGCTGGCCTGGCCAAGCTTCAGCTGGGCCAGCTCAACGGCCGCCGAGCTGATCGACACCGCGCCGGTGCCCAGATTGGTTTCGCTGCGCACCCGTTTGCCGGTGCTCACCGCCTGGTTGAGCAGCCGGTTGAGAATCGGACCCACCGAGTGGTGCTCCTGGCCGAGGCGCACCATCTTCTTGACCTGGGAGAGGATCTGGCCCTCCCCAAGCACCAGGGAGTCGAGTCCGGCGGCCACCCGCAGCAGGTGCTCCACCGCATCGATGTGGTGGTAGGTGAACAGGTGGGGGCTGAGCTCCTCAAGTCCAAGGCCCGAGTAGGTGCTCAGGAAGGCACCCACAGCAGAAATACCCTGCTCCGGGTGGCGAAGCAGGGTATAGATCTCCAGCCGGTTGCAGGTGCTGAGAATTGAGGCTTCGAGCACCTGCTCATCAGCACGCAGACGCTGGAGGGATTCCTCCATCGTCTGCTCGGGGATGCTCAGCCGCTCACGGATCTCCACTGGAGCCGTGCGGTGGCTGAGGCCGACAACGGCAATGTGCATGAAGGCTGATCTCGCGGGCGCTCAAAGGGGCGGTCAGCGCAGGGCGATGTTCTTGGCCCCAGGCTTGATGTGCACGGTGTTGGTGAACCGGGCCGTGTTATCGAGCGTACTGATCACCAGGCTGCTGGTGCGGACGCAGTCCTTCTCGAACTTCACCCCATCGAAGAGCAGGCCATCGGTGATGCCACTGCCGGCGAAGACCACATTTTCACCGCAGGCCAGCTCGGAGGCCTCGTAGATCTTGTCCACGTCGGTGATGCCCATTTCATTCAGGCGGGCGATGTTGCCCTCTTTGGTGTAGTCGGCCCATTCGGAGGTTTGGGCAACGGCAGGGTCGTACACCAGCTGGCCCTGGAAGTGGCCGCCGAGGGCACGCATGGCGGCAGCTGAGATCACCCCTTCAGGAGCGGCGCCAATGCCCATCAGGCAGTGGGTGCCGGTGCCGGCGAAGCCACAGGCGATCGCGGCCTGCACATCACCATCGGAAATCGGCTGCACACGGGCACCGGTGGCGCGGATCTCGGCGATCAGATTCTTGTGGCGAGCGCGATCCATCACCACGATCACCAGCTCCGAGGCGGCCATTCCCAGGCACTCACTGAGAATCTTGATGTTCTCGGTGGCCGACTTGCGGATGTCCACCTTGCCCTTGGCGGCCGGAGGAGCCGCCAGCTTGTTCATGTAGAAATCCGGAGCGTTGAACAGGCCACCCCGGTCGGAGGCGGCGAGCACCGCCATCGAGCCCCGCTGGCTGTTGGCACAGAGGTTGGTGCCTTCGCAGGGATCCACGGCGAAATCGACGCCGGGGCCGGTGCCACTGCCCACTTCCTCACCGATGTAAAGCATCGGCGCCTCGTCACGTTCACCCTCACCGATCACGATCCGACCCTGCATCTGGATCTGCCCCATGCGCTTGCGCATCGCCTCGACGGCGGCGGCATCTGCCTCATCCTTCAAGCCGAGGCCAGTGAGGTGGGCGGAGGCGATGGCGGCCTGCTCGACAACCTCGAGGATTTCCTGAATGAGCGTGCGGTCCACGGCGTTCTGGCGGGGGGGCGGGAGAAAGGGTTCGGCGACCCTGCCTTAACCCGATGGGCAGAGGCAGAAACGTCAAACAGGTCAAAGGCCGGCAACGACTGGCTACGGGCCAGCGGTGGCGGAGCCTCTCGGACGTAGGCCGGGCAACTGTATCAGCGCCACCGAGGCGGCCCAGAGGCGGCCCCGAGGCGGCCCATGGGCGGCTGCAAGCCTGTTCCTACAATCTCCGCACCCCTGCCCCGGTGGCCTCACAATGAGCAACAAGCCCCTGGTGATTTCACCTTCGATCCTTTCGGCCAACTTCGCTCACCTCGGCGACGATGTGCGTGCCGTTGACGAGGCCGGTGCCGACTGGATTCATGTGGATGTGATGGGCGGCCGCTTCGTGCCCAACATCACGATCGGCCCCCTGATCGTGCAGGCTCTGCGGCCCGTAACCCGGAAGCCCCTGGACGTGCATCTGATGATCGTTGAGCCGGAAAGGTATGTTCCCGACTTCGCCAAAGCCGGCGCCGATATCATTTCCGTACAGGTTGAGGCCTGTCCTCACCTGCACCGCAACCTTTCCCAGATCAAGGATCTCGGCAAGATGGCTGGTGCCGTGTTGAATCCAAGCACCCCGATCGACACGTTGGAATATTGCCTGGAGCTCTGCGATCTGGTGCTCGTGATGAGCGTGAACCCAGGCTTCGGTGGCCAGAGCTTCATTGATAGTCAGGTGAGCAAAATCCGCGATCTGCGTCAGATGTGTGATCACAAAGGCCTTGATCCATGGATCGAAGTGGATGGCGGCATCAAGGCCGACAACGCCTGGAAGGTGATAGAAGCCGGTGCCAACGCCATCGTGAGTGGCTCCGGTGTGTTCAATCAACCGAGCTACGCCGAGGCTATGACCGGTATCCGCAACAGCCGCCGACCGGCGGCTGCCGTCGTTTAAGGAATCAGTAGGGGCTTGAGCCGTCGGCAACCGTGCCGCGGCTCAGGCATCGAAGAACCAGCCATAGCTGTGCAATCCGATCCCCAGCAGATTCACGCCGATGTAGCAGACCCCAATCACCACCAGGCCGGCCACTGCCACCAGGGCCGGCCGGCGGCCCTGCCAACCGCGGATCAGGCGAGTGTGCAGGTAGGCGGCATACACCAACCAGCAGATCAAGGCCCAGGTTTCCTTGGGATCCCAGCTCCACCAGCTGCCCCAGGCCTCATTGGCCCAAACGGCACCGCTCACCAGCCCCACTGAAAGCAGCAGAAATCCCACGGTGATCGTGCGATAGCTGAGCGAATCGAGCTGCTCGCTGGTGGCAATGCTGGCACTGCTGAGCTGGAGGTCAGCCGCCTCGGCGCCTGTGGCCAGCTGCGACTGGCGGTAGCCACCGCTGCCGATCGAGCTGCTGCGCAGTTCAATCGGACGATTGCGATCGGTGAACAGCACCGCCACCGAGAGCAGGGAGCCCACCAGCAGGGCGGCGTAGCTCATCATGATCACGCTCACATGCATCACCAACCAACTCGAACGCAAGGCTGGCACCAGAGGGGAGGCCTGCTGAAGGGTATCGGGCAGGGCGAAGCTGGCGAAAGCCACGCACCCGAGGGCGATCGGTGTGGCCGCTGCGGGCACCAGCGCCGAAGGCCAGGCCCGTTCCACCAGCAGCTGGGTGAGTGTGCAGCCCCAGGCCAGGAAGCAAAGGGATTCGTAAAGGTTGCTGATCGGGAAGTGGCCCGAATCCCACCAGCGCAGCAGCAGCTGGGCGGTGAGGGCAAAGTTGGCGCTGGCCACCAGCAGGCGCACGGCCGAGGCCAGCGGCACTGGGGCGTTGCGGCGGACGCCGCTGAGCGACCAAAAGCTCAGGGGCAGCACCAGCAGCAGCAGGGCAAAGGCCGCCAGGCCGAGGGCAAGAACCGGATCGCGCACCGCTTCAGGGAGAGGAAATGCCAGTCTGCCCTGCGGCGGCCTTCATCGACTGGCCTGTCGCAGAAGCGCCAAGCCACCGCTCAAGCCGATGATCACCGGCAACCAGGCCGCCAGAACAGGCATCAAGGAGCCCTTGATCCCCAGTGAACTGAAGATGAACGACATCAGGTAATAGCCGAAGATCAGCAGCACGCTGATTCCGAATCCCTGGCTGCGACTTGTGCGGCTGTTCGGGCGCACCCCCAGGCTGCTGCCAAGCAGGCCGAACACCAAGGAAATGGCCGGAAAGGCGAACTTCTCCTGGATCCGCACCCTCAGGCGCCGTGCTTCCTTCACATCGCCTGCCTGTCGCAGCAGTTTCTCGGCCCGCTTCGCTTGCCCCAGGGTCATCGCCGCAGGATCCCGAGGGATCTCGGCCATCTTGATCGGGTCGCGGGTGAGTGGATAGAGGTAGCGGTCGAAGGTTGCCGAAGTGGTACCTCCGGTTTTGAGGTCCACGTTGACGATGCGGCCGTTGCGGAACTCCCACATCGCCTGTTCTTCATTCCATACACCGGTTTTAGCCGTGAGCATCTGCCGCTGTCCCTGGCGAGTGAAGTCGATCACCGTGAGATCGCGCATCTCGCCATCTCGAAATTCATCGGCATAGAAGAGCTGGGCCAGGCTCTTGATGTTGTTGCCACTGTCGGTGGTGCTGCGACCGTCGAAGCGCGAATAGAGCATGTTGTCGCCCCGCTCGGCTGCCACCGCCTTGCCAAGGGCCTGGTTGAGGGTGAACGAGGCGCTGCGGTTGGCGGCCGGCACCACCACATCATTGAAGAAAAAGGTGAGCAGGCTCATCAGCAGCGACACCGCAAGCGCTGGCAGCACCATCCGCCAGGTGCTCACCCCCACGCTGCGCAGGGCGGTGAGCTCGCTGTTGCCCGAAAGCCGGCTGAAGGCCAGCAGGGTGGCCATCAGGGTGGCCATCGGAAAGGCCAGCACCAGAAACCCGGGCATGCGCAGGGCCAGCACCTGCATGGCGATCGGCAGCGGCAAGCCCGCCTCGGCCACCTTGCGCACCAGCTCGAAAACAACCCCCACCGAGAGGGAAACCGCCGTGAAGGCGGCAATGCCAAACAGCAGCGGGCCGATCAGCTCGGCCACCAACCAGCGATCGAGCAGGGGCAGGCGGCGCCAGGGACGCTTCAGCAGGGCGAACCAACGGCTCACAGCTGAAATCCCTCACCGAGGTAGTGGCGGCGGACCAGCGGATCCGCCGCCACCTGGCGTGAAGGACCGGCCGCCAGGATCGCCCCTTCGGCCAGGATGTAGGCGCGATCAGTGATCGCCAGGGTTTCACGCACGTTGTGGTCTGTGATCAGCAGACCCATCGAGCGATCGCGCAGGCTGCCGATCAACTGCTGCAGATCGGCCACCGCCAGGGGGTCCACCCCGGCGAATGGTTCATCCAGCAGCAGGTAGTGGGGACCTTGCAATCCCACGGCCAGGGCTCGCGCCACCTCGCAGCGGCGCCTTTCCCCCCCCGAGAGCTGGTAGCCGCGTCGATGCTGGAATGCCCCTAGGTGAAAATCCTCAACCAGACGATCCACCCGTTCCCGGCGGGCAGCGCGTTGGATCCCGCTCTGTTCGAGTGCCAGTTCCAGGTTCTCTCGCACGCTCAGGGTGCGGAACACACTTGGTTCCTGGGGGAGGTAGCCGATGCCAAGCCTGGCCCGTTGGGGCATCGAAAGGTGGGCTACCGGTTGGCCATCAAGCAGCACCTCACCCTGGTTTGGGCTGAGCAACCCAGTCACCAGGTTGAAGGTGGTGGTTTTGCCAGCTCCGTTTGGCCCCAGCAGGCCCACCACTTCGCCCGGCTCGAGTGCAAGGCTGACGCGCTTCACCAATGGCCGCCCACCGATCGTGAGGCACACCTCCCGCAACTCCAGGCTCATGGCAACAAGGGCGCTGAAGGCGGTTCTGCCTCAGGCAGGGGAGCGGCTGCCGGGGGGGAGGTGGTGGCTGAACTGCCCGGAGTGCTGCCAGGTGCGCTGCCAGCTGCGGCAGCCGGCTGGGGGGGCGGAATACGGACGCGGCTGGTGACCTGCTGACCCTGCTCGGGATGGGCCACGAGCCGCTCCTGCTCCACCAGGTAGACGACCCGATCGGCCAGCAGCCGGTTGCCGCCCTCCTGCACCACCTCCACATCGCCGCTGAGCACCACCCGACCCTCGCGGCTGAAGTACTGCGCCTGGCGCGAGGTGGCCACCACACCCCGGTCGCTGTAAACGATGCGGACGTTGCCGCTGGCGGTGATCACACCGGTGGCGTTGTCGGCCTTCTGAATGTCGGATTCGATCGTTACGAGACCGCTGAGGGGCGTGCTGGCCTGGGCAGCCTCCCCTGCCAGCTCCTGGCCCTGCAGCGGGCGCAGCCCGGCAGCCGTGATCACGGCCAGAGCGATCGAGCTGCAGGTCGCCAGTTTGAACAAGTGAGGTTGCATCCCGGTGATCCTTTCGGCTGAGCAGGAAGACGAAGCGAACAACGGCTGCTCAGCCATCCACCAAGGCAGCAATTTACAGAGCCTCGAGCAGTGGCTCCGGCACAGTGCCGGGATCCTCGCCCCGCTGCAGCGCCTCAAGCCGCGGTTGTACCCGAGCCAGCAAGGCTGCAAGGTTGAGCCCCAGGGCCGAGTCATCCGACTGCCGCAGCCGCCCCAGGCCCTCACCCATCAGCACCGTGGCACCGTGGCGGTTGCCCCGCTCCAGGTGCAGCTGGGCCACGGAGATCTGCAGGATCGCCTGCAGTACCACTCGCAAGGGGCCGTTGGTTTCATGCCAGAGGGCTTCGAAACCGTCGTGGGCCTCGTACCAGGCCCCGGCATTGAACAGGGCAACGGCCTCGGCAAAGCGTGGGTCGGCTAGCAGTTGAGCTTCCAGCTCCTCCATGGGCGACTCCCCAGATTGGCCCGGCTCAAACCCGCTGGAGGTCAGCAGGATCAGGACCTCCACCAAGTGCCCATTCATACACCGCACGCATCCGGGGCGCGAGCGTGCTCCAGGTGAATTGCTCAGACACCAGCGTGTAGCCACGCCTGCCCATCGCCAGCTGTTCTTCCGGCGGAAGCTGAAGGAAAGCCCGCAACCCCGCCGCCACCGATTCCGTAGTGGGATCCACAGAAAGAGCAGCACCAGCGGCAAAGCCTTCGGGGAAGTTGCAAGCCGGAGACATCAGCACAGGAAGTTCGTAGGCCATCGCTTCCAGCACAGCTGCGGGCATGCCTTCACTGAAGGAAGACAGCACAAAAGCATCTGCATGGCGAAAGGCTGCCTCCTTGGCCGCACCATGGAGGGGGCCACAGAAATGGATGCGATCAGCAAGGTTTAGCTCTGCCACCTGCTGCTCAAGGGCAGCGCGGTGATTGTTCTCGTCCCAGCCGGCGATGGCGAGCCGCCAACCGCCTGCTTTTTCAGGAAGCTCCTGCTGCAGAAGGGCCCAGGCATTGATGAGGGGCACGAGGCCCTTCTTGGGATGCAAGCGCCCTAGGAACAACATCACCTGCTGGCCATCTTGAAAATCTTCGGGCCAGGGTGACGGGACTTGCTTGCCGGATGGCGTGGGCAGTTCGATCGCGTTGGGGATGAGGGCGATCGGATTACGCAGACCGTAGGCCCGAATTGCCTCGGCCTCAGCAACGCTCACAGCATGTAGGCAAGTCGCTCCTCTGAGATGCCTATCTTCGTAAATTTTAGCCGCCAAGCGCTTCTTCCAGCTGACGTTACGCAACGCCCATGGATCGAGCATCCCCTGGGGAGAAATCAGATAGGGCAGGGCCCGCTTTGTAGACCAACCATGATTAAGATAGGAATGATATAACCACAATCCATGGCTATGAACGATGTCAGGCTTGAGCTGGCGCAGTGCCGAGGCCATACCCGGAGCGTAGCTGAAACTTTTGGGCCCTTTGGTGGCAAAGGCCTGAAGCTTGAGTGGCTGCCAACTGTCTCCATCTTCAGCGCTGTAAACATCAGCCATGCCAAGAACATCAATCGCAAGATCCTCGGAAAGAAGAGCCTGATTCAGGCCACGGATCAGGGGGAAAAGCCCCCCCGCGTTGCGTGAGAGAAATGGCGTGAGAGTAACCAGATGCATGAAACCAGCGAGCGGGGCCAGCCGAGTAACCAGCTTCTAACGCCTCAGGCTCAATCCTGCCATGGGCTATTGGTTGCGACCTCAGCGCTTGATGGCCTTTTTGGCGGGCAGCTTGCGCAGGCGGATCGACTCCGGCGTTACCTCGAGCATCTCATCGGGACCGATGTACTCGAGGGCACGCTCCAGGGTCATCTGGATCGGGGCCTGCAGGGTGTCGAGCACCTCAGCGCCGGCGGAGCGGATATTGGTGACCTGCTTGGCCTTGCAGACATTGAGCTCGAGGTCGGGCGGCCGGTTGTGCTCACCCACGATCATCCCCTTGTAAACCTTGGTGCCAGGGGTGATGAAGAACTGGCCGCGATCCTCGGCGCCCTTGAGGGCGTAGAAGGTGGCCGTGCCCTCTTCAAAGGCGATCAGCACACCGTTGCGGCGGTTGTCCATATCGCCCTGCATCGGCCGGTAGTCGAGGAAGGAGTGGCTCATGATCCCTTCGCCGCGGGTGGCGCGGATGAACTCGCCGCGAAAGCCGATCAGGCCCCGGGCCGGCACCACAAACTCCAGCTGGGTGCGGCCGTCGTTGGTGTTTTCCATGTTCTGCATCTCGGCCTTGCGGGTGCCGAGCTTCTCGATGCAGGCTCCCACCCCTTCCTCGGGCACATCAAGCACCAGGGTTTCGTAGGGCTCTGATGGAGTGCCATCGATGGTGCGGAAAATCACCTGGGGTTGGGACACCTGGAACTCATAGCCCTCGCGGCGCATCGTTTCGATCAGGATGCCGAGGTGCAGTTCACCACGGCCGCTGACAGACCAGCGATCGGGCGAATCGGTATCTTCGACCCGCAGGGCCACGTTGGTGAGCAACTCCTTCTGGAGGCGATCGCGCACCTGGCGGCTGGTGACGAACTTGCCTTCCTTGCCGGCAAAGGGGGAGTCATTGATGACAAAGGTCATCTGCAGGGTGGGCTCATCAACCCGGATCAGGGGCAGAGCTTCGGGATGATCGGGGCAGGCGATCGTCTCGCCGATGTTCACCTCGTCAAAACCGGCCACGGCCACCAGATCACCGGCGCGGGCCTCTGCGATCTCAACTCGCTGCAGCCCCTGGAAGCCCAGCAGCTTGCTGATGCGGCCGCGCTTGATGCTGCCGTCGTCACGGATCAAAGCAGCTGGCTGGCCCGCCTTGATCGTGCCGTTGTGGATGCGGCCGATCATGATCCGGCCCAGAAAATCGCTGTAATCGAGGGTGGTGACCTGCAGCTGCAGGGGCTTTTCGGGATCACCCACCGGCGGCGGGACGTGCCGAAGGATGGCGTCGAAGAGCGGCTTCATGGTGTCGCTCTCTGTCTTCATGTCGGGCTTGGCGTAACCGCCCATGCCACTGCCGAACAGATAGGGAAAATCGCACTGGTCGTCGTCGGCGCCGAGTTCAAGGAAAAGATCGAGCACCTTGTCGACAGCCACCTCGGGATCCACGCGGGCCCGATCGATCTTGTTGACGAACACGATCGGGCGCAGACCCTTCTCCAGTGCCTTCTTGAGCACGAAGCGCGTTTGGGGCATGGGCCCCTCATTCGCATCAACGATCAACAGGCAGCCATCCACCATGCCGAGAACCCGCTCCACTTCACCGCCAAAGTCGGCGTGGCCGGGGGTATCAACGATGTTGATGCGAATGCCGTCGTAATCAACGGCGGTGTTCTTGGAGAGAATCGTGATGCCGCGCTCGCGCTCCAGGTCGTTGGAGTCCAGCACGCAGGTGGGCACTGCCTCGTTGTCGCGGAAGATGCCGGACTGGGCCAACAGCGCGTCCACCAGGGTGGTCTTGCCGTGGTCAACGTGGGCAATGATCGCAATGTTGCGGATCGGTGTGCCTTTGTGCGCGCCGCTCATCAAGGTTGGGGGTTTGGGGTTAAGGGGTAGCCGGAAAGGGGTCCGGTTGCAATGGGAACCATCGCGTCTTCAGGCTTCGACGTTGAACGTCGCCGGGGGTGGAGTAAGGGGATTTCGGCACTGGCGCCGCGCGAAGCGGCAGCACTGACAAGAATTCCGGCCTGGCTGGGAGGCACGCTGACCCGGAAAGGAATCAGGGTTCAACCTCCAACACGTCCCTAGGGTGCTGATGTCGACATGTTACCGCAGCCGATCGATTCAACGAGCCAGGCGATGGGCCGGTTCAAAGATCCGCAGGGCATCGGCGGTGCCTTCAAAGCGCCAGTGCCAGGGCTCGTAGCTCACCCCTTGGCCATTGCCAGGCGGAAACGACAGCTGGAAATGGAAGCGGGCAGCATTGCGCTGCAACCAGGCGAAGGCAGGCGTGGCTTCAAAACCGGCCGAAAGATGGCTTGCCGGCAGGGAACCATCGCCAAGATCAAGGGCATAGCCGGTGCTGTGTTCGGAGTATCCCGGTGGCGCACTCACATGGGCCCTCTCGCGGGCGCTTTGGTTGCGTTCAGATTTCACATCAAAGAAAAGCCCGTTCTGCGCCGCCTGGCTGCGAAAGGCGCTGAGCACCACCAGATCGATGCCGTCGGCGCGGGCAGCCTGCTGCATCTGGCGCAGGGCAGGGGCTGCGTCCCGATGCAGCTGCTGACCTGGGGCAAAGGCCACCAGATCTTCAGCTGCCGCTTCCGAATAGGGGAAATGCCCCAGCAAGCGTCCATCAAGCCCCGGGCGTGCTGCCAGGCCAGCCACCGGTGGAGGCGCCAGCAAGCGACGGCCGGCCGGCGACAGGAGCGCGGCCGTGGTCAGCGCTAGCAGACCGATCAAGCCCGCGCCGATCAGCCGGGAGCGGCGGGGGGAGCGGCGCAGGGTGGCAGGGGCGGAACGCCGGGCCTCTGGGATGTCGTCGCTCACCGGGGCCAACCGGCTTCTGAAAGAAGCAGCGGAGCGAAGGTGGCCGGTGGCACGGGTAGGCAAACCCTGGTTCCAGTCGTCTGTTGATTTTACCGAAGCCACAAGGGCCGCCCCAGCCGCCCGGGCAGCGGTGTTAGCTTCAAGCCCAACCATCCTTCCAGCGGAGCAGGTTTCAAGATGTTGCGAGTCGCGGTAGTGGGCGGTGGCCCCAGCGGTTCCTGTGCTGCGGAAGTTCTGGCCAAGGCCGGTATCAAAACCTGGATCTTTGAGCGCAAGCTCGATAACGCCAAGCCCTGCGGTGGAGCGATCCCCCTTTGCATGGTGAGTGAGTTCGATATCCCTGAGGAGATCATCGACCGCAAGGTACGCAACATGCGCATGATCTCCCCTTCCAATCGGGAAGTGGATATCCATCTCGACAATCAGAACGAATACATCGGCATGTGTCGCCGAGAGGTTCTTGATGGTTTTCTGCGCAATCGAGCCGCCAACCTTGGGGCCGAGCTGATTAATGGCTTGGTAACCAAAATAGACACCGGCGTTAACCGTCAGGGCCCGTACACCCTCAGCTATTCCGATTACAGCGATGGCGAGGCCACCGGAGAGCCCCGAACCCTGGAGGTGGATGTGATCATTGGTGCCGACGGTGCCAACAGCCGCGTAGCCAAGGCCATGGACGCCGGCGACTACAACGTTGCGATCGCCTTTCAGGAGCGCATCAAGCTGCCGCCCGAGGAGATGAAATATTATGAGAATCTGGCCGAAATGTACGTGGGCACTGATGTTTCACCAGATTTCTACGCTTGGGTTTTCCCAAAATACGACCATGTTGCCGTCGGCACCGGCACGATGCAGGTTAATCAGGGCCTGATCAAGAAGCTGCAGGAGGGCATCCGTGAGCGGGCCAAGAAGCGCCTGGTGAACGGTGAAGTGATCAAGGTGGAGGCACACCCGATTCCTGAGCATCCCAGGCCACGGCGGGTGGTGGGGCGCATGGCGCTTGTGGGTGATGCAGCCGGCTATGTCACCAAGAGCTCCGGCGAAGGGATCTATTTCGCCGCCAAGAGTGGCCGCATGTGCGCGGAGCAGATCCTGGAATCGAGCCAGGGCGGCAGCAGAATTCCCACGGATGCCGATCTCAAGAAGTACCTCAAAAAATGGGATCGTCAGTACGGCGCCACCTACAAGGTTCTCGAAATCCTGCAGAACATCTTCTACAGCAACGATGCTGCCCGCGAGGCGTTTGTGGAGATGTGCGATGACAAGGACGTGCAGCGCCTCACCTTCGACAGCTACCTTTACAAGCGGGTGGTGATGATGAACCCCTGGCAGCAGCTGAAGATCACGGTTCTCACCCTGGCAGCTGTATTGCGAGGCAATGCCCTAGCTCCTGCCGCCTACCACCCCGTCGACAGCGCCGTGCGCAACGACGATGACGTCAACGCCATGTTGGCTGTTAGCACGATCAAGGGCGGTATCCGCGTGGGCAAAAATGTGGCCAAAAAGGCTGCAGCCGCAGCGGCCTCGGCCGATTCCGGCAGCCCGCAGGACCCCGCCGGCGACGCCCAGGGAAACGAGGCACGCGAACCTGCCCTCAGCCGCTGATTCGGCTGAAATCGGCCAGCACACCGGCCTGGTTGCGCAGCACGGCGAGCAGGTTTAGGCGGTTGGTACGCACGGCTGGATCCTCGGCCATCACCATCACGCTCTCCTCCCCATCGAAGAAGGCGGCCAGGGTGGAAGCACTGGCCGCCAGTTCCGCCGCCAGAGCCGCATAGCGATCGGGATGGTTGCCAGCGGCAATCGGTTCGAGCCGCCCGAGCACTGCCAGCATCGCCTTCTCACTCTGCTTGGCAAAAAGGGCAGGATTGACCACATTTGTGGCCGAGAGAACGCCGGGATCCAGATCTCCCTTCTCAGCCAGACGGGCGGCCCTGGTGACCACCGCCTCCACCGCAGCCAGCAGACCCTGGGCCCGCAGCTTGGCAAGCAGTTCGGCGCGCCGGCGGGCATCGGCTGGATCGGTGAGCACCCGGGTGATCGCTACCGTTTCGCCCGCCACGGCCTGCACCAGATCGGGCGCGATCCCCTCCTCCTCCAACAAACTCAGCAGCCGCTGGCGCAGGAATTCCGCCAGATCGCCGGCCAAGGCGCTGGGATGCTTCAGATCCTCTGGAGCCAGGGTTGGCAATTGGATCTGATGGCGCTGCTCAAGCGCGCT
>JAWOHV010000026.1:0-5393 GCA_046484965.1 Prochlorococcaceae cyanobacterium
TTATAGGCCCAGGCCAGGGCCAGCGGGCCGGGGCCCGTGCTGCCGGAGAGCCGCCAGAGAGCGGCCCCCAGCAGCATCCAGAACAGGGGTGCAAAGAGGCCGTCAACCGCGTTTTCGGAGGCGGTTTCGGCCGCCGCCCGCTCGATCTCGGCGGCATCGAGGCCTTCCACATCGCGGCCCACGATCCAGGCCAGGCGCTGCCGGGCCAGCGGCAGATCCGGCAGGGCGTCGAGCACCGCCAGCACCGCGGATTCAAGGCTGCGGCCGGCCAGGGCGCTGGCCAGGGCCAGCAGCAGCAGCAGCCACACCAGAGAGGCCAGCGGCGCCGGCAGCCAGGCTGCCGATCCCAGGGCCAGTTGCTCCAGGCTCCAGCCCGCCAGCCCACTGCCAAGCACGAGCAGCAGGGTGATCAGAGCTCCGGCCAGACGCAACAGCCAGGGGCTGCCGCCGGCCCATGCCTCTGCCAGGCGCCGCAGCCGGCTGATCCACCAGCCCATCACCACCACCGGGTGGAGGCACCAACGCGGGTCCCCCACCAGGCGATCGAGGCCGCAGGCGGCCAGCACCAGCAGCCAGGGCCAGGGGCTCAGGCTGCCTTGAGCCAGCTGAACATCGAGCGCAGGCCCTTGCCCACCTGCTCGATCGGGTGCTGGCTGTCGCGCGCGCGGATCTTGGCCATCTCCGGCTTGCCGGCGTCACACTCGGCCACGAAGTTTCGTGCGAAGGTGCCGTCCTGAATGTCGGCCAGGATGCGCTTCATCTCGGCCTTGGTGTCGGCGGTGATCAGGCGCGGGCCGCTCACATAGTCGCCGTATTCGGCGGTGTTGGAGATCGAATCGCGCATGGCGGTGAGGCCGCCCTTCACCATCAGGTCCACGATCAGCTTCACCTCGTGCAGGCACTCGAAGTAGGCGAGCTCGGGCTGATAACCGGCTTCCACCAGGGTTTCAAAGCCCGCCTTCACCAGCTCACTGAGGCCGCCGCAGAGCACGGCCTGCTCGCCGAACAGGTCGGTTTCAGTCTCTTCCTTGAAGTTGGTTTCGAGGATGCCGGCTCTGGTACCGCCGATGCCCTTGGCGTAGGCCATGGCCAGCTCACGGGCGTGGCCAGAGGCATCCTGCTCAATTGCAAACAGGGCCGGCACACCCATGCCGTTTTGATACTCCCAGCGCACGGTGTGGCCGGGACCCTTGGGGGCGATCATCACCACATCCACATCGGCCGGGGGCTTGATCAGCTCGAAGCGGATGTTGAAGCCGTGGGCGAAGCTCAGCACCTTGCCAGCGCTGAGGTGGGGTGCGATTTCCTTGTCGTAGACGGCCTTCTGGAATTCATCGGGCAGCAGCACCATGATCCAGTCGGCCTTGGCGCAGGCGTCGGCGACGCTCAGGACCTCGAGGCCATCGGCCTTGGCCTTCTCGGCCGAGCGGCTGCCCTCGTAGAGGCCCACCACCACGTTCACGCCGCTGTCCTTGAGGTTCAGCGCATGGGCGTGGCCCTGGCTGCCGTAGCCGATGATCGCCACCGTCTTGCCGTTCAGCAGCGAGAGATCGGCGTCGGTGTCGTAGAAGAGCTGGGCCATCCGGCTGGGCGTGCGTGCTGATTTGGAGCTTACGCAAGCGTCTGGAGAGCCACGCTCGTCAGCCACCTCGCGCAGCCTCTCCAGCGCCCAGGTTGCCGCCATCCTCTGGCGGGCGTTCAAAGACCTGAACTGCCGTGCAACATCGGACCTGACCGAAGCTTTTGGCGTCAGTGGCACTACCCTGCGAAAGTTAGCCCCACTGACGGAAGCAGGCCCTTGGACGCCGAAACCATCTTGAACTTCATCGACGCCGCGGCCTACTCCAAGGATCTCGATGGCAACTACACCTACGCTAATGCGACGGTGCAGCGTATCTTCGGTGCCGACCTTGCTGGGATAATCGGCAAGGATGACAGCCACTTCTTCGACCTCGAGCAATCGAACGCCCTGCGTGAGAACGATGCCGAGGTGATCGCCCAGGGCACCTCAATCGCGCGTGAGGAGCGCGACATCATCAAGGAGAGCGGTGAGGAGCGGGTTTATTTCACCATCAAGAGCCCCCTGCGCGACGCCTCCGGCACGATCGTGGGCATGTGCGGGTTATCGATCGACATCACCAATCGGGGCTAGCCAGTCCCCATCTCGAACCCGCTTGCCGCCAGGGCTGCCGCTGGAACAGGTGGGGGCACAATCGCCGGCCAGCAACTGGTTGCCCGCCGCGTAGCAGGCGTCAGCGGCCTCTGCTCATCAGGCCTCCTATCAGGCCTCGCCGGGGTGGGCGATCACCCGGTCGATCAGGCCGTAGTCCTTGGCCTCGGTGGCGCTGGGGAAGTAGCCGCGGTCGGGGTGGGCCTGGCGCTGGCTGGTGCCGGCCCCTAGCAGGAAGGCCCCTATCGCAGTCGCCAGGCCCACGCAGATCGTGACGACGTCGCTTTTGACGCACTGCATCGTGTCGTAGATCGCCAGGCCGGCGGTCACCGATCCCCCTGGCGAGTTGATGTAGCGGTAGTTCAGCTTGGAGCTGTCCTCCGAATCCAGGTAGAGCATCTGGGCCACCAGGGCATTGGCGACGCCCTCGTTCACCTCCGAGCCCATGAATAGGATTCGCTCCAGCACCAGTAAGGCCCTGATGGCCCGGGGCCTCAAGGAGCGCTTGGTCGCTTCGCGAAGGCAGTCCTGCTGTCCGTCGAGGCTGGCGCGGCCGGCATCTGGGAGGAGCGGCACTGGTTCGCCCGCGAGTCCGGAATAAGAAACACCCCCGTAGCTGCCTGCAGAGCCCGACGAGGTGATTGAGTAAAAATAAGTCCCGCCCTGCGCCCGGGGCCCAAAGGAATCTGTTCCATGGCGGATGACCGCCTCCCTCAGGACGAACTCATCTCTCTTGTGCGCAGCTTGGGCGCGCGCGTCGCCGCTCTGGAAAGCGAGCTGGCGGTCGCCCGTGAAACGGACAAGCAGCTCGAGGACAGCGAGGAGAAATTCCGGCAGGTCACCGACACGATCAACGAAGTGTTCTGGATGACCGATCCCCGCAAGAACAGCATGCTGTTCATCAGTTCGGCCTATGAGCGCATCTGGGGACGGAGCTGCCAGAGTCTGCTTGATGATCCATGGTCCTACATCGAAAGCATCCACCCGCAGGATCGGGAAACCGTCATCGCGGCCTTGCCTCGGCAAGCGGAGGGCACGTACGACATCGAATACCGGATCGTGCGCACTGACGGCGATGTGCGCTGGATTCGAGACAAGGCATTTCCGATTCGCAACGAATCGGGTGATGTTTACCGTGTGGTTGGCGTGGCGCAGGATGTCACCGCGATCAAGGACAGCGAGGAGAAATTCCGGCAGGTCACCGACACGATCAACGAAGTGTTCTGGATGACCGATCCCCGCAAGAACAGCATGCTGTTCATCAATTCGGCCTATGAGCGCATCTGGGGACGGAGCTGCCATAGTCTGCTTGATGATCCATGGTCCTACATCGAAAGCATCCACCCGCAGGATCGGGAAACCGTCATCGCGGCCTTGCCTCGACAAGCGGAGGGCACGTACGATATCGAATACCGGATCGTGCGCAGCGACGGCGACGTCCGCTGGATCAGAGACAAGGCATTCCCAGTTCGCAATGATGCGACGGGTGTTTATCGAGTGGTTGGCGTGGCGCAGGACATCACGGAAAACAAGAATCTGATCCGTGACCTAAATCTTGAGAAGGAGAGGACCGAGCGTCTTCTCGAGAACATCCTGCCGAAATCAATCATCGACGCGCTGAAGGGGCAGGACAACGTCCCTCTGCATACGCTCGAAGCTCCGGTGATCGCCCAGCGTATAGACCATGCCACCGTGCTGTTCGCCGACCTCGTCGGCTTCACGGCCTTCTCTAGCTCACGGCAGGCGGATTACGTCGTCCAGCAACTAAACCATATCTTCAAAGTATTCGACCTACTGGCGGAGAATCACGGCGTTGAGAAGATCAAGACTATCGGCGATTGCTACATGCTGGCCGGCGGCGTGCCGGATCACCAGGACGACCATGCAGTGCGTGTCGCCAACGCCGCATTGGAAATGCGGGTTGCCCTCGCGCGCATAAACGGAGAAAAGGGGCAGAACTTCCAGCTCAGGATCGGCATGCACAGCGGGCCGCTGGTGGCTGGCGTGATCGGCACCAGCAAATTTGTTTACGACCTTTGGGGTGACACCGTGAACCTGGCGAGCCGTATGGAGTCGGCAGGCGTGCCCGGCAAAATCCAGGTGTCGGAATCGACGTACCGTTTACTTCAGGACCGGTTCCGTTTCGAGGATCGCGGACCCATCGCGGTGAAGGGTAAAGGTGAGATTCAGGCCTATCTGCTGAATGGCCTGGCCTGAGCGGGCAGCGGTGCTAGAGGCAAGGAGCGAACTGATGCCTAGCTGGGGTGGGGAAAGGAGCAGGGGTTGGCTTGTCAGAAGCGATCGGTGTGGTGATGCACCACCCGCCAGTGGCCGTCCTCTTTGCGGAAGATGGTGCTGGCGCGGATGTCGGCTGTGATCGGCTCCCCGGCCTTGGTCATGCCGCGGGTGCGCTGCACACAAACCAGCAGGCCCAGCTCCGGGGTTTCGACGAAGCGGCGTTCATCGCCCACCAGCGTGCCCTCAAACCCCATGGCGGCCTCCTTGGCGAACTCCGCCATCACCGCAGCGCGCCCTGTGCAGATCGCCCCGAGCGGGCCCAGATGGCTGATGTCGTCCGCCTCCGACCAGATGGCTTCAAAAGCCGAGGGATCTCCAGCCAGCAACTAATTGCCGGCTGCAAAGAACGCGTCAGCGGCCTCGGCGAGGGTGGTGGCCATGGCAGGGGTTCAAGCTAGAGGGTTGGGTTGGAGCCGCCCCCAGGCGGGGGTGAGGTGGTTGAGGCCTCTGTTCAGGCTTCGCCGGGGTGGGCGATCACCCGGTCGATCAGGCCGTAGTCCTTGGCCTCGGCGGCGCTGAGGAAGTAGTCGCGGTCGGTGTCCTTCTCGATCTTGGCGAAGGGTTGGCCGGTCATCTCGGCCATGGAGTGGTTGAGCATGTCTTTGATGCGCAGGATCTCCTTGGCTTCGATCTCGATGTCGGAGGCCTGGCGCTGGCTGGTGCCGCCCAGGGGCTGGTGGATCATGATCCGGCTGTGGGGCAGGGCCAGCCGTTTGCCCTTGGTGCCGGCCCCCAGCAGGAACGCCCCCATCGAGGCGGCCAGGCCCACGCAGATCGTGACGACGTCACTCTTGACGTACTGCATGGTGTCGTAGATCGCCAGGCCGGCGGTCACCGACCCCCCCGGCGAGTTGATGTAGAGGTAGATCGGCTTGGAGCATGCCGCTCATCAGCAGCGTCGTGCAAACCCATCTATTCATCACTG
>JAWOHV010000040.1:0-3138 GCA_046484965.1 Prochlorococcaceae cyanobacterium
ACTAAAGGTAAGACTAGGACCGAGCCGACTCCGGGGGAAACACTGATTCTCGGCCTGCTGCAGGACGTCAGAGCCATCCGGCTGGACTTTTACGGCTTGAATTCCAATAACTCAGCCGGTCTCGATAGCGGCGACAGTGCCGAGGTGACGTTTTCGGGTGTCGATGACAATGGAAGTCCATACACGGTTGCCACGCAGGCAATCACCTCGAACGAGCTAACATTTAGCCCGAACGGCCTGGTAAATTCCGTCTCAATTGAGGTCCCTATGGGGCTCATGAGCCTTCGGCTGCCGGAAATTCAAATCAAGGCCACCGCTGGTTCTTTCCAGCTCGATTACGCCGTTCAAGTTCAGGCCGATGCCCTCACTGGCACGCCAGGCGCCGACACCCTTACCGGCACCCTGACACGCAACATCATCGACGCTCTGGCCGGCGACGACAGCATCACTGGCGGCGATGGTGATGATCTGATCTGGGCCGGCCCAGGATCGAACAGCATAAACGGCGGCCTGGGCAGCGATGTCTTCGCCTTCCAGCAGTTCGACTCCGTGGCCACTGCAGGTGGAGCTCCTTCGATTAACACGATCATCGCTCCCGACAAAGGACCCTATGGCGATCGGATCTACTTCCGCAATGCTTCAAGCGTGGCCGCTCCCATGAAAGTGGCCGACACCGACCGCTGGCAAGCCACGGTGAGCTGGGGAACCACAACTGAAATCTTTGAATTTCTGTTGCCGAGCAATGTCAGCCTCATTTCGGGCCAGACCCCAACCTCACTGCTCTTCGGCTAGTCCCTTGAAGCCGGCAGAATAGTTATTCTCTCCAGTTAAATCCCTAGCAGTGCAGGATCAACGCCAAACTATTCTGTTTATCCATCAGAGCTTCCCCGCCCAGTTCCGACATCTTGCACCTGCTCTCGCCAGCGATGATCGCTTCCGCGTGCTGGCCTTTGGCACCCTCACTCCGGACAGCGACCCCGCTATCACCTCATCGCCGCTCGAATATTACCAATACGATCCCAAAGCTCTCCTTTCCGATGGCGAAGCGCCGCCATGCCATCCATGGCTTCAGGATGTGCAAGCGAAGGTTATCCGGGGCCAGGTTGTGCAGAAAGGTCTGATGCAGCTCCAGGAAAAAGGGCTGGCGCCTGATCTTGTGATCGGCCACACCGGCTGGGGGGAGTTGATGGGCCTTAGGGCGATCTTGCCGAAGACGCCGATCTTGGGTTATCCGGAATATTTCTTTCATTGGCAGGGTGCCGATTGCAATTTCGATCCTGAATTCCAATACCTCCATCCAGATAGTGCTTCTGAGCAAGCCCTGCGCCGTGCACTCCAGCTACTGGATCTCTCGGAGATCGACTGGGGCCTGGCCCCCACCTGGTGGCAATGGAGCCTGATGCCCCAGGCCTACCGCCAGCGCTTCTCGGTGATCCATGAAGGCATCGACTGCGAGCGCATCGCCCCCAAGCCCAATGCCAGCGTTCAGCTCGAGAAAAGCGGCCTCCACTTCCAGGCCGGCGACGAACTGGTCACCTACATCAGTCGCGATCTCGAACCCCACCGCGGCTTCCTCACTTTCATGCGCAGCCTACCGCTGTTGCTGCGCAGGCGGCCCCAGGCCCATGTGCTGATCGTGGGCGGTACGGGACCGGGCTACTCAACAGCGCCACCGCCAGACTTCGACTCCTGGAAGGATTTTCTGCTGCACCACATGGGCCCACTGCTCGATGCCAGCCGCGTCCATTTCCTGCCCAAGTTGCCCCACCCCGTGCTGCATGAGGTGCTGCGCGTCAGCGCCGCCCACGTGTATCTCACGGTGCCGTTTGTGCTCAGCTGGAGCCTGCTTGAGGCGATGGCCTGCGCCGCACCGATCGTGGCCTCCAACACCGAACCGGTGCGCGAATTGATCCGCGATGGCATCGAAGCCCGCCTGGTGAACATGCTCGATCCCCAGGAGCTCGCCCGCGTGATCATCGAGGTGCTCGAAAATCCCGAAAAGCACCGCCAGATGGGGGCCAACGCCCGCCGCCACGTGCAGCAGCATTACGACCTCCACCGCGTCTGCCTGCCGCAGCAGCTGGAGCTCGTTGAAACCCTGCTGCAGGGCATCGAGCCGGCACCGCCCCAGCCGCCGCCGGGGATCGAGCGGGCCCTGTTCCAGCCGCCGCCGCCGCGGCTGAAGCCCCGGCCTTAGGGCTCCGGCCCTAGAGGCAGCGCACCGGCAGCTGGGCCGGCCAGCCCACCCCCAGCAAATCCTCCAGGCCGAAGCTGCGGGCCAGCTGCTCGCGCGCCACGCTGCCGCCGCAGCTTTTCTGCAGCTGCGCCAGCGCCAGTTGCACACTGCGGTCGGCGGCGGTGGTGTCGGCCGCCGGCAGCAGCAGGCTCAGCGCCGGCGGCGCCGTGGTCACCGCGAAAGCGAGCGCATCGTCGCTGGCCGCCAGCGGCCCGCAGCGGTAATGGGAGGCCCACACCGTGGGCGCAGCGAGGCCATCGAGCTGCAGCAGCGTGAGGCCGGCGGGGGCTGCGGCCAGGGCGCGATCCGGCGGCTGGCCGCCGCCGCCGCCCGCCGCCGGGTAGGGGCGGAAGGCCAGTTCAAGGGGCATCGGCTCGAGGGCAGGCCCCTGCAGCAGGCCCAGCAGCAGCGGCTGCCCCGCCGCATACACGCTGCTCGTGGGCACCAGATGCACCAGCAGGCGGCTGGCGCACTCCGCCCGCGTGCCTCCGCCGATGCGCCGCCCCGGGAAGCTGGCCCGCAGCGATTGGCCCTGCGCCAAAGCCTCTGAACCCATCAGCCCTGGCAGCAGGGCCGTAAGTGCCGCCAGGGCAAACATCGCCGGCCAAGGGCGGTTGCGAGATGGTTCAAACATTAAATTCATCCGAGTTGCAGATCACGGCTGTCGCTGTAGCGATAGCTACCGAATGGGGGCGCGGATCGGTGCGATCGAGCAGGCGGCACAGCAGGACGATTGGCTAAACAATACAGCGCCATAATTAGAATCGGATAAGTTTATTTATGTTGCCTTTTCTGCTGGCCCAGCTGGTAGCGCCTCCTCTGCAGCAGGGCCCAGTGCGCCTACCCGCTCCCGAGCTGGAAGAGCGGCGCGCCGTGCCCGGCCGCCGGCCGGCCCCGGAGGC
>JAWOHV010000148.1:0-3656 GCA_046484965.1 Prochlorococcaceae cyanobacterium
CTGGCCAGCTGTTCCAGAGGCGCCCTGACGTGATCTCCCCCGGCGGCAACGCCTACGGCGAGGAGATGACCGCCAGCTGCCTGCGGGACATGGACTACTACCTGCGCCTGGTGACCTATGGCGTCGTCGCCGGCGATGTCACCCCGATTGAAGAGATCGGTGTCATCGGCGCCCGCGAGATGTACCGCGCCCTTGGCACACCCCTGGAAGCGATGGCCGAAGCCATCCGCGAGATGAAGGCCGTGGCCACCAGCATGCTCACCGGCGCTGATGCCGAGGAAGCTGGCCTCTACTTCGACTACGTGGTTGGCGCCCTTTCCTAAGGCTGCACCCCCTTCTCCATCGCCAATTCCCAGGATCCATGCAAGACGCCATCACCAACGTCATCAACCAGGCCGACGTTCAGGGCCTCTACCTGGACGTTTCGGCCATGGGCCGACTGGAGCAGTACTTCGCCAGCGGTGAGCTGCGCGTCCGTGCCGCCGCCACGATCAGCGCCAACGCTTCGGCAATCATCAAGGAAGCCGTTTCCAAGGCGCTGCTATACACGGACATCACCCGTCCGGGCGGCAACATGTACACCACCCGTCGCTACGCCGCCTGCATCCGCGACCTCGATTACTACCTGCGGTACGCCACCTACGCCATGTTGGCGGGTGACACCTCGATCCTTGACGAGCGCGTGCTGAACGGCCTCAGGGAAACCTACAATTCGCTGGGCGTGCCCATCGGTGCCACCGTGCAGTCGATCCAGGCCATGAAGGAAGCCACCGCTTCCTTGGTGGGTCCGGATGCCGGCCGTGAAATGGCCGTCTACTTCGACTACATCTGCTCCGGCCTCGGCAACTGATCCCTGCCAACGGCACACTTCCTGAGGCTCACCGATGCGTCTGTTCAAGATCACGGCCTGCATTCCCTGCCCGGAAAAATCCCGCAGTCAACGTGAATTGCAGAACACCTACTTCACCAAGTGGGTTCCCTTCAGCAGCTGGTTCTCGGAGCAGCAGCGAATCATGAAGCAGGGTGGCAAGATCCTGAAAGTGGAGCTGGTCACAGGTCGGCGTCAGGTCAACGTCGGCAACTGACCTGCCCCATCAAGGGATTGCAGCCAGTGCCACGAAAACATGGCTCCCAAGCCCGGCAAAGGCCGGGCTTTTTATTGTCTGTGCCGGCGCGACAAGTGGGACTGCAGGCGGCTGAATGAACTATTCATCGTCAGGGGACGTGCCAGGCAGGACCGTGCGCCACCACCAGCGTCGTCGTCGCGGTGGGTCCGATCCCGTCGAGGACCGTTCCCCCCGCCGAGGAGAGGCGCCAAAGTCGCCGCAGGGATGGGACGCCCTGCTGCCCGTGCCATGGGCGAAATGGCCGGCGGAGTCGCGGCTGCTGCTGGGGATGGTGGCCCTTTGGAGCCTGGTGGGGCTGCTGGTTCTCACCTCCGCCAGCTGGTGGGTGGCCGAGCGGGAGATGGGTGATGCGGCCTACTACCTCAAGCGCCAGGCGATCTGGCTGATCGCCAGCTGGGGCCTGCTCTGGCTCGCCCTGCGCACCAAGCTGCGCCGCTGGTTGCAGCTGGCGCCGCTTGGCATCCTGATCGGCACCGTGCTGATCGCCCTCACCCTGGTGGCCGGCAGCACCGTGAACGGTGCCAGCCGCTGGCTGGTGCTCGGCCCAGTGCAGATTCAGCCCTCAGAGCTGATCAAGCCCTTCGTGGTCCTCCAGGGGGCAGCCCTGTTCGCCCATTGGAAGCGAATCTCCCCCGATCAGAAGCTCTTCTGGCTGGGGGCCTTTGCTGTTGTGATGGGCCTGATCCTGAAGCAGCCGAACCTCAGCACCGCAGCCCTCACCGGCCTGCTGCTCTGGCTGATGGCCCTTGGTGCCGGGCTGCCTCTGGTGCCTCTCCTGGGGGGGGTCTGCGTCGGCGGCGCCGTGGGAGTGATGAGCATCATGCTCAACGAATACCAGCGCATCCGCGTCACCTCCTTTCTTGATCCCTGGAAAGATGCCCAGGGCGATGGCTACCAACTGGTGCAGAGCCTGCTGGCGATCGGATCGGGCGGCGTCATGGGTGAAGGGTTCGGCCTCTCCACCCAGAAGCTCCAATACCTGCCGATCCAAACCACCGACTTCATCTTCGCGGTGTTCGCCGAGGAATTCGGCTACGTGGGCTCGGTGATGCTGATCCTGTTTCTCACTCTCTTTGGCCTGGTGGGGCTGCGGGTGGCCTTGATCTGCCGCAGCAATCAGCAACGGCTCGTGGCCCTGGGCTGCACTGTCCTGCTTGTGGGTCAGTCGATCCTGAACATCGCCGTGGCCAGTGGAGCAATGCCCACCACCGGCCTGCCCCTCCCCTTGATCAGCTACGGCGGCAATTCACTGCTGGCCAGCCTGCTGGTGGCCGGCCTGCTGATCCGCACTTCGCTGGAAGCCCATGGCCTCGAAGGGCTGGCAACCACGCCGCAACGGCACACCCGGCGGCAGCGCTCCGCCCCGATAGGCTGATCTCAGTCCTGCAGGCCGCCATTGCTGGCCATGATCAGCCTCGGGCTCCCACTGGCCGACTGGGCGCGCAGCAGCGAACAACTGCTGCAGTCGTCGCTGGCCTCTCCGGGGCCCCTCACCCTCGGCGTTGTCTTCGGCGGCGGCCTGCTCACCAGCCTGGGCCCCTGCTCGCTTTCACTGCTGCCGGTGACCCTCGCCTATCTCGCCGGCTTCGGCACGGACCATCCACGCCCCTGGTTGCGCAGCACCAGCTTTGCCGCTGGCATCGTGGCCTCACTGGTGCTGCTGGGGCTGGCCAGCGGCCTGATGGGCCGTCTCTACGGCAGCATTCCGGCGCTGGTGCCCCCGCTGGTGGCGGTGCTGGCACTGCTGATGGGTTTCAACCTCCTGGGTGTGCTGCCGCTTTCCTTGCCCGTGGGGCCCGATCCGGAGCGCTGGCGGCAGCTGGTGCCCAAACCCCTGGCCCCCCTTGCCGCTGGCCTCGCCTTCGGGCTCGCCTCCACACCGTGCACAACGCCGGTGCTGGCGGTATTGCTGGCCTGGATGGCCCGCCAAGGCCAACCCCTGGCCGGCATGGTGCTGCTGGCCTGCTTCGGGGCGGGCCAGGTGGTGCCCCTGCTGCTGGCAGGCACGGCGGCCGCAAGCCTGCCGCGGCTGCTCAGTCTGCGGGCGATCGGTAGCTGGATTCCACCGATCAGCGGCGTGTTGCTGATCACCACAGGCACCCTCACCCTGCTGGCCCAGCTGCCATGAGCGGCCAAACCAACAGCACGGCCCTGCAGCCTGGGCGCCGCTGGGTTCGGTTGCTTTCCCTGCTGGCAGACCTGCGCCTGGCGATCGTGCTGCTGGCGCTGATCGCCATCGCCAGCGGCCTCGGCACCGCCATCCCCCAAAAGGAATCCGCCGCTTTCTACCGCGAGCTCTTCGACGCCAGCCCCTGGCTGGGGCTGCTCCACGGCAACGGCGTGCTGGCCCTCGAGCTTGATCATGTGTATTCGAGCCACTGGTTCCTGGCTCTGCTGGCCTGGCTTGGCCTCTCGCTCACCCTCTGCAGCTGGCGCGGCGAGCGGTAGTCGATCCAGCGCAGGCTGGCCTGCAGTGCTGGCCACTGCCGCCGCCAGCTGAGCAAGATGACGGTGGCCGAAACCCTTGAG
>JAWOHV010000220.1:0-4929 GCA_046484965.1 Prochlorococcaceae cyanobacterium
AGTTGCTGCTGAGGGCCAGGCCGCTGGGGTCCAGGCCGCCGAAGCCCCAGCCCTAGAGGTGCCGCCACCGCCGCCACTGGCCCCGCTGCCACTGGCACCCGAGCTCAAGGGGGAGAGGCCGCGGCCCAATCCCGCGGTGCAGGCGCCGGCTGCCACCAGCCTCGACGCCGAGCTCAAGCCCCTGGCCGCTCCACCCAGCCTGGCGCTGCCCACCCGCACCGATCAGGTGCAGATCGGTGAACTGCGACCCCTCGGCCTGAGCGATGTCGAAACCCTGGCGGAGGTGAACAGCCCGGCGCTGAAGGCGGTTGCCATGCAGGTGGAGCAGGCCAAGTCGAGGCTGCGGGCCACGATCGCCAGCTGGTATCCCAGCATCGATTTGAGCGCCGGCGCATTCCCCGCGCTCACCAACAGCTACCGGTTCACCAGCCGCCCAGATGGCAGCGTTGACCCCAATTCTGAGTCCTACGGCGAATCCCTCCAAGCCGGGATGGATCTCACCATCCGCTGGGATCTGATCAATCCCAGCCGCGTTCCTGAAGTGGCCGCCGCCCGCGACACCTTTGAGCGCTTCCGCTTCGAATACATGGTTCAGCTGCGGGAGCTGCGCCTGCGGGTTTCCCAGACCTACTTCCAGCTGCAGCTGGCCGACGACACGGTGCGCATCGGCCAGGAATCGGTGCGCGCCTCGCTGGTGAGCCTCAAAGATGCCCGCGCCCGCTTCCAGGCCGGCGTGGCCACCAAGCTGGAGGTGCTTGAGGCCGAAACCCAGCTGGCGCGCGACCAGCAGCTGCTCACCAACTCGCTGGCCCAGCAATCGATTCGCCGCCGGGTCCTGGCCCGTCTGCTCGATCTGCCCCAAACGGTGACGCCCACCGCCAAGGATCCGGCCCGGGTGCTCGGCACCTGGATCCCATCCCTGCAGGAGAGCATCACGGCCGCCTACGCCATCCGTGAGGAGCTCGACCAGGTGCTGCTGGATGTGTCGATCGCCAACAGCCGCGCCAACGCGGCCCTCGGCCAGGTGCAACCCAGGCTCGGGATCTTCAACCGCTTCGGCTGGGACCGCACCAATGGCCAGCCCTCCGGTGCCTTCTCCACCAGAGAGATCAACGAGGATCAATACACCTATGGAGCCGACAACGCCTTCGGCCTCGATCTGCGCTGGAATTTGTTTGATGGCGGTGCCGCCGCGGCCTCGGCCCGCGAGCAGCGCCAGCGGGCCGAGCAGAGCCGCTTTGAGTTCGCCGACACCCGCGACCTGATCCGCAACGAAGTTGAGGAGAGCTTCTACACCCTGCTCCAGAACGATCGCAACATCGCCACCACCAGCCGCGAAGTGCTCTCCGCCCGCGAAGCCCTGCGCCTGGCTCGCCTGCGCTTCCAGGCCGGCGTGACCACCCAGCGCGAGGTGGTGGATAACCAGCGCGACCTCACCCAGGCCGAGGTGCGCTATGCCCAGGCCGTCACCGACTACAACATCAACCTGGCCGAGCTGCGCCGCCGCACTGGCCTCGACCGCATCGCCCTCTGCAAGCCGCCGGTGCTGCCGGCCACCAAACCCGCCGCCGTTTCCCCGATCCTGGTGGAGCCCCAGCCGTTGCGTTCCGCCTGCCAGGCCCAATCCTGATCCAGGGGCACTGTTGATAGCGTTTGCAGCACTGGTTGCCCCATGTGCTGATGTCTGCTGCTCCAGCCGCCACCGCCTCTGAATCTCGGGGGCTAGGGCTGGCTGGTGCCCTGAGGTTGGGATTGTTTCAGGGCTGCCTCGGCTGCCTGGCGGTGATTTTCGCCGGTTTGCTCAACCGGATCATGCTCAGTGAGCTGGGCTTCTCCGGGCTGCTGGTGGGCGGTGTGCTGGCCTTTGAGCAGTTCGTGGCTCCTTCACGGGTGCTCTTCGGCCAACTCTCCGACGCCCATCCCCTGGCCGGACTGCGCCGAACCCCTTACATCTGGGGCGGCAGCCTGCTGTTCTGCGGCCTGGCGGTGGCGGCGATCCCGATGATCTTTCAGGTGCACCGGCTGCTGCAGGCCGGTTCGGCCGCGGCGATCTTTACCGGCGTGCTCGCCCTTTGCGGCCTGTTCGCCCTCTACGGCCTGGCGATCTCCCTGGCCACCACCCCCTACCTGGCCCTGGTCATCGACCGCACCAGCGAGCAGGAACGCCCCCGGGCTGTGGGGATCATCTGGTGCCTGCTCACGGTTGGCATCGTGGTGGGGGCGATCGCCATCGGCTTCAGCCTGCGGGAGCTGGATGGCGTCAGCGATCCGGCGGTGCTCGAGCCGGTGCTGCTGGCTTTCATGATGCGGGTGGCCCTGATTGTTCTGCTGCTCACGTTGGTGGCCACCTGGGGCTTCGAGCGCCCCGGCCAGCCTCCAGTGGCCAGCGCCAGCGCCCAGCGCGACGATGCGATCAGCCTTCGGCAGGCCTGGTCGCTGATCACCTCCAGCAGCCAGGTGCTGGTGTTTTTCACTTTTCTGCTGCTGTTCACCCTCGGGCTGTTCCTGCAGGATCCGATCCTCGAGAGCTATGGCGCCGAGGTGTTTGGCATGCCGATCGCGGCCACCGCGGGGCTCAATGCGCTCTGGGGCATCGGCACCCTGGTTGGACTGCTGCTGGCAGGCCTCTGGATCGTTCCCAAACTCGGCAAGTTGGCCACCGCCCGCCTGGGCTGCCGCCTGATCCTGGCGTCCCTGCTGCTGTTGCTGCTGGTGGGGATCGGAGGCCGAGTGGCTCACCTGCAGGCCGTGATGGTGCTGTTTGGCCTTTCAGCCGGCATCGGCACCAACAGCGCCCTTTGCCTGATGCTTGATCTCACACTGCCCGAGGCCACCGGCACCTTCGTGGGGGTGTGGGGCCTGGCCCAGGCCCTGTCCCGTGCCTTGGGCAAGCTGATCGGTGGGGGGCTGCTCGATCTGGGCCGCTGGCTGCAGCTCTGGGCAGCCCCCGCTGGCGGTGCCTATCCGGCCTTTGCCCTGGTGCTGGCGGTTGAGGTGGTGGTGGCTTTTGGGGCCCTGATCGTGCTGGAGCGCCTGGATCTGCGTCGCTTCCGTGCAGATACGGGCCGTAGCCTCAGCAAGGTTCTGGCCCTGGAGGTTGGATGACCCTGGATGCTCCCCTGGAGGCCCTGCTCGATCAGGTGGCCGAACGCCAGCGCAGTGACTTTGGCCACATGGCGGCGGAGGCCAAACAAGACGGCAGCTTGATCACCGCCTGCGACCGCTGGAGCGATGCCACCCTCGTGGAGGGGCTTGGGCGCCTCTATCCCGGTGAGGGCGTTCTCAGTGAGGAGGGATCGCAGCGGGTCCCGGCCAGCAGGCGCTACTGGGTGGTGGATCCCCTCGATGGCACCACCAACTTCGCGGCGGGCATTCCCTACTGGGCGATTTCCCTGGCCTGCTTCGAAGCGGGCCTGCCCGTGCTGGGGATCCTGGATGTGCCGCCCCTGCGCCAGCGGATCGTGGCTGTGCGTGGTGGTGGTGCCTGGCGCAATGGCAAGAGGCTGCTGCCCCCTTCCGAGCAGGGCAAGTCGCCTGGATGCGCCTCCCTGTGCAGCCGCTCGATCAAGGTGCTGCAGAAGCTTCCCGATCGCCGCTTCCCCGGCAAGATCCGCCTGCTGGGGGTGGCCAGCCTCAATCTGGTGAGCGTGGCGTTGGGCCAGACGGTGTCGGCCCTGGAGGCCACTCCCAAGATCTGGGATCTGGCGGCGGCCTGGTTGGTGCTCAGTGAGCTGGGCTGCCCTGTGCAATGGCTCAGCCGCGATCCGGCCAACCAGCCGGCCGGAGCTGAGCTCGGCGCGGTGGATTTTCCCGTGCTGGCAGCCCGCGACCAGGGCACCCTGGCCAGCTTCCAGCCATGGGCCAACGCCTTGCTAGAAGCTTGAGCCACTCCTGTGCTACTTTATTGGACTGCGCGCAAGCCGAGAGGCGAGCTGCGCAGTCCAGGATCACGCAAGTGGAACTGGGATCTGATCAGGGGGCGAGAAGCCTTTTGATCAGCGCTTACGGCAGAGGCAGGCGCAAGCCCACGATGTTGTAAGTTTTGGAAGTCGCTGCGAGGCGACGCTGGCACCGGTCCCCGCAAGGGGAGCCCGAAAGGGAAAAGGTGCGTGCACCTGGACAATCGAAAAGTTTAGGAACTGACGCTTCTACTGCGTTGGAACTCGCTCGAGGTGATTTTCCTGTCTGCAGGTGACTGTAGGGGAAGGAAACCGATGGGCCTGTTGCAACGGATACAGCGGTAGAGGTGTGAGGTCCCGTCAAAAAGAAAACAGCGGTTATAGCTGCTGGGTTTTTGGTTCAGCCTTCTCACGAGGAGGGACCAAGTTTTGCCCAGGAGTGATGAATCGCGACCGGATCTGAGATCTGGGAAAGTCATGGCGATGGTATCAAGCGAAAGCAAGATAGAAGTTGTTGTGCACTCTTTGAAACCTTCTGTCAGAGGAAGGGGCTCCAACTGCAGGCTGTACGCCAGTGCAAGCGGCAGGTGCTGAGCAAGCCATGTTGAGGATGTCAGGATCGGGCAACGAAAGTTGTTTGGATCTGATGTTTGAAAGGACTGGTCTACAACGGAGAGTTTGATCCTGGCTCAGGATGAACGCTGGCGGCGTGCTTAACACATGCAAGTCGAACGAACCTTCGGGTTAGTGGCGGACGGGTGAGTAACGCGTGGGAATCTGCCCTCAGGAGGGGGATAACGGCCGGAAACGGCCGCTAATACCCCATATGCCGAGAGGTGAAACGAATTTCGCCTGAGGATGAGCCCGCGTCTGATTAGCTAGTTGGTGTGGTAATGGCTCACCAAGGCATCGATCAGTAGCTGGTCTGAGAGGATGATCAGCCACACTGGGACTGAGACACGGCCCAGACTCCTACGGGAGGCAGCAGTGGGGAATTTTCCGCAATGGGCGCAAGCCTGACGGAGCAACG
>JAWOHV010000230.1:0-6192 GCA_046484965.1 Prochlorococcaceae cyanobacterium
ATCCTCTCCTTGCGGGGAAGCCAGCGCAGACGCTGACCCGTGATCGCCGTGGGGCGTCCCGACAGTCGTTCGATGCGTGGCTGGCCTTCCAGCTGGATCAGTTCACCGTCGTTGAGCACCGTGCCACTGCGAGCGCTGATCCGGTACATCGGCTTGCCCTTCTGATAGATCAGCCCTCGCAGGTCGACGGCCTGGGCCAGCCGCCGCTCGAGGTCGTAGCGGGCCTCCGGCGCCTTCAGTTCCCAGGCCAGGCTGCCATCGGAGTTGCGGTGGCTGAGGTTAAGGGCCCGGAAAACAAAAGGTGGTGCTGGTTTGTCGCTGCTTACCCGGCTCACGCAGCCGGCCAGGGCCAGGGACAGAAACGCTGCCAGCAAGGGCCCACTCACAGCGGACCTTCCAGCTCCAGGCGCTCCATCACTGGTGAAGGGGCTGGCAGCAGCTGACCGCAAACCAGACCGCCCCAGTGCAGCTGTGCCATCCAGGCGCTGCTGGGGCCATCAGCCGGGGGACAGGAAGAGTGGCTCTGCAGGGGAGTTTGGGCCAGTTGCTCCAGCATCCGCTCCGCCAGCTCTGGCAGCAGGGGCGAGAGCAACAACGCCACCCAGCGGCTGGCTTCGAGCACGGCGTAGAGGTCGGAGCCCACGGCGTCTCGCTGGCCCTCCTGCTTGATGCGGCTCCAGGGGGCCTGGTCATTGAGGTAGCCGTTGGCGGCGATGGCCAGCTGCAGGGTGGCCTCGGCGGCCTGGCGGAAATTGAGCTGCTCCAGGCCCGCCAGCACCGCCGTGCGGGCCTCCACGGCGGCCAGGGCCAGGGGGTGGCCGCTGCCGGCGGCCTCCCCGGCCGGAGGCACCGCGTCGTTGAACCAACGCCTGGCCATCGAGCTGGTGCGGTTGAGCAGGTTGCCGATCGTGTTGGCCAGATCGTTGTTCACCAGCTCGATGAAGCGCTGCTGCTGGAAGTCGCCGTCGTCGCCGAAGGGGATATCGCGCAGGAGGTACCAGCGCACGGCATCGCGGCCGCAGCGCTCCAGGAGCACCATGGGGTCGAGCACATTGCCGAGCGACTTACCCATCTTCTGGCCCTCGCGGGTGAGGAAGCCGTGGCCGAACACCTTCTGCGGCAGGGGCAGCCCGGCCGAGAGCAGCATCGCCGGCCAATACACGGCGTGGAAGCGCAGGATGTCCTTGCCGATCACATGCACAGAGGCGGGCCAACCGCGGGCCAGGGCAATCTCGAGATCAGGGGGGTCGCCCTCTTGCAGCAGGGCGGTGATGTAGCCGAGCAGGGCGTCGAACCACACATAAAAAGTGTGGCCCTCGTGGCCCGGAACCGGAATGCCCCAGGGCAGGTTCACACGGGAGATCGAAAAGTCGCGCAGGCCCTGGCGCACAAAATTTTCCACCTCGTTGCGGCGGCTGGCCGGCTGGATGAAGCCCGGCCGGCTGATCAGTTCCTCGATCTGGCTCTGGTAGCGCGAGAGGCGGAAGAACAGGTTCAGCTCATCGCGCCATTCCAGGGGGCGGCGATGGGTGGGGCATTCCGGGTCCTGGGCCTCGTGCGGGTCGTCCTTGAACTCCTCGCAGGCCACGCAGTACCAACCCTGCTGGCGGCCCTCGACGATGTCGCCGCTGGCTTCCACCCGGCCGTAAAACTGCTCCACGATGTGGCGGTGGCGCGGATCCGTGGTGCGGATCAGGCGGTCGTGGCTGATCTGCCAGCGCTCCCAGAGCTCGCGGTACTGGGCGCTGACGGCATCGCAGTGGGCCTGGGGGCTGAGGCCAGCGGCTTCAGCCGTGCGCTGGATCTTCTGGCCGTGCTCATCGCAGCCGGTGATGAAAAGCACCTCCTCCCCCTTGAGACGCCAGAACCGGGCCAAGGCATCGCAAGCCAGGGTTGTGTAGGCGCTGCCGAGATGGGGCCGGTCGTTGACGTAATAGAGCGGGGTGGTGAGGGTTCTGGTCATCGAAGTGATCCTACGGAGCAGGCTCGGATCGGCACCGAGGACTGCAGCCCGTGCCATGAGCTCGATCTGCGATCGCCGGCCGTTCACACCAGGCCGAGCGAACCCGAGCTCCCTCGAGGGCACCACAGCCAGCAATGGGCTGAAGTCGCTGCGCGGCGGCTTTCCCTGGCAGGCTTGGCGTAGCCAGCTTCTGCCCAATGACCCCTGCAACGGATGCGGTGGACGTGCTGGTGTGGGGCGGCGGCAGCGGCGGCGTGGCGGCGGCGATCCAGGCGGCCCGTGGCGGTGCCCGCACCCTGTTGGCCACACCAGGGGCCTGGCTGGGGGGGATGGTGAGCGCCGCCGGCGTGTGCTGCCCCGATGGCAATGAACTGACCCCTTGGCAGACGGGGCTGTGGGGCGCCTTCCTGCGGGAGCTGGCCCGGCGCGAGTCCGATGGGCTCGATCACAACTGGGTGAGCTGCTTCGGCTACCGGCCCGCCAGCGCCGAGGCGATCCTGCAGGACTGGGTGCGCGCCCTGCCAAACCTGAAGTGGTGGCCGGATTGCCGGCTGCTGGAAGTGGAAGTGGAACGACAGGGGGCGCGGATCAGCGCCGTGCGGCTGGAGCACCTGGGGCAAAGCGGCCGAGAGCAGCAGCGAGTGGCCTGCACCCTGGTGATCGACGGCAGCGACCGCGGTGATCTGCTGCCCCTGGCGGGGGCGCCGTACCGCCTGGGCTGGGAGGCCCAGGAGCAGTGGGGGGAGCCCAGCGCCCCCAGCCGTCAGCGGCTTGAGAGCGAGCCGTTCTTCCAGGAGCAGCCTGTGCAGTCGCCCACCTGGGTGGTGATGGGCCAACTGGCCAGCGATCGCCTGCCGGCCGATCCCCCGCGAGGTATCGATCCAGCCGCCGTGCCCCCGCTGCCGCCGCCGTTCGAGCGGGCCTGCGACGCCTTCGGCCTGGAGCGCACGATCAGCTACGGCCGTCTGCCGGGCGGGCTGGTGATGTTGAACTGGCCCTTGAACGGCAACGATTGGCACGACGGCCTCGCGCGGGCCTTCAGGGACGATCCGCAGGCCGAAGCCGAGCTGTTCGCCGAGATGCAAGCCCGCAGCCTGCGTTTTGCCGAAGCGCTGGAGCAGGCCAGCGGTGGCTGGTTGCAGCGGGGAGCGGCCTTCCCAGCCGAGGCCGGCAGCCCGGCCCCCTGGCTAGCGGCGATGCCCTACTGGCGCGAGGGCCGCCGGCTGCTGGGGCTGCACACCGTGATCGAGCAGGAGTTGTTGCCCCAGGGCCCCGGGGCCGCGATCGCGGCGCTGCCGTTCGATGCGTCCGGCGAACTGACCTCGATCGCCGTCGGCAACTACGCCAACGACCACCACTACCCCGGAGGCGACTGGCCCCTGGCCCCCAAGAGCTGCCGCTGGGGCGGCCGCTGGAGCGGCACGCCCTTCTGCCTGCCCTACGGCGCCCTGGTGAGCGCAGAGGTGGAGAACCTGCTGGCGGCCGACAAGGCCACCAGCGTGAGCCACATGGCCAATGGCGCCACCCGCCTGCAACCGCTGATCCTCAACACCGGCCAGGCAGCCGGTGCCGCTGCGGCCCTCTGCATCCAGGGGGGATGCACCCCGTCAGAACTGCCGGTGCGCCAGCTTCAGGACGCTCTGATCGGCGATCAGCTGGCCCCTGCTGGGGTGGCGCCGCTGTGGGATACCCCCTGGCACCACCCCCGCTGGCGCCAGCGCCAGGAGGCACTGTTGCGGGATCCCTCCCTGCTCGAAGCTGCAGGCCTCTGGCCGGGCAGCCCTCAGGATCCTGCGGGGGCAGGCGATCCAGGCGCCACAGGAGCACCGTCAGAACTGCACGAGCGCCTGTGGGAGGGCTTGCTGCGCTCGGATGGGCAGGGGGGCTACACCTTGGAGCTCAATGCGTTGCCAGCGGGTACTGAACGGCAGCCCTGGCCGCTGATCACCCTGGAGCCGGCCCTCAACCACTGGCTGGCTGAGCAAAACGACAGCGCATCGGTGCAGCTGATCGGCTGCATCAACCCTTGGGGGCCCTGGTTGCGGGTGTCGCGGCTGGCGAGCGCCCTCAGACACTGACGTTCATCAGGTTGGGACCCTGATGGCCGCTGGTCGACTTGACGTTTTGGGCATGGCCGCCTCCGTGGCGCCCAGGCGCCGCAGTCAGCGCCCTTTGGCCTACCGCTACAGAACTCAGCGCTTCTTGATCAAGATCACATCCTTCAGGCCCTGGAAATCAGCATCCACCCCGTCATCCCATGTCAGCCACGGTCAAGACAGAGGCACTCAGAAGCATGCCACACCGATCGTTGCTCCTGCCGTCGTGGCGGCCTTGGCCTACCGGTTCCACTTAGCTCGCCAGGCACACCAGCTTCAGCTGATCGCGCAGCGAATCCACCTGCTGCACCCGCAGCAGCAGTCCTGCACCGGGCTGGGCGTTCTGGGGGCACTCCGCCGCCAGATCGATCGCCAGTTCATCAATGCGCACCAGGCCCAGCCTGTCCTGGGGCCGCAGCCAGCGCAGAAATTCAGCGCGCCACTGACCGCTGCGGTGGGTTTCGAACCACACCTGCTGCCAGTGGCGCTGATCTTCGCGGGAAATGCCGATGCCCTCCCGCACGGCCCCGTCAAATTCTTCGATCAACGCCTGAACCTCGGGCTCGGCCAGCAACGGACCTTCGCTGAGCTGGGCGCCGATCTGGCGCTGCACCAGCAGATCGCCATAGCGGCGGATCGGCGAGGTGGCCTGTACATAGGCCGGCAGGCCGAGGCTGAAGTGGGGCGAGGGCTGGGTGCCCATCAGCCCCCGGCTGAGGCAGCGCTTGATGGCGGCGAAGCGCACGGCTCCCTCCGGCAGGGCCTGCAGCTCAGCAGCCGGCGGCAGCTCGGCGGGCGGCTGGCTGCGGTAGGGCAGGGCCAGGCCATGCTCGATGCCGAAGCTGGCGGCTGCGGCGCCGGCCAGGATCATCGCCTCGGCCACCAGGTGACGGGACGGGCTCGGTTCGCTGATCTCGAGCAGCGGCTCGCCGTCGCGGCAGCGGATTCGGCCCTCCGGCAGATCGAGCAGCAGGGCACCCTGCGCTACCCGCCAGCTGCGGCGCCGCTGCAGGAGTCGCTCGAGATCGGCCAGGTCGGGCTCCTCGGGGGGAGCCAGATCGATCAGGTCGTCGGCATCGGCGTAGCTGAGCCTGAAGGTGGGTTGCACCCAGCTGCGCCCGATCCCGTAGGCCGCGATAGCCCCATCGCCGCTGAGCTCCACCCAAGTGCTCCAGGCGGCGGAGCGCACCCCCTGGCGCAGGCTCAGGGGCCCGGCGGAGAGTGACTCCGGAAACATCGGTTGGTTGCCGCGGGCCAGGTAGAGGCTGCTGCCGCGGCGGCGTGCCTCGAGATCGAGCGGCGAGCCGGCCTCGATCAGCCGATCGGGGTCAGCCACATGGATCCAGAGGCGCAGGGCGCCATCGCCACGGCGCTCAAGGGCCAGCCCGTCGTCGATGTCGCGCGTGTCGTCATCGTCGATGGTGACGCAACGCTGGCCGCTGAGATCCAGGCGGGCCTCATCGCCGGGCAGGGGGGCGGCGTGGAGGGCAAGCAGGCGGCAGGCCTCAGCCTCCTGGGCCGCACTGAAGCCTGTGCTCCAGGGCGTACCGGCCAGCGAGAGCAGCTGATGGGGATCCCACTGGCCTAGCTCCACCAGCAGGTGGCGCAGGGCGCCGTGGTCACTGCCGAGGTGGAGGGTTGCAAGGCTCTGGCGCAGGGGCGCGGCCAGTTCAGCGAGCTCGATGCCGCCGCCAGCGAGCTGCTTGAGCTGCTCGAGGCGCTGGCGATGATCTGGGCTCAGGGAGGCTGGCTCCAGTGGCTGGCGGCGACGCAGCAGCTCCAGCCAGGCCCGCTCCTGCTGTTCAATCAGGGCTTTGCGGCGCCGTTCGCGCCGAAGGTTGCGCAATTCCGCAGCACTGCGGGCTTCAATCTGCCCCTGCCTGAGGCGAAACCAGCTTTGGCCGCCCACCAGGGTCAACCAGCAGGCCGCCAGCTGGGCCGGCTGGGTACCGCCACACACCAGATCGGTGAAATCGGCGATCGCAACGGGCTCACCTGATTCCAGTAACAGCAACCAAGCTGCGCCCCAGGCGCGACGCTCGGGACGGGCCGCCTCAATTGCTTCGGGGCGCAGGGACCAGGGCGCCGCCCCCAGCCGCAGCGGTGGAGTGACGTCGCCGCTCAGGGGGCAGA
>JAWOHV010000256.1:0-4362 GCA_046484965.1 Prochlorococcaceae cyanobacterium
AAGCGCGAATGGCAGCGCACACGCAGGGCCGCCAGCACCCTGATCGGCGCATCGGCCTGGCCCTGCATGGCGAAGGCCTCCCGCTCCAGCAGCATCTGGTTGGGGTGATAGCCCCTGGTGAGGATGCCGCCAATGTCCTGCTGCACCACCGGCGCCAGCGCCAGCTTCCAACCGATCGGTGTGAGCCTTCCGGTGGGGCAGCTCTGCACCGCATGCACCGCCTCGTGCAGAAAGGTCTGCCGGCCGATTCCCAGATCAAAGGCAATCGGCGCCACCCACCGCCGGCCACTGCGGGGGTCGAACTGGCCGTAGGCACCGCGCTGGGGCGGCGGCTGCAGCAACACCGTGAAACCATGGCGCCGCAGCTCCCTAGCCAGGGGCTGCAGGTCCGGCGAAGGCTCCCATAAGCTGCCCCCCTGCCTGCTTGTGCCGCGTGAGTCAAGATCCCTTCCGCTACGAACCCGTCGAGAAATTCGGCGAAGGCCTTACCACCAGCCGGCCCTGGAACACCGCAGCCCTGGCCGCGGTGGAAAGGCTCAACGGGCGGGCGGCGATGGTGGGCTTCGCCGCTGCCGTGCTCGGGGAGGTTCTCACAGGCCGGGGAATCGTGGGGCAGCTGGCTCTGATGCTCGGCTGGATCCTGGGCTGAATTGTTTTGCTCAGCAGAGGTGTGTTGCTCAGGAATGGCGCTCGGGGGGTGGATTGAACTGGGCGTTCAGCTGACCGCGGTGGTATTCCAGCGAAAGTGTTTCCAGGTGGCTGCGGGCCTGGCCGTGGATTGAGGGATCGAGTTGGTCGAACACCGTTCCCTGGGGCACACGCATGCGCAGCACCAGGCCGAGGGCATCAAATAGGCGCACCTGGTCGTTGTGCCAGCCCTGATAGTCGGCAGACATGGCCGCGAGCGCCTCGGCCGGCAGCTCACCTTCGCTGAAGTCGTAGCGCAGATCCTGCAACTGGCTGAGGCGCGCCGAGGTCACCAGGGCATGGGCCGCCCCCAGGGCCGCCAGGCAGTCGGCCGCTTCCCGCTTGAGCACACTGAAATCGCGCTGCTGCACGGCCACCTCCATCGAGATCGGCTCGCGCAAACCGGGGCTGAGGGCGAGCGCCGGCGGCACCGGCTCCACAGCCAGGGCTTCAACAAGGGCCACTGGGGCCGCTGGGGCCACTGGTGACAGTTCAGAGGCAGCCGTCTGGGGTTCGAGGCGGCGGCTCCAGCGCTGCAGCCGCTCCGCCAGCCAGCGGCGCAGATGAAGAAGCGCCCGTTGCATGGTTTGATTGCTTCGCCTAGTCATCTCTGTGCGCCTCGCCCGGATCAGGTCTGACGATCAATCTGGCGGGGCGATCCCAGGGACACCAGTCCGGTCATCTGGTGAGGCAGAAGCGGGAAATCCGCACCAGGCCCCCAGGCCGCCGATGATCCGGCGCCAAGGGCAAAGCCCGGCTCCTGGGGGGCCGGGCTTTGCTGCGCTTGGCAACCGTGCAAAACCAACTTGAGCGGTTTGGCTGGGTTGCTTCGCTGGGGGGGAACAGTTCGGGGGGAATCCGATCTCTGGATAGTCAGTTGTGGGGTCGGAGCTGCTGGCGCTGGCACCTGGGGCCATGGCGTTCAATAAGGGATCCCCTCAACCCGGGGGCACCTGGAACGGTGCATCGGGAGTGCCCATTGCGGCCTGCCTGGAGGGAACCAGAAGGGCCTGGGCGGGGAACCGGATGTCCAATCGAGACTGTTGGAGCAGGGACCGGATCTTCAACGCGCTCCTGGCCGCTGTGCCGGGGGAGTGTCATCCATCGAGGGCCTCCGAATCGGTTGCAGCAACAATGGGATCATCGGCCCGCTGCGGCAACCGGGAGCGATCCAGATGACACCTCTCTTCACTGGGGGAGACGTGTCTTCATGAACGGCGCTTCATGGTTGGGGTAGGCGAGCATGACCGCCATGGAAGTGCCAACACCTCTGTCGCCCCTTGCCCTGGGCTCCCTGCCGCCCCTGCCGGAGCTGCAGCTGGCGGCGGTGGGCCATGTGGAAATGGTGAGCTTCGTGGAGGTGGAGCGGCTGCCGGCAGCCGGTGAGGTGATCAGGGCCCGCCACGCCCACGACCAAGCGGCTGGCGGCGGCGCCGTGGTGGCCGTGCAGCTCGCCAAACTCAGCGGTCGGCCCCTGCCCTTCTTCACGGCCCTGGGCCGCGATCCCCTCGGCCAGCTGGCGGCCGAGCAACTCACGGCCCTCGGCCTGGACCTGCACGTGGCCTGGTGCGATGCCCCCACCCGGCGGGCCATCACCTTCATCGATGGCGCTGGCGAGCGCACGATCACCGTGATCGGCGAGCGACTCAGGCCCACCGCCGCCGATCCACTGCCGTGGGCTCAGCTGGAGAGCTGTGATGGCGTCTTCGCCACTGCCACCGATGCGGCCGGCCTGGCCCTGGCCCGCGCCGCCCGGGTGCTGGCGGCGACGCCGCGGCTGGGCCTGCCGGTGCTGCGGGCAGCGGCCGTGCAGCTGGATGCCCTGATCGGCAGCGCCCTCGATCCGGCCGAAGCCGTGGCACCGCACAGCCTGGAGCAGCTGCCACGGCTGCGAATCGCCACCAGGGGGGCCAGCGGCGGCGAATTCGAGCCGGGCGGGCTCTTCCTGGCGCCGCCGCGCCAGAGTCCGCCGATCGACACCTACGGCGCCGGCGACTCCTTTGCCGCCGGAGTGACGGCAGCTCTGGCGGCGGGCTGGAGCGTGGCAGAAGCGATCAGCCTGGGCTGCCACTGCGGCAACGCCTGCCTCAACGGGCGGGGCCCCTATCCCGGCCAGATCGGGCGGCAGGCTGTGGGGCCCCAGGGCCGTTGAGCTCAACGGGGCTGGCAGACAAACGACCACAGGGCCGTGAACTGGGCGTCCATCGCCCGGTTGCGGGATGCGACCGCCGGATCCAGGGAGACCCCGCGGCCACCGCGGCGACGCTCCTCCTCACTCCACCACTGCGGGCCATGGCGGTAATAGGTCGTCGCCAGGGATGCGAGCGTTTCCTGGAGGCTGCCGGCACGGCAGAGCACGCTGAAGCCGTAGCTGCGGGGCAGCCGGGTCGACCAACCTTCATCGAGGCGGATGCGGGCCTGGCCGCTGATCCGATCGCCGCGGCGCAGCAGCGACCCCTCGTCCACCTGAAACTGCCGGCGCTGCTGATCGGGTCCGAGATCGCTGTGGTATGTGCGCCATGGTGCGGCCCAGGCCGCTGGCGCCGCCAGCAACAGCAGCAGCCCCACGAGACAAACTGAAGATCGGCTAGCGGGGGCCATACCGAATCATCGCGCCGGCCGCGCCAACAGCCCGCAGGGCCTGAGAATTGCAGCAATCAGCGCCCATTGCCATGACCACGGCCACGCCCCCCGAACGCAACGCCCAGCTGGCGCTGCTGCGCATCGTCTGCTGCGTGGCCTGGGCCGATGGCGACCTGGCCGATCAGGAGCGCGCCCTGCTCGAGCAACTGGTGGAGCGCTACTTCCCCGAGCAACAACAGAACAACGAGGGCCAGGCGGCTCTGCGCCAGCTCACCACCTGGGCCGTCGACCTGGACGGACTGGAGGGAGCGGTCCGCCGTCTGGCCAGCCAGGAAGACCGGCGGCTGGCCCTGAAGCTGGCTTACTTGATGGCCAACGTTCACCAGGGCCCGCAAGACAGCAGCCCGATCAACAGCCAGGAGAAATCGGCCTACCGCCGGCTGGTGGAGTGTCTGGGCCTGGGTGAGCAGGAGGTGCAGGAGATCGAATGGGCCGCCAGCCAGGAGCTGGCCCAGGAGCGGGGCCCAGGTGCGATCTGGCGCCGAATCCTCGGCGGCCTGGGGGCCTGGCCGAGCCAGGAGATGCTCGAGAGCCCCGGCATGTCCTGGCTCTGAGCTAGTGCTGCTCAGGCCCGGTGATAGGGCCCACCCTGGAGGATTGTCTGGGCCCTGTAGAGCTGCTCGAGCAGCAGCAGCCGGGCGATCTCGTGGGGGAAGGTGAGCGGCGAGAGGCTCAAGCGCCAGCTGGCGCGCGCCTTGAGGGCCGGATCGAGGCCATCGGCCCCACCGATCACGAAGGCCAGCCGGCCGGAAGCCGAATCCCGCAGCAGCTCGGCGAAGGCCAGCGAGCCCGTGCTGCCTCCCTCCTCACTGAGCACCACCAGCCGCTCATCGGAGCGCAGCTCGGCCGTGATCGCCTCGGCTTCACGGGCGGGGGTGGAATCACGCAGCTCACGGATCTCGAGCCCCGGCAGGCGGCGTTGGTAGAGCGCCACTCCCTCCGCCAACCAGGCCTTGCGCAGCCGGCCCACCGCCAGGATGCGGATCCGGGAGGGATTGAGCACGGCAGGGTGAGCAGAATCAGGGGCTCCAG
>JAWOHV010000288.1:0-3026 GCA_046484965.1 Prochlorococcaceae cyanobacterium
CGGTTGAGCAGGGGCTCGGGGATCTCGGCCCCTTCCGCCACCGGCTCGGTGATGAACTCCCGGGCGATCTGGGCCACGGTGCGGTTCATGGCCAGGTTGTTCTGGCCCGTGGCGATGATCAGGTTCACGCGGGTGATCAGGCCGTCGTCGTCCACCCGGTAGTGGTGAAACAGGGTGCCCCGCGGTGCTTCGCTCACCCCCACCGCCTCGTTGGCGTTGAGGCTGGCGCGGGCGCGGATGCGGCCGCCCAGCAGCGCCTCATCGCTCACCAGCTGCTCGATCCCCTCCAGGCAGGCCACGATCTCCACCAGCCGGGCGTGGTGATAGGCAAACGAGGAGGTCACGATCCGGCCGCCACTTGCGGCGGTGCCACTGCGCTGGCGAAACTCCGCCAGCTCCCGATCGGCCCAGTCCGTGCCGATCCGCTCGCACACGTTCAGCCGCGCCAGCGGCCCCACCCGGTAGATGCCATCGGGATAGCCCAGCGGCTTGTAGTAGGGGAACTTCAGGTAGCTCCAGCTCTCCACCGCCTCGCCCAGGAAGCTGGCGTAGGCGTCTTCCGAGAGGCCATCGGCCACGATCCGGCCTGTGGAATCCACAAAGCGAATCGCCCCCTCGATGCACTCCCAGCCGCCATCGGCTGCCACCAGGCCCATGAACAGCGAGGGAAAATCGCCAAAGGTGGCCTGTTCGCGCTGCAGCGGCCCATCCAGCAGCGTTTTGTAGAGCCCCAATGCCGTGGCCACGGTGGCCTTGGCCTCCGGCAGCCGCTCCAGGATCCAGGCGCGCGCCTCAGGGCTCAGCGGTGTGCGCACGCCGCCGGGCACCGCCCAGGCGGAATGGATCTTGCGGCCCCCCAGCAGCTCCAGCACCTGCTGGCCGAACTGGCGCAAGCGGATGCCGGCGCGGGCCAGCTCCGGATCCGCCGCCATCAGGCCGAACACGTTGCGCTTGGCCGGATCGCTCTCCCAACCCAGCAGGAAATCGGGGCTGCTGAGGTGAAAGAACGAGAGCGCATGGCTCTGGCAGATCTGGGCCAGGTTGAGCAGCCGCCGCAGCTGCCGTGCCGCCGGTGGGGGCTGCACCGCCAGCAGCTTGTCGCCGGTTTTGGCCGCGGCCAGCAGGTGGCTCACCGGGCAGATGCCGCAGATCCGCGCCGTGATGCCGGCCATCTCCGTGAACGGCCGGCCCTCGCAGAAGGTTTCAAAGCCCCGATACTCCACCACGTGGAAGCGGGCATCGGCCAGGCGGCCGGCGTCATCGAGGTGGAGGGTGATCTTGGCGTGCCCCTCGATGCGGGTCACCTGGTCGATCGTGATCGTGCGGGTCATGGCGGGAGGCGGATCATGACGGTCGGCGAATTAACCAAAACGAAGCTGCTCGCTGCTCTCCTGCGGCGGCCGCTCCCCCCGCAGCAGCGGCTCCAGGAAACCGCGGATGCGCTCAGCCGAGGGCGGGCAGCCAGGCAGATAGAGGTCCACCGGAATCACCTCATGCAGCGGCAGCACCCGCTCCAGCAGCTCCGGCACGATGCCGGGGGCATGGGGGTGCTGGCCACCGCGGTCGGCCAGCTCCAGGTAGCCGCGATCCAGCACGCTCTGGCGAGAGCCGCCATCCACCTGGGCCCAGAGGTTGCGTAACCCCGGCACATTGGCACTCACGGCACAGTCACCAAACGACACCACCAAGCGGCTGCGCTCCCGCAGCTGCAAGGCCAGCTCGAGGTTGTCGGCATTGGCCACCGCCCCCTCCACCAGGCAGAGATCCACGCCTTCGGGAAACACCTTTGTGTCGCTGGCCACCGGCGAGAACACCACCTCCACCTGCTCGGCCAGGTCGAACAGCCACTCATCGAGATCGAGAAACGACATGTGGCAGCCGCTGCAGCCGGCCAGCCACACCGTGGCGAACCGCAATTTGGCGCCTTGGCAGGGGGTGGGGGTCGTCATTGGTTCTGCCAGTGCTGCTGCTCGCGGGCCCGGCGCAGCAGGGCTGGGCGCTCGCGGTGGGGCTGCTTCTCGGCGGTGGTGTCGTCCTTGTCAAACAGGGCGCCGGTGGGGCACACATCCACGCACTTGCCGCAGTTGGTGCAGGCGTCCACCTCGCCCCAGGGCTGGTCGAGGCCGGCAATGATCCGGCACTCGGCACCGCGGTGGGCCACATCCCACACATGGGCCCCCTCGATCTCATCGCACACCCGCACGCAGCGGGTGCAGAGGATGCAGTGGTGGTGGTCGAGCGCAAACAGGGGGTGGGAGGCATCCACCTGGCGCTGGGGGTACTGATAGGGAAAGCGGGAGTGGTCCATGCCCACCGCCACGGCCACGTCCTGCAGTTCGCAGGCGCCGTTGGCCACGCAGAAGGCGCACACATGGTTGCCCTCGGCGAAGAACAGCTCCACCGCCATGCGGCGGAACTCCTGCAGCTGGGGGGTCTGGGTGAGGATCACCAGGCCCTCGATCGCAGCCGTGGCACAGGCGGGCTGGAGCTTGCCGCTGCCCTCCACCTCCACCAGGCAGAGCCGGCAGGCCCCCACCGGCGTGAGGCCGTCGAGGTGGCAGAGGGTGGGCAGCTCGGCGCCGGCGGCCCGGGCGGCATCCAGCAGCGAAGCCCCGGCGGGCACCGCCACCTCCACCCCGTCCACCGTGAGGGTGAGCACGCTCATGGCAGGCATTGCTGGGGCGCCCGGCAGGCCGCCTGATACTCACTGCGGAAGTGGCGCAGGGTGCTGAGCACCGGGTTGGGAGCGGCCTGCCCCAGGCCGCAGAGGCTGGTGGCCTGCACCATGGCGCAGAGCTGCTCCAGCTTCTCCAGGTCGGCCGGCGTGGCCCGCCGCTCCACGAAGCGATCGAGCAGCTGGGCCAGCTGCACCGTGCCGGCGCGGCAGGGCACGCACTTGCCGCAGCTCTCCTGCACGCTGAAAGCCATGAAGTAGCGCGCCACCTCAGGCATGGCCGTGTGCTCGCCGATCACCACCATCCCGCCGGAGCCCATCATCGAGCCGAGGGCCGTGAGGCTCTCGTAAT
>JAWOHV010000038.1:0-17833 GCA_046484965.1 Prochlorococcaceae cyanobacterium
CTGGTGGAGCCCAACGCCGGCATGGCCGCGCGTCAGCAGGCCCTGCTGCAAGGCTGCCCCCTGCCCTGCCGCTGGGCCAGCTTCGCGGAGCTGGCGGCCTCACCGGTGCACGGCGTGGTGCTGGCCCATGAGGTGCTCGATGCCCTGGCGGTGGAGCGGATCGAATGGGACGGGGCTCTCTGGCGCCAGCAGGTTGTAGCAATCCACGAGGGGGCGGAGGCTGGGCCCTCGCTGCGGCTTAAGCCGGGCGAACCCCTGGAGCCCGCAGCGGCCGCCCAACTCGAATCCCTGGGACTCCTGCCCCCCTCCCCCCAGCGCCCGCCTGGCTGGTGCAGCGAGCTCCATCCGGGCCTGGAGCCCTGGCTGGCGGCCTGCGCCAAGGCTCTGGCGTCGGGCCAGCTGCTGGTGATCGACTACGCCCTGGAGGCCTGGCGCTACTACGCCCCCCAGCGCAGCAACGGCACCCTGATGGCCTACCGCGGCCAGCAGGCCACTGGCGACCCCCTGGCGGAGCCTGGCGCCTGGGATCTCACGGCCCATCTCTGCATTGAGAGCTTGGATGCGGCGGCTGCCTCTGGCGGCTGGGAGCCGCTGGGCCATTGCCGCCAGGGAGAGGCCCTGCTGGCCCTTGGCCTGGCGGAACGCCTGCACGGGCTGCAGCAGGGCCGTGGCGCCGAGCTCGCCAGCCTGCTGGCCCGGCGCGAGGCTTTGCTGCGGCTTGTGGATCCCCACGCCCTTGGGAATTTCCGTTGGCTGGCGTTCGGGCGCGGGATGCCCCTTGAGACGCCGCGCTTCCTCAAGGAACCAGTTCCATAACCCAATTGCTCGGGCGGATACCTACTGTCCAAACCATGGTCGTTTCCCTGCCCAGCCTCGATCCGTTTCGCCTGCTCGAGGCTCTGGTGCTGTTTGCCTTCCTGGCCGGGCTGCTCGGTTTGCTGGCCCGTCGCAACCTCTTCCTCAAGGCCCTGGCCATGGACGTGATGGCTACCGCCGTGGTGGCCCTGTTTGTGCTGGTGGCGGCCCGGAGCGGCCTGCGCACACCGATTCTCGGCGGCCCCAGGCTCTCCGATCTGCCGCTGGCCTGGGCCGACCCGATCCCCCAGGCCGTCATTCTCACGGCCATCGTGATCGGCCTCTCAACCCAGGCGCTGCTGCTGGTTGTGATCACCCGCTTGGCGCGGATTGATCCCCTGCTCGACACCGCCAGTTTTGAGCAGCTGAGCACCAGCACCAGCACCAGCACCAGCACCAGCACCAGCACCAGCTCAGTGGACCATGGCTGAGCCCCCTTCTGCCCTGCTGATCGCCTGGCTGCTGGCCCCGCTGCTGGCCGCGTTTACGGCTACGCTCCTGCCGTTCCTGGCCCGGCCCCTGGCCCTGCTCTCGGCCCTGCTCACCATGGGCCTGGGACTGGCCCTGAGCAGTGGCGCCGGGCCCTGGGACCTTGAGTTTATCGGCCCCCTCGGGGTGGCGCTGCAGTTCGATGCTGCCGCGGCGCCGTTTGTGTTGCTCAATGGCCTGGTGGTGCTGGCCGTGCTGCTGGATGGCTGGAGGACACCCTTCAGCGGGCCCTTCCCATCCCTTCTGATGGTGCTGCTTGGAGGGCTGAATTCAGCCTTCGTGGTGGTGGATCTGGTGAGCCTCTACGTGGCCCTGGAAGTGGTGGGCATCGCCGCCTTTCTGTTGATGCTCGGCCGCCGCAGTGGCCTGCAGCTCTGGATTGGCTTGCGCTACCTGCTGTTGGGCAACACGGTGATGGTGGTCTATCTGCTGGGTGTGGCGCTGCTTTATCTGCGGGAGGGCAGCTTTCGCTTATCGGCCCTGGCCGATCCGGCCCTCGGCGATGGCACGTTGGCGGTGATCCTGGCCCTGTTGCTGGTGGGGCTGCTCACCAAGGCCGGCGTCTTCGCCAGTGGCCTCTGGCTGCCGCGTACCCATGCCGAGGCCCCCGCCGAAGTCTCGGCCCTGCTCTCTGGCGTGGTGGTGGCGGCGGGCCTCTGCCCCTTGCTGCGCATCAGTGGAATCCTGCCGCTGCTGCAGCCCGCGCTGGTGTGGCTCGGCCTGGCCAGTGCCCTGCTGGGCGTGGTCTACGCCCTGGCCGAAACGGATCTCAAGCGCTTGCTGGCCTGGAGCACCCTGTCCCAGGTGGGGCTGGTGCTTCTGGATCCCACGGTGGGTGGGCTCTATGCCCTTGCCCATGGCCTGGCCAAGGCGGGGCTGTTTCTGCTGGCCGGCCGGCTGGGTGAGCGCAATCTGCAGCGATGGCGGCTGACGCCCTTGCCCCTGCAGCAGGCCGTACCCCTGTGGCTGGGGTCGCTCTCGATCGCCGGCGCGCCCTTGCTGCTGGGCTACTGGGCCAAGGAGGGCCTGAGTCGCAGCCTCAGCGGTCCGGCCGCCGCGGTGTTGCTGCTGGTGATGGTGGGCACAGCAGCGGTCTACGCCCGGCTGCTGCTGCGGCCGCTGGCCCGCTTCTCCGGTTGGCCTCCCCTCGGTTCGGCCTTGCTGGCGCTGGTGCTGCTGGCCTCCGGTCTGCTGCTGGCTCCCCTGCCGCCGCAGGGCTCCCTGCTCAAGGCTCTGGCGGTTCTCGCTGCCGGTGTGGGGCTGGAGCTCCTGCTGGAGCTCAGCCGTAGGGCCCCGGCGGCCTGGCCCCGCCTGGCCCTGCCCAAGCTGGAGCGGCTCGACGACCTCCTGGGGGGCATGGCCGTGATCGGTGCGGCTCTGATGCTGGTGCTTCTTGGCGGAGGGTTGGCATGGCCCGCCTGATCACCGTGCTGCTGCGGCTGCTGATCTGGCTGCTGTTGAGTGCCGATCTCAGCTGGATCAATGTGTTGATCGGTGCGCTGGTGGCCATGCTGCTGCCGATGGCTCGCAGCACCAGGCCGTTGCGCCTGCGCCAGCTGCTGGTGGCACTCAGGGAGAGCCTGCTGGCCATTCCCCAGGCCTACAGCGAGGGGCTGCAGTTGCTCTGGCGAGGCAGGGATCTGGAGGAAAGTCTCGAGAGCCAGCGGTTCACGGGCTCCGACTCAGCCCTGTTGATCTTTCTGGAGGTGTTTCGCGTGACCCTCACACCCTTCACGATCGCCCTGGGCATAGACACCGGCGGCCGCGCCTTCCGCGTGCATCGGTTGGCGCCCCGGCGGGGGGAGCGATGAACAGCCGCTGGCTTGAGCTGGTTCAGCTGGGCATGGTGATTGCCCTGTTGCTGCCGATCCTGGTGGCCTGCCGCCGCAGTGATGTGTGGCATCGGCTGGCGTCGCTGGCCAGCATCTCCACCAAGGTGGCGCTGCTGATGTTGGTGGTGTCGGTGGTTCGCGACGACTGGATGGTGGGCCTGGTGGGCGTGATTGTGCTGAGCGTGGGCAATGCCGCCGTGATGTTGCTGGCCAACCTGCTGCGCGGGGTGGATCGCTGAAACCGTGCTTTTACACGCGATGACCCCGATCCATAGGCTTTTGGAAGCCGCCAGCATCCTGCTGATGCTGGCAGGCCTGGTGTTCTGGTTTGCGGGCACCTGGCCCCTGCTGGGCCGCAGCAGTTTTCTGCACAAGCTGCACTACCTGGGCATCGCGGACACGCTGGGCTCGGCGTTGCTGGTGCTGGGATTGCTGCTGCGGCTCAACCGGGAGTGGCCCCTGCTGCTGCTGGCCCTGCTCTCACTCGTGATCTGGAACACCATCTTTGGTTATGTGCTGGCCAGCTGCTCGCAGGCGGGCCGGCCCGCTGATGGGGAGCAGGAGCACTCGCCATGACCCTCACGCACGACATCGCCCTGCTGCTGCCGGTGACGGCCCTGTTGCCGCTCACGGCAATCCTGCTGGTGGCCCAGTCGAATCCCTACCAGACCCTCGTTCTGCGCGGCATTCTCGGCGCCGTTTCGGCCCTCATCTATGCCCTGCTGGGCGCGGCGGATGTGGCCCTCACCGAGGCCCTGGTGGGCACCTTGCTATCCACAACCCTCTACGCCGTGGCCTTGCGCTCTTCGATGGTCTTGCGGGTGGCGGTGGCAGCTGAGACGCCACCGCAGCCGTTGTGCGAGCAGCTGCGCCGCTGGCTCGACCCGCTGTATCTGCGTATGGAGCTGCTGAGCCCCACCGATCCCGATCTCCATGCGCTGCTGGAGCCAAGCGGGGCCCCTGGCAGCTACTGCCTGCGACTGCACAACGCCCAATTGCTGCAGCGGCTCTCAGCTCTCGCTGGAGCCCGCCGCTGGCAGGAGGCTGGCCACCGGCTGGAACTCCAGCAAGCTCCCGAGCCCAATCAGGAGCTTGCCCAGGAGGCTGTGCGATGAGTTTCCATGCGGCGGCGGCGCGCTTTCGGCCGGTTCTGCTCCTCTACGGCTTTGCTGCCGTGGTGCTTTGCCTGGCGCCTTTGGCCCTGGTGCTGCCAGCCCCCATCGGGCTGCTGGCTTCCTTGCAGGAGCTGCTGCGGGCTGGCGGCGTGCCAAATCTGGTTGCCACGGTGATCCTGCAAACCCGCCTCTACGACACGGTGGCGGAGGTGGTGGTGTTCACCCTGGCCTCGATCGGTGTGCGCTGGATTCTGAGCGGCGAGCCCCAGCAGCCCCGCATCCTTGGGCTGCAGGATGACCCCTCGGTGGTGCTCTGCCAGCTGGGAGCAACCGTGTGTGCCCTGGTGGCTGTTGAACTGGCCCTCCGCGGTCACCTTTCACCGGGTGGCGGCTTTGCGGCTGGAGTGGCCGGGGGTACGGCGATCGGGTTGCTGTTGATCAGCGGTTCGGTGCGCCTGGCCGATCGCCTCTATCGGCGCTACCGGGCTGATCTCTGGGAGAAGGCGGCGGTGGTGGCCTTCGTGCTGGTGGCCCTGCTGAGCTTGGTCGGTCTGGTGCCTGGCGGTGGTGGCGGTTTCGGCACGATCGTGAGCGGCGGCTGGATTCCCTTGCTCAACGTGCTGGTGGCCGTGAAGGTCACCCTGGGCTCCTGGGCGATGGTGCAGCTCCTGGTTCGCTATCGCGGCTTGCTCTAGGCCGCAGCCTGGCCTTCCCCCAGGGCGCCTGCCACGGCCCGCTGAAACACCGCTTCCTCGGGTTGGATGCCGGTCCAGCGCTCGAAGATCTGCATGGCCAGCTGCACCAGCATCTCCACCCCATCCACGATCGGGCAGCCCCTTTCCCGGGCCTGGGCCAGAAACGGGGTGAGGCGCGGGTTGGTGATCACATCCACCGCCAGGCAGCCGGGATCCACGCTCTGCCAGTCGAGGGGCAGGGGCTCCAGCTCCGGTGCACAGCCCAGGTGGGTGGCATTCATCAGCATGGTGGTGCCTTCAGGTAGCTGCAGGGGCGCCTGCCAGGGCTGCCAATCGCAGGGCACGCCGCTGGCCTGGCGTACCCGCTCGGCCACCTCGCGCCCCTGCTCCTCCCGCCGGGTGATCAAGGTGAGCTGGCTGGCCCCGGCCCAGGCGAGCTCCACCGCCATCGCCCGGCCGGCCCCCCCGGCCCCGAGCATCACCACCCGCTGCCCCTGCAGGGGGGCCACCTTCTCAATGGCCTTCACCACGCCCTTGCCGTCGTTGTTGTGGCCGATCAGGCGCCCGTCCTCGATCGTGATGTAGTTGGCGGCGCCGATGGCGCGCACGTCGTCATCGACGCCATCCAGCAAGGGGATCACGGCCACCTTGTAGGGAACGGTGATGCACATGCCGCTGTAGCCCAGGGGCAGCAGGGCCGCAATCGCCTTGGCCAGGTCTGCCTCGTTGGCGATGTCGTTTTTCCAGAACTGCCAGTTGAGCCCGTGGTGGGCATACACCGCATCGAACATCCGGTCGATCGGGTTCTCGGCCACCGGATGGCCGAGCATGCCGGTCATCTGCTTCTGGGGGGGGATCAAGGCCGGGCTGCAAGGGTTCGCCAGCCTCGCTCAGAACGACCCCCCGCCACAATTCAGCCAGCCAGGCTCAGCCAGCCGCCAACCAGCTGGCCAGCGCCTGGGGTGGCTGCTGGGGGCTGCTGGTGATCTCGATGATCCGCCCGATCGCCTCTGGGCTCTCGAGGGCCTCCAGGCACACCCGCGCCACCAGCCGGCGCGGGATGCTGTTGCTCTCCTGCTGGTCGGCGCTGCTGAACAGCACCCCTTCGCGCTCGGCGCGGCTGTCGTCGTCGCTGAGGCCGCCGGGGCGCACCACGGTCCAGTCGAGGCCGCTTTGCTGCAGCCAGGTTTCGCCCAGCCGCTTCCAGATCAGGATCAGGCCGAACAGGTTGAGCGGGTGGACCCAGCGGCCGGCGCACAGGGAGCTCACCAGCACCACCCGCTTCAGGCCCACGGCGCGGCAGGCCTGGATCTGTTCGCGCACACCGATGGCATCCACCTGCAGGGGGCCGGCCAGGTTCACCGAAGGCCGGGCGCCGGTGGCGATCACCAGGGCATCGCAGCCACTGAGGGCCTGCTGCAGAGCTTCGGTTTGGCCCAGCTCCAGCCGCCGCACCTCAAGGCGGCCCTGCTGCTCGGCCTCGGCCAGCGCCGGCGGCAACAGCGAGCCCGGCCGCACGATCGCCCGCACCTGCCGGCCGCGCCGCAGGGCTTCATCCACCACCCGCCAGCCGGTCTTGCCGGAGGCGCCGCTCACCGCCACCTGGGCCATTGTCTGCTCAGAACTCGGCCCATGCTGGCTGCCAGCCGCTAGAACCGCGGCGCCCCTTTTCCGAGTTCATCGCCATGCCCACCGAGGCCCGCTGGAACGGCACCTTGATCGCCAGCAGCGACAACATCGTGACCGTGGATGGCAATGCCTACTTCCCGCCAGAAGCCCTGGTGGCCGAATGCTTCCGCCCCTCCAGCCACCGCAGCGTCTGCGGTTGGAAGGGGGAGGCCCACTACTACGACGTGCTCGTCGAGGGCCAGGTGAATGCCAACGCGGCTTGGTTCTATCCCGAGCCCAAGCAGGCCGCCGCCGAAATCAAGGGCCGGGTGGCCTTCTGGAAGGGGGTGCAGGTGAGCTGAGCGGGCCTGGCGATCCGTGCGCCAGGATCCAGTTCAACGCGATCACTGCCATGAACCCTGCGGTAGCTCCTCCAGACCGCCGCTGGCAGGAGCACTGGAAGCAGCGCTGGTATGCCGTGGCGGCCCTGGTTGATCTGGATCCGGCCCACCCCAGCCGCTTCACACTGCTCGAGCAAGACCTGGTGCTCTGGTGGGACCGCAATGGCAACCAGTGGCGAGCTTTTGCCGATGTCTGTCCCCACCGGCTGGTGCCCCTCAGCGAGGGGCGGCTCAACCTGCAAGGTGAGCTGGAGTGCCCCTACCACGGCTGGAGTTTCGACGGCTCCGGGGCCTGCACGGCGATTCCGCAGGCCGAGCCTGCGGCGGCGGCCCAGGCCTGCGCCAGTGGCCGCTCCCGCTGCCGCAGCTACGCCACCGCCACGGGCCAGGGGCTGCTGTTTGTTTTTGCCGGTGAGGCGGAGCAGGCCGCTGGCCAGCCGTTGCCCCTGGTGCCTGAGATCGACGAGCCCGGCTGGCTGGTGCAGGACACCTTCCGCGACCTGCCGATGGATGCGCTCACCCTGCTGGAGAACGTGCTCGATGTGAGCCATGTGCCCTTCACGCACCACCTCACCGTGGGCCGCCGCGAGAACGCCGCACCTGTGGTGGCGGAGCTCAGCGGCTTTGGCCCCGAGGGCTTCACGGCCAGTTGGCCGGAGGGTCCGCGGCGGGGCAAGCTCGGCAGCCAGTTCACCACGTTCCAGGCCCCTGGCCTGATGTGGCACGACCTCACGGCTAAGGGTTTCGCCCGCTTTCTCACGGTGGTGTATGCCACGCCGATCCGGCCGGGCGAATGCCGCCTGATCGCCCGTTTCCCCTTCCGCTTCCAATCGCGCTGGCCCCGGCTGCTGCTGGGCCTGCGCCCCCGCTGGCTGCAGCACATCGGCAACCACACCGTGCTCGAAGACGACCAGGTGTTTCTGCACTGGCAGGAGCGCCGCCTGGCTGAGCGGGGCGGCAGTGCCGCCTTCAGCCAGGCCTGCTTCCTGCCCAGCTCGGCCGATGTGTATCCAAAGGCTCTGCACAACTGGGTTGTTGAACACGGCGGTGTGCCCTTCCCCGGCCAGAACCTGCCGGCGAGGCTGTCGCAGCAGCCGTTGATGGACCGCTTCGAGGCCCACAGCCGCCATTGCCGCAGCTGCCGCCAGGCCCATCAACGGATCACGCGCTGGCGGCCCAGGCTGCTGCTGCTGGCCCTGGCCCTGCCCCTGCTGTTGCTGCTGCTGGGAGTCAGCTTGCCGGCGACTCTGCTGATCGCCTTGCTGCTGGTGTTGGCCGAGCGCCAGCTGGCCCGCTGGCAGCAGGGGCTGGAGCGGGGATCGGGCCAGCCGCCGCGCAACCGCGCCTGAGGCAAGCCGCCAGGATCAGCCCGGGGGTCACGTCGTCGCGGATCTCCACGGCCCCGATGGCGCTGGGCAGCACGAAGCGCAGCTGGCCATCGCGCACCTTCTTGTCGCCCTGGAGGCAGCGCAGCACCGCCTCCTCCTCGAGGGCCGGCCACTGCACCGGCAGGCCGGCGGCCTCGATCAGGGCGATCTGGCGCCGCTGATCCTCTTGGCTCCATAGCCCCATGGCCACGGCAATCTCCCCGGCGGCGGCCATGCCGATTGCCACGGCCTCACCGTGCAGCCAGGTGCCGTAGCCGCAGAGGGTTTCCGCTACGTGGCCAAGGGTGTGGCCGTAGTTGAGGATCGCCCGCAGGCCTCCTTCGCGTTCATCGGCTGCCACCACCTTGGCCTTGGCGGCTGCGGAGCGCTCCAGCAGCGTCTGCAGCAGGGCCGGCCCCACGCTCTCAGCGCTGGCCAGGCCCGTGGCAGCCTCACGCCCGGCCGCCGCCTCGAGATCCGCAAACAGCTCGGCATCGCCGATCACGCCGTATTTGATCACCTCGGCCATGCCGGCCCGGAATTCGCGCTCCGGCAGGGTGGCCAGGGTGCTCGGGTCGATCAACACCAGGCGCGGCTGGTGGAAGGCGCCGATCAGATTCTTGCCGCCGGGGTGGTTCACGCCGGTCTTGCCGCCGATGGCCGCATCCACCATCGCCAGCAGGGTGGTAGGCACCTGCACCACGGCGATGCCCCGCAGCCAGGTGGCGGCGGCAAAACCCGCCATGTCGCCCACAACGCCGCCCCCGAGGGCCACGATCAGCGAGCCGCGCTCCAGTCGCCGCTCGTAGGCAGCGTCGTGGATCAAGGCCACGCTGGCCGGGGTTTTCTGCTCTTCACCGGCCTCGATCACCAGCAGGCTGGCCTCGAAGCCGGCCGCCTCCAGGCTGGCCAGGGCCGTGCTGCCGTAGTGCTCGTTCACCACTGGGTTGCTCACCACCAGCACGCGGCTGCCGGCCTTGAAGCCCCGCTTGCGGATCTGCTCCCCCAGCTGCGTCAGGCTGCCGCTGCCGATCAGGATCGGGTAGGGGTTGGCGCTGAGCTCCACCTCGATGGTGCGGAGCGCGCTGGGCGCAGCGGTCATGGGTCGGCTGGAGCTGGCTCGAGGCTACGGGGCTGGCCTCCGCGACAATCCCGGCTGGCTTCCGGCTCGCCATAGGCTGCGTTCAAGCGGTTGAGCTGCCATGCCAACGTTCCTGGTTACCGGATCCAACCGGGGCATCGGCCTCGAATACTGCCGCCAGCTGCAGGCGCGCGGGGAACAGGTGATCGCCGCCTGCCGCACGGCATCGCCCGAGCTGGAGGCCTTGGGCATGCGCATCGAGGCTGGCGTCGAGATCAGCAGCGACGCCGCCGTTGCCAGCCTGGTGGAGCGCCTCGATGGGCTGCCGCTTGATGGGGTGATCCTTAACGCCGGCATCCTGGAGGCCACACGCCTGGAGGATCTTGATTTCGAGAGCCTGCGGCGCCAGTTTGAGGTGAATGCTCTTGGCGCCCTGCGGCTCAGCCTGGCTCTGCTGCCCAACCTGCGCCGCGGCTCCAAGCTGGCGCTGATGACCAGCCGCATGGGCTCGATCGACGACAACAGCTCCGGTGGCTCCTACGGCTACCGGATGTCGAAGGTGGCGCTCAACATGGCGGGTAAATCGCTGGCGATCGATCTGCGCCCCCGCGGCATCGCCGTAGCGATCCTGCATCCCGGCCTTGTGTGCACCCGCATGGTTAACTTCAACCCCCAGGGCATCAGCCCGGAGCAGGCGGTGCGGGGGCTTCTGGAGCGCATCGACGCCCTCAGCCTGGAGAGCTCCGGCACCTTCTGGCACGCCAACGGCGAGGTGTTGCCCTGGTGAGGGATTGGAGCTAGCCAATCGCGGCTTCGCCGCGACGGTAGATCTCACTGGCGTATTCGGTCCAGGAGCCTTGGCCCCAATATCGGAAGCAGCTTGTTTCCAGCAGCAACAGATAGAGCAGAGCTTCTTGATAGCGAGTGGATTTGGTTATGGCAGGGTCTTGAGCAACCAGGGGATCAAACACCTGGTGAAAATGGGCACTGAGGCGGTTCATCGGCTCAAGAACATTTTCGTAGCCCTCCACCCAGCTGAGGTTGTTGGTCCAGGAAGCTCCCTCCATTGAGAAGTGCTGATCAGTGGCCTTGAGTTCAGCGATGGCGGCTTCAGTGGATTCAGGGGTGATTTGGCTGCCAACCTTTTGCCACAGCTTGTGTTGGTGAATAGCCTGGATTTTGGGGTAATCGCTTGCCTGCACTCCGGCAGCTGCCAGCATCTCCAGATATTCACTGCCGTTGATCGCAACGGTTCCAGTGCCCCCCTGGGCGGCGATCTTGTGATGGGCCTGAATGAAGGCAGGTGGAAATTCATTCATCATCACACCGCCATTCTCTCCATCGGCAATCTGGCACACAAGTGAGGGAATAGAAGTGCCGCCAAGCGATTGCCTGCCCAGCCCCAGGGCTTCGTAGTAGGGCTGCATCTGTCCCACCAGTTTCGTGTCTGACCCTTGGGTTTTGATCAGGGCCAGTATCGTTTCTGTTTCGCCATTGGAGCTGCGAGCCACAAGTTGATTGGGAATAGTTTTCTGGCCATGGCTAAGGCTTGACCCATCAAGATTTTCAACACTGTGTTCCTGAACCAGCAGCCAGAGATATCCGCACTCCTTAAGCGCTTTCACAAATTCGTAGAGGCTGTCTGGATGGTTGGGTAGCTGCATTTCGGGGGGTGAAAAACCCTTAACCCGCTGCAGGGCTTCCTTGCCAAACATGGCGGCGAAATGGTGCTGCCAGGCCAGGATCTGCAGCTTCAGATCGGGAATGGGGGTGGAGGCAGCAACGGCGTGGCTCCAGAAGGTTCCGAGCCATTCCACATGGCGTTGAAGCGTGGGATCGCAGGCGAGGATCTTTAGTGAATCCAGAACATCGTGGCGACCCATCTGCTCAAAGCCCCAGAGCAAGTTGCCGGAGTAATCCAGCATGATGCGAGGGTTACAGCCTTCTTGCAGCAGTTTGGGAATGATTTCCCCTAAACGCTTGTAGCAGTTGGCAAAAGGCTCGGCATTATGGTTATCGCCCTCGCCGGGGTGCTCAAACATGTATTGCAGATGGGAGATGAGCTCTCGCCCTTGGCCTGCTGGAATGGTGGGCTGGTGCATGTGCAGTGCACAGGCGAAACCCGACTGAATCTGCTCCAATTTCAGATTCGTATGCGGCAGGAATAACGGGCTCGCTGGTTGAACCAAGTCAAGAATCTCGGCTTCGCAGCCGCTGATCGGTGGCAGGGAATGATTGCTCATGTGGGCCACTGAAATTGATTGCCGAAGCAGGAAAAAAGCACCTGCCAGAGGCTTGGATTTTTCTCTAATTGCTGGATCGCTTGCGCTCTAAGTGCCTCCTGCTCGCCAGAGCTCAGTTGAAATGATTCAGCCAGTTCGTTTAACAGGGCATCTTCCTCAATGCAGATGAACTGATCCACATTGTTGAGCCGAGATACGCCAGCAACCATGCAGGCTGTTTTCATGGCGAGCGGGCGATGCTCCTTGCTCACCAGTGCTGCAACCTCGCTGATGTTGGTGGGATTTTCGAGCTTGTCCTGCCAGGAAATCGTTTTGGCTTGCAGCTGGTGTTGCTTGATCAGTGAGTCGAGCAGGTCTTCTTCTTTAGGGGAGCGAAATCCATCGGCTAATGCGATGAGATTAAGAATTTGCAATATCGCACCTGAAGATTGTGCGTCCATTAAAAGTTTAAAGTCGCTCCCTCACAGTACACGCCGGCAAATTCTGGCCCGCCTTTGATCTCAATCGAGGCCATCAAAGCGTGGGCAGCGTGGAAGTGGGCCCGGCGCCAGCGAATTGATGACCCTGTTCAGCGGCTCGAGGAGGGCTGCTCCAGCATCGAGGCCCATAGCCAGGCCATCAAGGTGGTGAAGGCGGCGCCGAAGGCGAGAAAGGCGATCAACAGATCTGTGCGTTCCATTTCGATTTCCGCAGCAGAGTATGGGGCCATGCTAGGGCATCTTCCCTCTCAGCGTGGCTGGCGCGGCGGCGTGGCCAGCAGCAGCAATGCGGCGCTCAGCAGCAGCACCAGGGTTGTGAGCACCTGAATCTGTGGTGAGATCTCGCGCTGGAAAGCCCCGGCCAGGTACAGCGGCAGGGTCACCGTTTCACCAGCCGTGAAGCTGCTGATCACGTAGTCGTCGAAGGAGAGCGAAAAGGAGAGCAGCGTGGCCGCCAGCAGGCCCGGCGCCAACAGCGGCAGCGTCACGCGGCGGAAGGCGGCCAATGGCGGGGCCCCCAGATCCTGGGCAGCCAGCTCCAGGCTTGGATCGAAACCGGCCAGCCGGGCCTTGAGGCTGATCGCGGCGTAACTGAGGCAGAAGAGGCTGTGGGAGAGCAACAGGGTGAGAGGTCCCCGCGGCAGATCCAAACCCACGAAAAGATTCAGCAGCCCTACGGCCAGCACGATCTCCGGGTTGGTGAGCGGCAGCACCAGCAGCAGTTCGATGGCGCCGGCGCCGCGCAGCCTGGTCCTGGCCAGGACCAGGGCCATCAGGGCACCCAGCAGCACCGCCAGAGCTGAAGCCGCCAGCGCCAGGCTGAGGCTGTTCAGGAAGGCCTCGCGCAGAGCAGCGTTGGCCAGGGGATGGCGCCAGTTCTCCAGCGTGAAGCCCTGCCAGAGCAGGTTGAAGCGGCCGCGGGGGGCGTTGAAGCTGAACAGCACGATCAAGGCGATCGGCGCGTAGAGCAGAGCGAAGGCCAGGGCGCTCCACACACCCAGCAGCAGGCTCCAGATGCGGTTCATGGCAGCGGCAGCTCCTCGAAACCACGGCCCCGCAGTTGCAGCAGCAACGCCAGGCTGACCACGGCCATCAGCACCAGCGTCAGTGCCGCCGCCCGCGGCGCCTGCAACTGCACCAGCAGCAGGTTTTCGATCGTGTTGCCCACCATCTGCTCGTTTGGTCCGCCGAGGAACTGGGGGTTCACCACATCGCCGGCGGCCGGGATCAGGCTCAGCAGCAGGCCGGCAGCAAGCCCAGGCTGCGACAGCGGCCACACCACGGCCACGAAGCGGCGCAGCGGCGTGGCGTGCAGATCGGCGGCGGCCTCCAGCAACCGCTGGTCGATGCGCTGCATCGCCAGCACCAGCGGCAGCACCAGGAACGGCAGCAGATTGGTGCTGAGCCCCAGGATCACGGCCGTGGCGGTGTTCAGCAGCCGGCCGTTGCGCAGCACCCCCAGGCCATTGAGGGCATCGACCAGGCCGAGGGTCTGGATCAGGGCCAGCATCGGCCCGTTGTCGCCCAGCAGGCTGGTCCAGGCGATGGCCCGCACCAGATAGGACGTAAGTGAGGGCAGCACCACCAGGCCGATCAGCAGCGGCTGCCAGCGGCCGCCGTGGAAGCGGATTGCAAAGGCGAGCGGATAGGCCAGCAGCAGCCCAAGGGCTGTGGCGATCAGGGCCATGCCGCCGGAGCGCAGCAGGATCGGGCCGTAGGCCTGCAGCACCTCGCCGTAGTTTGCCACTCGGCCGCTGAACACTGTTTTCAGTGCAAAGCGGCTCACGGGCTGCGAGAGCGAAAGCGGCAGCAGTGCCAGCAAGGGCAGCAGATACAGCCCGATCAGCCACAGCAGCCCCGGCGCCAGCAGCAGCCAGGGCCAAACGCGCCGGCCGCGTCTGCCAGACCCCCTGAACTCAGCCTTCGGTGATGCGGGCAAAGCGCTCCTCCCAACGCTCTTCTTCTGATGCGCTTAAGGGCCCGAAGCTATACAGCCGCTTCAGCATCGCCGCATCCGAGAACATCAGGGGATTGCTGGCCAGCTGGGCCGTGGCCTGATCCTTGCTGAGGATGTCGCTCACCCCTTCCACGGGCGAGATGTATTGCACCGCTGCGGCGATGCGGGCCGCCTCGCTGGGCTCGTAGACCCAGTTGAGCCAGCGGGCCACCGCCTCGCGGTGACGGGCCCCTTTGGGCATCAGCATCACATCGGCCCAGAGGATGCCGCCGCTTTCGGGCACCAGAAAACGCAGGTCTGGCTGCTCGAGCGCCAGCTGGGCCACATCGCCAGACCAGCCAATACAGGCGGCCAGATTGCCCGCCAGCAGATCGTTCTGGTAGTCGTTGCCGGTGAAGCGGCGGATCTGGCCACTGTTGCGGGCCTGCTCGAGCCGGTTGAAGGAGGGCTGGGCCGCCGCCCAGGTGGGTCTGCTGATGTCCTGGCCATCGGCGAGCATCAACAAGCCCATCGTGTCGCGCATTTCCAGCAGTGCCGAAACGCGCCCCTTGAGGGCCGGATCAAACAGGTCGTCAACACTGCGCAGCTCCCGACCGGTGGCTTTGATGTTGTAGGCAATGCCGGCGATCCCCGACTGCCAGGGCAGGCTGTAGCGGCCCTGCGGATCCCAGGGTGGATTGCGCAGCGAAGGGATCAGGTTGCGGGCATTGGGCACCTCCGCCAGCGGCAACGGCTCGAGCCAGCCCAGCCCAATCAGCCGTTCGGCCATCCAGGAGGTGAGCACCAACAGGTCCTGGACCAGGGGGCGTCCCGCTGCCAGCTGGGGCTGGATGCGGGCGAAAAACTGGCGAACGTCGTTGATGTCCTCGATGTAGCGCAGCTTGATGCCGCTGTCCTTGCTGAAGCGCGCCACGCTGCCCGGAGCGCCGGGGGCGTCGGCGTCGATGTAGAGGGGGAAGGTGGAGATCACCAGCTCCTTGTCACCAGCCGCAGAGCCACCACCGCCATCGCCCTTGCAGGCCTGCAGCAGGGGTGGCGCCAGGGCGGCAGCCGCCGCGGCCAAGCCCATCTGCCGCAAAAAAGTTCGGCGGCCTGGGTTGTAGCGAATCGCGGGCGGAAGCATCGAAGGGCTCATGGTTGAAGAAGGGCTAGGGGAAATCTGGGCTGATGCGCTCGCAATTCGGGTCCTCCAGGGGGTGGCAGTCGGCCGGGTTCCAGCAACACCAGAGCTCCGCACCGATGCGCAGCTGGTTGGGCAAGGCGGAGCTGGTTGCGATGGCGGTCAGGGGCTGGTCGTCGGCGGTGCGCAGCCTCACCTCCACCGTGGCGCCTTGAAACACCAGCTCGAGCACCCGCGCCCGCAGGCCCCGCTCGCCTGGCTGCGGCGGCGAGGTGCCGAGCCGCAGACGCTCCGGCCGCAGCAGCAGCAGCCCAGCACCGGCAGGTTGCGGCAACAGGTTGGCGGCCCCCAGGAAGGTGGCCACCACGGCGCTGCAGGGGTGGTCGTAGAGCTGGCGCGGCGTGCCCACCTGCTCCAGCCTCCCCTGGTGCAGCACTGCCAGGCGGTCGCTGAGGCTGAGGGCCTCCTCGCGGTCGTGGGTTACCAGCAGGAAGGTGATGCCCAGCTGCCGCTGGATCCGCTGCAGCTCAGAGCGCATCGTGCGGCGCAGGTCGGGATCGAGGGCAGCCAGCGGTTCATCGAGCAGCAGGGCGGCCGGGGCGTTCACCAGGGCCCGCGCCAGCGCCACCCGTTGCTGCTGGCCGCCCGAAAGCTGGTGGGGCCGCCGGCGTGCCAGCTCGGAAAGCCGCACCACCTCCAGCGCCTCCCCAACCCGAAGGCGGATCTCCGCCGCCGCCAGCTGCCGGGAGCGGGGGCCGAAGGCCACGTTGTCCCACACGCTCAGGTGGGGGAAGAGCGCGTAATTCTGGAATACCAGATTCACCGGCCGCCGGTGCGGCGGCGCCTCGGTGAGATCACGGCCCTGCAGCAGCACCCGGCCCGCGTCGGGGCGATCGAAGCCGGCGATCAGGCGCAATGTGGTGGTTTTGCCGCAGCCGGAGGGGCCGAGCAGGGAGAAGAACTCACCGGCCTCGATTGAAAGGCTCAGCCCCTCCAGGGCTGCCTGGTTGCCATAGCGCCGGCTCACCTGGCGCAGGGCGATTACGGCGGCGGGCTTGCTGGCGGAATCAACGGTGCTGCCGCTGCTCCTGACAGACTCCTGCAGCACGGGGCAGCGCCCAAAGGCGTTCCTGTTTAGCAACCTCCCAAGCGCTCCGATGTCCACAGCAACCCAGCCCGAGAGAGTGGATGTGGTTGTGGTGGGTGCAGGCCTCTCCGGCCTGATCGCAGCCCGCGAGCTGCGTCGCCAGGGCCTGCAGGTGGTGCTGCTGGAGGCGCGTGAGCGCTGGGGGGGCCGGATGCTCGGCTGCTCCAGTGCCTCGGGCATCAAGCTCGACCTGGGCGGCCAGTGGGTGGGGGCAAGCCACCAGCGGCTGCTTGGCCTGCTGGAGGAGTTTGGTGTTGCTCGCTTTGCCACCCCCTATGAAGGTGAGGGGGTGTTCCACTGGGATGGGGTGCCGCACCGGGCCGGCCTGGCGGCTGACTTCCGCTCCAGCCTGCTGTTCTTCGAGCCGGCGCAGTTGGGCCTGCCGGCGGCAGAACTGCAGCAGGCCCTGGCCGTGCAACAGCGGTTTCAGGAGCTGGTGGCCCAGGTGCCGGCAGCGTCGCCCTGGCGAACCGCCGGCGCCGCCGAGCTCGATCAAACCAGCATCACCCAGTGGCTGGAGCATCAGGGGGCAGGGGCCCTGGCGCGCTACCCGCTGGCCTGGCTCACGCGCATGGGCGGTTCCGGCGGTTTTGAGCCCTACGAGAGCTCGATCCTGCACCTGGCCTGGAGCCAGGCGGTGGCCCCCCAGCACGAAATGCCTGAGGCCTGGCTGGTGGAGGGTGGCATCAGCCAGCTGGCCGATCTCCTGGCCGCCGAGCTGGTGGACGCCATTCGGCTGCAGGCGCCGGTGGACTGGATCACGCAGAACAACGGCGGCGTGGAGGTGGGCTTCGCTGAGGGCAACGTGATCAGGGCCGGCGCCGTTGTGGTGGCCATACCACCGCCCCTGCGGCTGGGTATCCGCTACAGCCCGGCCCTGCCGCCCCAGTGGAGCGGGCTGTTGCAGCGCTCGCCGATGGGATCGATGATCAAGGTGTTGGCTCTCTACCAGCGTCCTTTCTGGCGCGAGCGGGGCCTCAACGGCCTGGGCATCGGCAACCTGCCCACCCTTGAGCTGAGCGTCGACTGTTCGCCGCCCGGCGGGGCGGGCATCCTGGTTGGCTTCATCGCCGGCAAGCGCGCCGTGCGGTGGCAGGGCCTGCCGGACCATCAACGGCGGCAAGCGCTGCTGGCCGATCTGGAGGCCCTGTGGGGTGGGCAGGCCGCCGAACCGCTCGAGTTGCTGATACACAACTGGAATGCCGAGAGCTGGAGCGGCGGCGCCTTTACCAGTTTTCTGATGCCTGGTGCCTGGAGCAGCTACGGCCAGGATTGGCAGCAAGCCCATCAACGGCTGGTGTGGGCAGGAACCGAAAGCGCAACTCGCTGGCCGGGCTATTTCGAAGGGGCGATCGAAGCGGGTCTGGCGGCGGCCGATCAGGTGCGAGCGCTGCTGGGATCTCAACCGCCAATGGAATCGTGATGCGCATGATCGAGTAACGGG
>JAWOHV010000281.1:0-12798 GCA_046484965.1 Prochlorococcaceae cyanobacterium
AGGACCAGATCCTCTGCCTGCTGGCCGGGGCCGATTCGATCTTCTACGGCGACACCTTGCTCACCACAGGCAATCCGGCGGTCGAGGCCGACCGGGAGCTGCTCAGCGCTGCCGGTGTGCAGGTGGGCTGATCGCCATGGCACAAGCCCCGGCCCCGCTGCTGGTGGCGGCCTTCTATCGCTTCGCAGCCCTGCAGAACCTGCCGCTGCTGCGCGCTGAGCTGCTGCAGCTGGCGGCGGCCGAAGCGGTGCGGGGCACGATCCTGCTGGCCGCTGAAGGGGTGAACGGCACCATCGCCGGACCCGATGCCGGGGTGCAGGCGGTTCTGGCTCGCTTGCGGGCCATCGCCGGCCTGGAGCGACTGGAGGCCAAGTTCAGCCGGGGCGCTGAGCAAACCTTTCATCGGCTCAAGCTGCGGATCAAAGGCGAGATCGTGAGCCTCGGTAAGCCGGAGCTGCAGCCCTACCTGGCGGCGGCGGTGGGCACCCATGTGGCCCCGGAGCACTGGGATGCGCTGATCGCCGATCCGGACACCCTGGTGATCGACACCCGCAACGCCTATGAGGTGGCGATCGGCAGCTTCGCCGGCGCCCTCGATCCGGGTACCGAGAGCTTTCGGGAGTTTCCCGACTGGGTGGAGCGCGAGCTCAGGCCCCTGGTGCAGGAGCGCCAGCCGAAGGCATTGGCTCTCTTCTGCACCGGGGGCATCCGCTGCGAGAAGGCCACCGCCTACCTGCAGCAGCAGGGTTTTGCCGGGGTGCACCACCTCAAGGGGGGCATCCTGCGCTATCTGGAGCAGATCCCCGAGCAGCAGAGCCGCTGGCGGGGCGAGTGTTTCGTGTTTGATCAGCGGGTGGCGCTGAACCACCGGCTCGAGCCAGGTGAGCACAGCCTCTGCCATGCCTGCGGCCTGCCGCTCTCGTCGGCCGATCGTCAGCTCCCCAGCTACGTGGAGGGGGTGAGCTGCCGCCATTGCCTGGAGCGCTTCAGCGCTGATGACAGGCGGCGCTTCGCCGAGCGCCAGCGGCAGATCGCGCTGGCCAGGCAGCGCGGCGAGCGCCACCTCGGTGCCTGAGCCAGCACCTGTTCTCTACAGCTTTCGCCGCTGCCCCTATGCGATCCGGGCCCGGCTGGCCCTGGCGGCGGCGGCTCTGCGGCCGGGCCTGGATCTGGAGCTGCGCGAGGTGAGCCTCAAGGCCAAGCCGCCGGAGCTGCTGGAGGCCTCCCCCAAGGGCACTGTGCCGGTGTTGGTGGCTGGAGGGCGGGTGATCGCCGAGAGCCTGGAGCTGATGCACTGGGCCCTGCAGCGGCACGATCCCCATGGCTGGCTGGCCGGCTGGAGCGCAGCGGATGCCGCCACCATGACGGCCCTGATCGCCGAGAACGACGGCCCCTTCAAGCACCACCTCGATCGCTTCAAATACGCCAGCCGTTTCGCCGTAGATGGGCCTGGGCTGCCCGCCGAGGCCCGCTCTGATCAGCGGCAGGCAGCCCTGGCGCTGCTGCGCCGCTGGAGCCGCCGCCTGCAGCCGGGCGGCTGGCTGCTGGGCGGGCGGCCTTCGCTGGCCGACTGGGCCCTGCTGCCGTTTGTGCGCCAGTTCCGCCTGGCCGATGCGGCGGGCTTCGATGCAGAGCCGCAACTGGAGCCGCTGCAGGCCTGGCTGGGCCGCTTCCTGGCGGGCCCGGAGCTGGCGGCGGTGCTCGAGCCCCCCTGGGCAGCCCGTCGCTGCTGGCGCTCACCCCGCTGGCTGTATCACCTGGCCCTGCGCCAGGAGTGGCAGGCGGCGCAGGCGGAGGGCTCCTACCGCCGCTCCACGCGGGGCCTGGGCCTGGAGGAGCTGGGCTTCATCCACCTCAGTACCGCCGAGCAGCTGCCGGCCACCCATGGGTGCTTCTACGCCGATCTGAACCCCGGCGAGCTGACCTTGCTGCTGCTCGATCCCGCCCGGCTGCAGCAGGGCGGCGGGGTGGTGAAGCTGGAGCCGGCGCCCGGCAGCGGCGAGCTGTTCCCCCATCTCTATGGCTCCCTGCCCCTGGCGGCGGTGCTGCTGGCGGAGCCGTGGCGGCCCTGAGGGGAGTGATCTGGCGCCCTGGTGTTGGCAGGCTGATCATGGAGTGCCGCTGGCAGCAGGATGATCAACCCTTCGCGAGGTCCGGAGCGGCTGGTGCGCAGCTTCCAGTGGCTGATCGCCCTACTGTTCGCCTACTTCCTGATTCAGGTTGGCGGCGCCCTGATCGCCGACCTGCCCCTGCTCTCCAGCCAGCCCCGGCTGGAGCAGTATCTCGACCAGCCGCGCATCAGCGCGCTGGAGGCCCGGCTGAGGCCCCTGCAGGCACGGCAGCAGATGCTTGGGGAGCAGGCCGGTCGCCTGCGGGATCGCCAGCAGCAGGCCGGTGAGGCCTACGCGCGGGCCAAGGCCGGTTTCGACAACTGGCGCTCCACCCGCTCGGCCACGCAGCAATCAGACCAGAACCCGGAGGTGATCGCCCGGGCGCGCCAGCTCGATGAGCTGCTGCGGCAACAGCAGCAGCTCAGCGGTGAGCAGGCGGCGATCAACGCCCAGCTGCAGCAGGTGTGGACTTCGCAGGCGCCACCCCAGCAGCAGCTGGAGCAGTTGCGCAGGGAGGCCGACGGGCGCTGGCGGCAGGCGGTGCAACGGGCGGAGCTGCGGGCCTTCGGTATCCGGCTTCTGTTCGTGGGGCCGCTGCTGGCCCTGGCGCTGTGGCAGTTCCGCCGCTTCCGCCTCAGCGATCAGTGGCCCTTTGTGTGGGGGGTTCTGCTGTTCGCCCTGTTCGCCTTCTTCGTGGAGCTGGTGCCCTATCTGCCCAGCTTCGGGGCCTACATCCGCTATGGCGTGGGGGCCCTGCTCACCTTCCTGGTGGGGCGGGCCCTGATCCGCTGGCTGAACGACTATCTGGCGCGCAAGCAGCTGGAGCAGGCCGCGCCCCAGGAGCAGCGCCAGCACTCGATCCGCTACGAGAAGGCCCTGCAGGCCCTGGGGCGTAGCCAGTGCCCCAGCTGCGAGCGCAACCTGCCCCGCCGTGATGGTGAGCTGCCCGACTACTGCATGCACTGCGGCCTGAATCTCCAGCACAACTGCCGCCAGTGCGGCTTCCACCATTACGCCTGCTTCCCCTACTGCTCCAGCTGCGGCACCGCTGCGGAGCCGCAGCCTTGAGCGTCGCGCCGCTGGCCAGCCTCCCTGAGCTCGAAGCGGAGGCCAGTCGCCGGGGGCTGCTGCTGCGCCTGCAGGTGCAGCGCCCGGCCGCTCTGGCCTGGACGCTGCGGGTGGGTGTGGCCCGGCGCCGCGATCCAGCTGATCCAGCCTCACCTTTGCTGCTGCTGGGGGAGCTGAAGGGCTGGGCCCTGCCGCTGGCCGATGGCCTGCGGCTCGACACGATGCGCGTGCAGGGCCAGCAGACCAGCGCTGTGGGGCCGCTGATCTGGGCCGCTACCTTCGCCTGGGCCCTGGAGGCCACGCCCTGCCGCCGCGCCAGCCTGCTGGCGATCCGCGATGGCGAGCAGCAGCACCGCCGCCTGGTGCGCTACTTCCGCCGGCTTGGCTTCATGCCGCTGCGCGAGCTGGGCGCGGGGCCAGCCGATCTGCCCGCCCGCCTGCTCTGGGGCGGCTCCGGCCTGCTGATGCGAGGAGACTGCGCCGAGGGCCTGCGCCGCAGTGCCCTGAAGCTGGCGCTCAGCGGAGGGATCCGCTGATGGCCTGGCTGCGGGCCAGCCTGCCGTGTTCCGCAACAATGGCAGCCGCCCCCGCCGCCTAGGCCCGGATGGGTTTCGATCCCCGCCGCTGGCGGCCTCCGGCCGGTGGCAGCCGCCCCGTAACCGGCAGCCTCGAGGCCCTGCAGGCCGAGAACGATGCCCTGCGCCGTCAGGTGCGGGCGCTGCAGCTCCAGCTTGAACTCCAGGGCCAAGCTCATTTCCGTGCCCATTCCCATTCCCATTCCCAGGCCCCTGCCCAGGAGCCCCGCAGCCGCGTCACCAGCGGCGGCAGCCATGGGATCACGGCCGAGCAGGTGGAGCGCTGGGGGCAGGCGATGGCCCGCCACCCCCAGTGGCGCAGCCTGCGCATCGGCCCCCCCGGAGGGCTGCGGGCCTTGATTGAGGCGCAGCGCCGCCATTGGTGGAACCCCGCTTTGGAGCTGGAGCAGGAGCTCGAGCGCCGCTCCCCCGGCCTGGGGCTGGAGCTGGCCGAGGCGTTGCGCGGTCCCCACAGTCGGGCCCGCTGGGCCGTGCGGGCGGCCTTCGCCATCTACGGCCTGCGGGCACCGGAGTGGCTCAGCGAGGAGCCGGAGCGGCTGGTGACGGTGCTGCTGCAACGGCTGGAGCGGCTTGAGCAGGGCGGCCAGCGGCGCCGCGGCACCCGCACCGAAAACCACAGCAACAGCGCCCAGCAGCGCTCACCCGCCCCGGGCGGCGATCCCCAGGGCGCGGCCCTGACGCTGCTGGGTTTGGAACCGGGCGCCAGCCGCCAGGCGATCAAACGGGCCTACAGGCGGCTGGCCAAGGCCCACCACCCCGATCTGGGCGGGGATGCCAAGGCTTTTCACCGGCTGGAGGCGGCCTACCGGCTGCTGATGGCATCCTCCTGGGCAGCGTGATAGCTGCTGCGCACCAGCGGGCCGCTGCGCACCTGGGCGAAGCCCAGATCCCGGGCGATCGCCCCCAGCTCTTCGAATTCGGCCGGGCTCCAGTAGCGCGCCACGGGGATGTGGGCCAGGGATGGACGCATGTATTGGCCGAGGGTGAGTCGCTGGCAGTCAACCGCCCGCAGGTGGTGCAGGGTCTGCACCACCTCCTCGTGCGTTTCGCCCAGCCCCAGCATCAGGCCGCTCTTGCTGGGGATGGCGGGGGCCAGCTCGCGGGCCGCCGCCAGCAGCCCCAGGGAGCGCCGGTAGGTGGCGCCGCGGCGCACTTCGCCCTGGAGCCGCTCCACAGTTTCCAGGTTGTGGTTGAAGCAAGCCGGTGCGGCGGCCAGAACGGTTCCGAGCCGTTGCCGTTGGGCCCGCTCGCCGGCGGCGGTGTCGCTGTGGCCGCCCCAGAAGTCGGGGGTGAGCACCTCGATGCCCGTAGCGGGGCAGCGGCGGCGGATCGCCGCCATGGCGGATGTGAACAGGCCGGCACCGTGGTCGGCCAGGTCGTCGCGGGCGACGGCGGTGAGCACCACATAGGAGAGGCCCAGCACCGCCACCGCCTCGGCCACCCGCTCGGCCTCGGCGCCATCCAGCGGGGCCGGTGCCTGGCCCTTATCCACCTGGCAGAAGGCGCAGCTGCGGGTGCAGATCGGCCCCCCCAGCAGGAAGGTGGCGGTGCCGGCGGCATAGCACTCGGCCCGGTTTGGGCAGCGGCCCTCCTCGCAGATCGTGTGCAGCCGCTGGCCCTTCACCACCGCCTGCACGGTTTCCAGCTGCGAGGCGTTGCCCACCGGACGGCGCAGCCAGGCCGGCAATCGCTCGCTCGGAGCGATGGCGCTGTAGCGGGAACGGGCGGGAGTGCTCATGCGGCTGGGGTGATCACTCCATTGCCCGGCGCCCCTCGAGCGCCCGGGCCAGGGTGACTTCGTCGGCGTATTCGAGCTCGCTGCCCACCGGCAGGCCGTAGGCGATGCGGCTCACGGTGGTGAAGGGCTTGAGCAGGCGGGCCAGGTAGAGGCTGGTGGTGTCACCCTCCACGCTGGGGGTGAGCGCCAGGATCACCTCGCTGATCCCCTCGGCATCCACCCGACGCACCAGGGGCTGGATCTGGAGCAGTTCGGGGCCGATGCCATCCATCGGCGAGATCAAACCGCAGAGCACGTGGTAGTGGCCCTTGAATTCCCGGGTGCGCTCCATGGCCAGCAGGTCGCGGGAGTCGGCCACCACACACAGCTGGCCGTTGCCGCGTTCGTCGTTGCGGCAGATCTCACAGACGGGTTCGGCGGAGAGGTGGTAACAGCGCTGACACTGGCCCACCTGGCTGCGGGCGGCCAGCAGGGCGTCGGCGAAGCTGCGGATCTGCTCCTCGGGCTGGCGCAGCAGGTGCAGGGCCAGGCGCTGTGCCGTGCGGGGGCCGATGCCGGGCAGCCGCTCAAACTGGTCGATCAGCCTGGCCAACGGGCGCGTGAAGCCGCTCAGCGATTCGCCGCAAGTGCGTTGAATTTAGGCAGGTTCGTTCCGCTGAGGTCAGCCCCCTCCAAGTCAGCCCCCTCCAGCAGGGTGCCCTCGAGATCGGCTCCCGTGAGGTTTGCGTCGCGCAAGGTGGCGTTGCGCAGATCCGCCCCGCGCAGGTCGGCGCCGCGGAGGTTGGCGCCGGTGAAGTCGGTGGAGGCCAGGTTGGCGTTGCGCAGCACGCTGTTCTCCAGGTTGGCCTGCTGCCAATGGCCATGGGGGGCCTGCAGGTTCTGCAGGTCAAACCCGGCCAGCTCCTGGCCGTCGAGGGGCAGGCCGGCCCGGTTAAGGCTTTCGAGGGCTTGGATGCGCCCGATCAGCCAGCGGGCTCCGGAGGCGTTGCAGGTTTTCAGCAGTTCGTAGGCCTCGAGGTTGTCCCGCTGTTTGCGCTTTTGGCCCTCAAGCACATAGAGGAAGGCCGCAGTCACAATGCTGAGCGACTCCACGTTGCCCACGCTGATCAGGGCTTCGGTATCCCGCCAGAGACAGCCTTCGGCCCATTGGTTGTTGCGGCAGGTGGCGTAGCTGTTCACCAGCAGCAGCAGGGACAGGGCGCCGGCGGCCGAGAGGGCCAGCCGAAACAGAAAGGAGTTGTCCAGCAGCTGGAAGAAGCGGGAGTCGTGGCGGCGTTGTTGCCGCTCAATCCAGGTTGACTTGCCAGGCAAGGGAGGGGTGCGGGGGATTTGTGCCCATGCTGCCTGCCCCGCAGATCGAAGCAGATGGGGTGGGCCGGCCGCGGTCGAGAATGGATTCCACCTCTGCTGCCGCGATTGCCATGGCCTTGCACCAAGATCTGCTGCAGCATCGAGGCGGTCGGTTGCTGAAGCCCCTGCTGGCCCTGCTGCTGGCCGTCAGCTTGGTGGGCTGCGGTGCCGCTGCAGGCGCGGCGGGTTTGCAGTCGTACCAGAGCCCCGATGGCCGTTATGCCTTTCTCTTCCCCACCGGCTGGACCCGGGTGGCGGTGCGCGGAGGCCCCGAGCTGGTCTTCCACGATCTGATCAACAGCGATGAGACCCTCAGCCTGGTGATCACCGACATAGACCCCAGCCGTGAGCTCGACCAGCTCGGCAGTGCGGTGGCCGTGGGCGAGCAGTTGCGCCGCACGGCGATCGCCCCTGAGGGCAGCGGCCGCGAGGCCAACCTGGTGGAAGCCCGCGAACGGGAAGCCGGCGGCCGCACCTTCTACGACCTCGAATACACCGTCCACCTGGCTGACCGGGATCGCCACGAGCTGGCCACGGTGGTGGTTGATCGGGGCCGGCTGTACACCTTTGCCGCCAGCACCAATGAGCAGCGCTGGAGCCGGGTCAAGGATCTGTTTCAGCGGGTGGTGACCTCCTTCAGCTTCCAGATCTGAGCCATGCCGATCGGCGCCATGCAGATCGGCGCTGGTGCAACCATCGCCGTGGTGGGCGGCGGCCTGGCCTCAGGCCTGGTGGCCCTGGCCCTGGCGCGCCGCGGAGCCTCGGTGCTGCAGCTGGCCGGCCCGGCCGCTGGGCAGGCTGAACGGGCCGGGCTGCCCCTGCAGGCCGTGGCCACGGCCCTCAGCTACGGCGCCCTCCAGGGCCGGGGGCCCTGCCGGCAGTGGCAGTGGCTGGAGCGCCTGCATGGCCCCCTGGGTTTTCGGCCCAGCCCCCTGATGCTGCATGGCTTGCCCGCTCCACTGGCGCTGCTGCCCCCCTGGAGCCTGGCGCTCGGTTCGCGGGCCCTGGCTGTTGCCCGTGTTGATCCGCCGCAACTGCTGGCGGCCCTGCCGGCGGCCCTGGCGGCGGCGGGGGTGGAGCAGCGCTGGGGCGTGGTGCAGCAGCTCCAGCCGCTTGCCGGCGGCGGCTGGCAGCTGCAGCTGCAGAACTGCTGCGAGGCGTCATCCAGCCAGAATTTTCAGCCAGTTCAGCCAGTTCAGCCAGTTCAGCAGTTTCAGCAGGTGGTGCTGGCTGCGGGGGCCGGTTGCCGGGAGCTCTGGCCTGCCTTGCCGGAGCGGCTGGGTGTGAGCTGGGCTGGGGTGCTCTCGCTGCCCCGCAACCCCGGCGGTTGCCGCTGGCTGGATCTGGTGGGCCGCGGCTGGATCGTGCAGGCCTACCGCTGGCAGCGGCCGCTGCTGGAGGCCCGCGCCGCCAGCCTCAGCGCCGCCGAGTGGATCGTGGATCCTGGCCTGGCCCCCGCGGGCGAAGGTGTGGTGCTGGGTCAGATCAGCCTGGTGCGGCCTGGCGGGGCGGCAGGGGCTCCGCCGGATGCGGCCTTGATGGAAGCGAGGCTGCGGCAGGGCCTGGCCCGCCTCGACCCCGCCCTGGCCCGCCTGGAGGCCCCCTACCGGCAGGTGCCGGTGAGCTTTTGCAGCAACGGCCAGCCCCTGGCGGGTCCGCTGGCTGGGGCAGAGGGCCTTTGGGCCCTCTGCGGCTTCAGTGGCGCTTTTGCCCTGCTGCCGGCGGCGGCGGAGCAGCTGGCAGCCAGAGTGGTGGCCGCTGCCAGCTGAGGGCCCAGATGCCACCCATCGCTTCGCTGCTGCACCTGAACCCTGATCTCGAAGCCGTGCTGCGCATGGGGCTGGCGGTGCTCTGTGGCCTCACGGTGGGCTTCAACCGGGCCCACCATGCCGGCAGCCCCAGGCCCAGCCGCATCAGGGTGCATGTGCTGGTGGGGCTTAGTGCCTGTCTGATGGTGCTGGCTGCCGGCCCCGATCCCCAGGCCCGCAGCCGGGTGATTCAGGGGGTGGCCGCCGGGGTGGGCTTCCTGGGGGCGGGTGAGATCCTCACTCGGCCGCGGGAGCAGCCGCCCGGGCCACCTGAGGTGCACGGCCTCACCAGTGCGGCGGCGATCTGGTTCACGGCCGCCCTGGGTGTCACGGTGGCGGCCTCCACCCCCGTGCTCGCCGGGCTGGCCCTGGTGCTGGCCCTGGTGACCCTCTCCCAAAGCGATGGCGCCGAGGGCGGAACTCAGAACAGGAAGCGATAGCCCTCGCTGCGCGCCTCGCCGCTGGCCGCCTCGCCCTCGGGCGGCCTTGGCCAGTCGGCTTCCCAGTAGCTGATGCCTCCCCTGTAGAAGGGGCGGCCGCCGAGGCGCTCGCCGTTGAGCTCGGTGCCGGCGATGGCGGTCACCAGGCCACCCAGTTCCATCGGTCCCAGATCGGTGCGCAGATCCTTGCCGGCGCTGGCCAGCAGCAACGGCAGCCGCACCAGTTGCTCGGGGCGCGCCAGTTTGTTGAATACGGCCCGGATGGCCAGGCGCTGGCGGTCCAGCCGGCCGAGGTCTCCTGTTTCGTCGTGGCGAAAGCGCAGGAATCCCTCCAGGTTCTTTCCCTGCAGGATCTGGAGGCCCGGTTGCAGGTTGATGTGGAGGCCCTGGCTGAAGTCGTCGTACACCATGCGCTTGGGCACATCCACTTCGATACCGCCGAGGCCATCGGCCAGCCGCCGGATGGCGCCGAGATTCACAACAACATGGTGGTGAATCGGCCGCCCGAGCTGGCGTGAGAGCTCCTCCTCCACGGCATCGGCTCCGCCGACGGCGTAGAGGGCATTGATCTTGAGCGGGCCGAAGCGGGGCGAATCGATGTAGGTGTCGCGCGGGATCTGGAGCATCTCAGTGGAACCGCCAGCCACCCGCAGCACCGAGATCACATCGGTGTTGCCCCCAGCCTCATCGGTGCCGAGGATCACCACATCCTGCTGGGCGATCGCAGCCCAGGCGGCGAACGGATTGGCCAACAACTTGGCGGTGTTGCTGGCCTGCTGCTGCAGCAGATCGCGCAGGGGGCCTGCCGCCAGCAGCCCGCTGCCCAGACCGATGGCGATGGCGAGGAGCACGGGACCGCGCTGGTCGCGCCGTTTCACCACGGTTCTCTTCATTTTTGCCAACTTAATGGCAGCTGCCAGCCCACTTTGTTGCCGGCGCGGCCGCCCTGCTCAACGGCGGCTGGCAGCCAGGGCCTGCAGCCCAAGGCGCACGTGGGCAGCGAGGGCGCCGAGGGCCATCAGTTGGCTGCCTGAGCGTTGCTGGGGCAGGCTTTCGGCCTGGCGGCCAAGCTCCTGGATCAGTTCCTGGCCAAGCCGCTCGTACTGGGCCAGCAACTGCTCGAGCTTGGGCGAAGGCTGGGCTTGAGAAGCCTGGTTGCTGGCTCGAGGATTGCTGCCGGCAATCTCACCGCCGGCACTCTCGCTGCCTGCCTGCTCGGGGTTGGTGGTTGCGGCCCGCTGGCGCCACTGCTCGAGTTGGCGGAAGCTGACGGCGTTGGGGATGGGCTTGGCCATCGGAACTGGGGATTGAATCGGCCCCAACGCTATGGAGCCGAAGTTGTTAAGCCCACGCCGGTTGGGGTAGGGATCACCGCTCCAGGGATCTCAGCTCCAGGGATCTCAGCTCGGCAGCCCCTGTGGGCTCAGGGAATCAGGGCTTCATCGGCCCGCAGGCCCGCTTGCACTCGCCAGAGGTTGGCGTAAGCGCCGCCGGCGCGAATCAGCGCCTCATGGCGGCCGCTCTCCACGATCCGCCCCGCCTCCATCACCACGATCCGGTCGGCGTGGCGCACGGTGGAGAGTCGATGGGCGATCACCAGGGTGGTGCACGAGGCGGTGATCACCTCCAGGGAGCGCTGGATGGCGGCCTCGGTTTCGTTGTCGACGGCGGCGGTGGCCTCATCGAGGATCAGCACCGGCGGATCGCGCAGGATCGCCCGGGCCAGGGCGATGCGCTGGCGCTGGCCGCCGGAGAGCCGCTGGCCCCGTTCGCCCACCACGGTGTCGTAACCCTGGGGCAGAGCCTCGATGAAGGCGGCGGCTTCGGCCAGGCCCGCGGCCCTCTCGATGGCTCTGCGGCCGGCGCCGAAACTGCCGTAGGCGATGTTTTCAGCCACGGTGCCCTGGAACAGGAACACCTCCTGGCTCACCAGGCCGATCGCCCGCCGCAGGTCGTCGAGCCGCAGCTCCTCGATCGGCAGGCCATCAAGGCTGATGGCGCCGGCGTCGATGGCGTAAAGCCGCAGCAGCAGCTTCACGATCGTGCTCTTGCCCGATCCGGTGGCCCCGACGATGCCCAGGGTGCTGCCGGCCGGCACCTGCAGGTTGAAGTTCTGCAGCAGCGGCTCCCGGCCGCCATAGCCGAAGCGCACGTTCTCGAAACGGAGCTCGCCGCGCACCTGCTCGCTCGGCAGGCTGAGCGTGCCGCTGGGGATGGCGATCGGCGTGTCGAGCAGGTCGAGCACCCGCTTGGTTGAAGCCATTGCCCGCTGGTAGTCGTCGAGGGTGCGGCCGAGGCTGGTGAGCGGCCAGAGCAGCCGTTGGGTGATGAACACCAGGAAGCTGTAGCTGCCGGTGGCGATCGTGCCCTGCCAGGCCTGCAGTCCGCCGATCACCAGGATCGCCAGGAAGGCAAACAGGATGGCGAAGCGGATCAGGGGAATGAAGGCCGCCGAGAGCCGGATCGCCCGGCCGTTGCTGATCCGGTAGGCCTGGCTTTCAGCACTGAGCCGTTGTTTTTCCCATGGCTCGGCGGCGTAGCTCTTGATCGTGAGCATGCCGCCGAGGTTGTTGGCCAGCCGGCTGCTGATGTCGCCGGCACGCTCCCGCACCTCCCGGTAGCGGGGTGCAAGGCGTTTTTGGAACGCCAGCGAGCCCCAGAGGATCACCGGGATCGGCAGGAAGGCCACCCCAGCCACCCTGGGGGAGAGCCACACCATGGCGCCGCCAACCGCCAGCACGGTGGTGAGCAGCTGCAGCAACTCGTTGGCGCCGTGGTCGAGGAAGCGCTCCAGCTGGTTGATGTCGTCGTTGAGCACGGTCATCAGCCGGCCGCTGCTGCCTGCTTCGAAGAAGGCCATCTCCAGGTGTTGCAGATGGTCGTAGGCCTCGATGCGCAGCTCGTGCTGCACCGTCTGGGCGAGGTTGCGCCAGAGCAGGGCGTAGAGATATTCGAACAGGGATTCGGCGCTCCAGATCAGGAAGGAGAGCACCGCCAGCACCGCCAGCTGGCTGGGCACAGAGCTGAAGCCGAGGCCGGCCAGCCAGGAGGCCTGCTGACGCACCACCACATCCACCGCCAGGCCGATCAGCACCGGTGGCGCCAGGTCGAACAGCTTGTTGAGCACCGAGCACAGGGCCGCCAGCCACACCTGCCGGCGGTGGGGCTTGAGGGCCCCCAGCAGCCGCCGCAGTGGTGGCTGTTGGGCGGGGTCAGGGGCAGGAGCCATGGGGCAGGCGACAGCTGCGGCTATCCCAGCATTGCGCCGGCCGGGGCGCGGCCGCCGCTCCCGATCACGTGAACCTGTTTACTCTGAACTGCTCTTTCCTGGGCAGCAGCAGTAGACCGAAAAGGCTCCACTGGAGATGCCCATGACGCGCTCTAGAGCCTTCAATCGCTTCAGTCGCTGGACAGCCAAGTTGCGCCGCCGCCAGCTCAGATCCTCGCTGCCGGAACCCCGCGAGGGTGAGCTGGCGCTGCTCAAGCCAACCACTGCCTTGCGGGCCCGTGCCTGGCAACGGGACCAGTTGCTGGAGTTATCCGATCCAGCGCTGATCTGGGAGGAAACAGCCTGAGCAAGCTGAGCAGCTCCACTGAATACTGATCGTTTGAGTGGGCAGGGCTGGGGGGCCTATCCCGTTGGGGTGGGCCCCCCAGCACTGGGTCCAGCTGTGGCCTGGGGGCACC
>JAWOHV010000034.1:0-4206 GCA_046484965.1 Prochlorococcaceae cyanobacterium
CGGCGCCCGAGGCGCGGCCGGCTCTGGCAGCGCTGGCTGCGGGCCAGCAGCAGGGCCAGGGCCAGCAGGCTGGCGCCGCTCACCACCACAAGGGGGTGGAAGTCGGCCCGCAGCAGCAGGGCCAGCCGGCCGCTGGCGGCGCTCTGCAGCAGCACCACGCCCCAGAGGCCCAGCAATAGCGCATGCCAAGGGGTCATCGCAGCAGCAGGTTCACCCACTGGCAGATCAGCAGCACGGCCAGGCTGGCGCCCACCACCGTGAGCAGCAGGCCCCGCGGGCGGAACAGCAGGCTGAACAGGCCGATCAATTTGAGGTCGATCACCGGACCGAGCAGCAGGAAGGCCAGCAGCGCCCCGGGCGTGACCTGGGCGGCGAAGCCGAGGGCCAGGAAGGCATCCACGCTCGAGCACACCGACACGAGCACCGCCAGCAGCATCAGCGCCAGGATTGAAAGGGTGGGGGCCTGGCCAACCAGCAGCAGCCACTCCCGCGGAATCAGGGTCTGCACCAGGGCGGCGATGGCGCAGCCGATCACGAGCAGCAGGCTCAGATCGAGGAATTCGCGGCTGCCGTGGGCCAGCAGCGTGCCCCAGTCGGTGCTGATGGCAGGCGCGGTTGGCGGCGTGAGCGGCAGCGCCCCTGGGCCTGCGCCGACGCCGATCACGCCACTGCGCCGCTCCAGCAGGCTCACCTGGCTGAGGGGCTGGCTGAGGCGCCGTTCCTCCAGCAGGGCCGCTTCGAGCAGCTCGGCCTCCGGCAGGTTCTGGAGCAGCAGGGCGAGGGCCAGGGCGATCAGCACGGCCCCCAAGGGGCGCGCCAGCAGTAGCCAGGGCTGGTCGGGGAAGGCGGCCCAGGTGCTGGCCAGCACGATCGGATTGAGCACCGGCGCCGCGAACAGGAAGCCCAGGGCGGTGCCCAGAGGGGCGCCGGAGCCCAGCAATCGCCGGGCCACCGGCACGTTGCCGCATTCACAGGCGGGCAGCGCGAAGCCCATGGCGGCGCCGCTGAGGGGGCCGAGCAGGGGATGGTCCGGCAGCCGCTGCATCCAGCCGCCCCTTCGATCGATGCGGCGCGCCACTGTGGCCAGGGCCACGCCGATCAGCAGAAACGGCAGGGCTTCGATCAGCAGTCCCTGGAAAATCGCCCAGGCGGTGGCCAGCAGGGGCCCGCTCATCGGCCCAGCTTGTCCTCGCTGAACTTGTCTTCGCTGAACCAGCTGGGCAGGGCCTCGTAGCAGGCCCCGTTCTTCTCGTTCTCGCGCGCTTCCACCTTCCAGCAGCAGGCCCGGCCGCCCTCGCGGCCCTGCAGCAGGGCATTCGCCCAGCCCCACACCAGCAGGGCGCTGGCCTCCATGCCCACGTTCTGCATCACCCGCAGATCGAGGGCGCCCTGGCTGTGCAGGGCCTGCCACTGCTCGAGCAGGGGATCGTCGGCATTCACCAGAAAGGTGTGGTCGAACTGGGCGGCCAGTCGATCTTCGAGTTCCCGCAGGCTGGAGAAATCCACCACGAAGCCATGGCGATCGAGCTGATGGGCCCGGAACCAGAGGCTGAAACTGCGGCTGTAGCCATGCACAAACCGGCAGTGGCCCCCATGGCGCCACTGGCGGTGGCAGCAGGGGTAACCGCTGAAGGTCTTGCTGCAGGTGTAGGCCGCCGGGGAGGGCATGGGGGAGGATCGCGTCTGCCGGAGTCGCTTGCCGTGGAGGGAATGGCTGACCACCCTTCTGCATCATTTCAGCCGGGGCAGCCGCCCGGGGTGTCGTCTGGGGCTTTATCCGGGGCCCAGCTTGGGGCCTGGCTGGCCGGCCTGCGCTTCAACGATGCCGGCCTGATCCCGGCGATCGCCCAGGACTGGCTCGATGGGGCGGTGCTGATGGTGGCCTGGATGAACCGGGAGGCGATCGCGCGCACACTCGCGAGCGGCGAGGTGCACTACTGGAGCCGCTCGCGCGGCGAGTTGTGGCATAAGGGCGCCAGCAGCGGCCACACCCAGGCCCTGCGCGGCCTTCGCTACGACTGCGACGCCGATGTGCTGTTGCTCACGATCGAGCAGAGCGGTGATGTGGCCTGCCACACCGGCGCCCGCAGCTGTTTCTTCAGCACCTTTGGGGCTGATCCGTTGGCGGCTGATCCCGTTGCGCCCGCTTCGCCACCGGCCGATGCCTGCACCGAACTGGCCCGGGTGATCGAGGCGCGGCGCAGCAACCCCGAACCTGGCAGCTACACCAACAAGCTGCTGGCGGGCGGCGACAACGCCATCCTCAAGAAGATCGGTGAGGAGAGTGCCGAGTTTGTGATGGCCTGCAAGGACGACGACGGCGAGGCCATCGCGGGCGAGGCCGCCGACCTCGTGTTCCATCTGCAGGTGGCTCTGGCCCACCACGGTGTGAGCTGGCGGCAGGTGCAGGAGGTGCTGGCGGCCCGCCGCGGCGCCCCCCGGCGTGGTTGATCAGCGCAGCCGATCATCAAGGCTGATTAGCGAACTGTGATCAGGCTGCCGTGGCGCAGCCCTACCAGGCTCGAGGTGATCAGCCGTTGCCCCGGCTCCAGCCCCCCCAGCACGGGGTACTGGCCGTCCTGCAGCTCCCCGAGGCGCACCGGCCGCTGCAGCGCCACCGGCGTGCTTTCGGGCAGGCCCTTCAGCGGGGCCAGGGGGGTGCGGCCCGGATCGCGGCGCAGCTGGGCCAGGTTGCCGGCTACGAAAACGAAGGGCTGGCCGGCCAGGCGGGTCACGGCGCTGAAGGGCACGGCCGGGGCTTCGCCCTCGGCCAGCACAATCCGGGCCCGCAACCGTTGGCCATCGCGCAGCTTCCCCTGGGGGTTGCTGATCGCGGCCTTCACCAGCAACCCCTGGCTGCCGCTGTCGAGGCGCGGATCCACCATCACCACCGCACCGCGGCTCAGTTCGCGCTCTCCGCCTTGATTGCTGCTTTGCTCGCCGCCTTGGTCAAGGCCCTCGCCAAACAACTGCACGGTGAGTCCCTCCCGCACCCGGGCGGCGGCCGGGGCTGGCAGATCGAGGCGGGCCAGCAGCCGCTCGTTGCGCAGGATCGTGCTGAACGGGTCGCCGGCCCGCACCACATCACCCACCTTCACCTCGATATCACCCAGAACGCCATCGATCGGGGCCCGCAGGTCGCGGTAGGTGAGGTCGGCGAGGCTGGCGCGCAGCTCCTCGCGCGAGGCGATCGCCTCGGCCTTGTAGGCATCACGGTCGATGGCGCTGGCGGCCCCCTGGCGCACCAGCTGCTCATAGCGCTGGTAGTTGAGCCGGTCGCGCTGCTCCCGGGCCCGCAGGGAGGCCACGCGCGCCTGCTGCTGGGTCTGGTCGAGCACCAGCAGCAGCTGGCCGCGGCTCACCCTCTCGCCGGAGCGCACCAGCAGCCGCTCCACACGGCCGCCGGCCTGGCTGGCCAGTTTCACTTCGGCTTCCGCTTCCAGGGTGGCCACCGTGTTGATCGTGTCGGCGAAGCGACGCAGCTGCACCGCTGAGGTGTCCACGCTCTGGCGGCGCGGCGGTTCGGCCGGGGCCGTGCAGGCGCCCAGAAGGGCCGCCAGGGCCAGGGGCAACAGCCGTTGTGCATTGGCCCTGCCCGTTGGCTCAGCCATGGCGTGCCAGCTCCCAACCCTTCACCGACCACGGGGCGGCTGGCCGTTGCGTGAGCGGATGCCGTGGCTGATGCGCAAGCTGATGGACTTCTACGCCAGCCCGGCGGCCAGCGACACGGTGATGGAGGTCGCTCGACACACCGGGATGGCCGTGGACGGCGCGTCCGGTAGCTACCGCGACACGGCCGCGCTGAACCTCGCCCTGTTCGAGGGCGGCGTGATCGCCGACATGTGTGACCTGCGGGGCGCGCTGCTGCCGGCCGACGAGTTGGCGCTGCTACGCGACTGGTCGCAGGTACGTGCCGGGCTCTACGAGCTGGTCGAGGTCGCCGCCGACGACACCTGCACGCTCCTGGACCTGCACACCGGCGACCAGCACCGGTTCGTGGACCACTCCCTGGCGGACGGCCTGGAGGTCGGTGCCGCGCTACTGGCCTGGCTCGTCCCCGAGGGCGAGCGGTCGGCCCCCTTCTACGGCGCGATCACCGTGCCCGACCGCGGGCGGGTCGGACTGCTGGACCTGCTCGACCAGGCGCCGTCGGCTGCGGCGCTGAGTGTGTGGTTGCGTGACCTGTTCGCCCCACCGCGGCTGGCC
>JAWOHV010000041.1:0-7685 GCA_046484965.1 Prochlorococcaceae cyanobacterium
CTGGCAGATTTCGCGCCACCGCTGCCCTGGTGGCTGGCCGGCGGTGTGGCGGCCGAACGGGTGCCGGCCCTGCTGGCGAGCCTGCGGGCCGGCACCCGTTCGGCCGCCACACCGCTGCCCTGGTGGCTGGCCGGCGGTGGCGCGAAATCTGCCAGCCACTCCAGCGGGATCCGCTGGCCCGTGCCGCCGAGCTGGTCGGGCTGCCAGGCATCGAGCAGCAGGGCATCGACGCTGTCGGCGTAGGCCTGCACCTGGGCCAGGTCGGCGCTCCGCCGCAGCCGCAGCGCCTTCCAGATCGGGCAACCGAGTTGCGCTCGCAGCTGGCGACAGCGCTGGGGTGTTTCCTGACCATGCAGCTGCACGATCCGGTGGCCCCGCTCCGGATCGAGCTCGGCGAGCTCGCGATCGCTTGGATCGGCCACCACCAGCACCCCCTGGCACGACGGGCTGACCGCCGCCAGCGCGGCGAACAGCTCCGGCCGCTGCTGCGGCGCCAGCCAGCGCGGCGACGCAGCCACGCCAATCACCCCGATCGCATCCACCCCCAGGGCCGCCACCGCAGCGGCCTGCTCAGGCAGGCGCAGGCCGCAGATCTTCAGCCGGATGCTGGCAGCAGGCTGTTGGGCTGGCTGCTGGACAGGAGGCTGGACAGGTTCGGACACACCGGATCCCTGGCTGGGGTGAGCAACGTTTCTAGGATCGGGCAAAGGCCAACCCCAAAGGGAAAGGAGAAACGCGGTGGGTGAAGGCTGGACGCTGCTCAGGATTCGTGGCATCCCGCTGCGCATCCATCCCAGCTGGTTCGTGATCCTGCTGCTGGCCACCATGGCCTTCCGGCAGCAGTACGCCCTCGTGTTCGCCAACGAGGCCCTGCCCGCAACACTGCTTTGGCCCCTCGGCTTCACGACGGCGCTGCTGCTGTTCGTTTCGGTGCTGCTCCATGAGCTCGGCCATTCGATGGTGGCGATCGCCCAGGGGGTGAAGGTGCGCAGCATCACCCTGTTTCTGATGGGAGGTGTGGCCAGCGTTGAGCGGGAATGCTCCACAGCCATCGGCGCCCTGCTGGTGGCCGCCGCAGGCCCCGCGGTGAGCCTGCTGCTGGCAGCTCTGCTGCTCGGCTCGAGCCATCAGGCCAGCCACCTCTCCCCCTATCTGGGGGAGGTGGTGAAGGAACTGGGCAACCTCAACCTCGTGTTGGCATTGTTCAACCTGCTGCCGGGGCTCCCCCTCGACGGCGGCTTGATCCTCAAGGCCCTGGTGTGGCAGATCACCGGCAGCCAGAGGCGGGGCGTGCAGGTGGCCAATGGCAGCGGCCGCTTCCTTTCACTGCTGGCGGTGACCCTCGGCACCCTGATGCTGCTGCGCGGTGCTGGCATGGGCAGCATCTGGCTGATCCTGCTCGGCTGGTTCGGCCTCGGCGCCGCCCGCAACCAGCAGCAGCAGCTGGCGCTGCAGAAGGCCCTCAAGGAGATGCGCGTCAGCGAGGCGATGCGGCGCCGCTTCCGGGTGTTGGAGGCCGACAGCAGCCTGCGCGACCTCAGCCGCCTGCAGATGCGGGAGGAAGGGCCCGCTGACTGGCTGCTGGTGACCCACCGCGGCCGCTGGCAGGGCGTGCTGCCGGAGCAGACCCTGCAGCAGGTGCCCGTGCAGCACTGGGATACCGAAAAGGTGGGCGACCACCTTGAACCTCTCTCCAGCCTGCCCCAGCTGCGCGACGACGACGGCCTCTGGCGGGGGGCCCTGCTCCTGGAGGACAGCGCCACGCCGCGCCTGCTGGTGATCGGCCCGGCTGGCCTGCCGGTGGGCACCCTGGAGCGGCCTGAACTGGCCGAAGCCGTGCTGGCCAAGCTGGGGGTGCGGCTACCGGCAGCCCTGCTGGAGAGCGCCCGCCGCCAGCGCGTCTATCCCCTGGGCCTGGCCCTCGACCAGGTGGCCCGCAGCATGCTGACCACTGGCGAGGTTGGCGGCCCAGAGGGTGATCCGCCTCAGGCCGGTTGATCCTCCAGATCCGGCAGCCGGCAGGCTGGCCAGGCGCCGATCTCGGCCCGTTCGGCTGCAGCCAGGGGGCTCTGGCGTGGCGGCGACTGGTCGCCCTCGGGCCGCAATCCCAGCGCCGCCGGCAGCCGCTGCCGGGCTGCGGCGATCAGGTGCTCCTCCAGCGCCATCAGCTGGGCCTCGGGATCGTGGCTGAGCGCTGGCCAGGGCAGCGCTGGCAGGGCCGGCGGCTCGCTGCCGAACACCTGCCGCCAGAGCGCAGCTGGTGGCGCCACCAGCACGCTGCCGTGCTGCAACAGCTGGCCGCGCCGCCAGAGCTGGGCGCTGCCCACCCGCTTGACGCCGTTGGCGTGGCAGAGGTCGGCGCTGCTGCTGAGGGCGAAGCAGTTGCTGGGCTGGCCGCGCCCGGCCCTGCTCCCGAACTGCAGCGGCAGCCCAAGGCCCGCAAAGCCGGCCTGCAACCAGCCGCAGGCGCGGCGATAGGCCACGATCCGATTGCGGGGGGCCTCGGGCCAGATCAGGGCGTAGGTGAGGCTGCCGGCGTGCAGCACGGCGCGGCCGCCGCTTGGCCGCCGCACCAGATCGATCTGGCCGGCCGCCGCCAGGGCCGGCCAGTGGGGCTCCAGCTGGCGCTGGTGGTAGCCGAGCGAGAGGGTGGGCCGGCGCCAGCGGTAGAAGCGCAGCACGGGTTCGCGGCAGCCGGCCACCGCCCGCTGCAGCAGCCAGGCGTCGCAGGCCATCTGCCAGGCCCCATCGGCTTCGCCGGTGGGCAGCAGCCACCAGAGAGGTGGCCCGGAGATGGGGGATGCTGGGGCTCGCACCATCTCCTGAGCTTGCCCGGCCGATGCCGCTCCCGCTTGCCAGTGCCGCGCTGAGTGCTTCTGCCAGCGGCCTCAGCTGGAGCCTGCTGCCGCTGCTGCCGCTGGGCCTGCTGGCGGGGTTGCTCTCCGGCCTGCTGGGCATCGGCGGCGGCCTGATCTTCTCGCCGCTGTTGCTGCTGCTCGGCCTGGCGCCCCATCAGGCCCTGGCCACCAGCAGCGTGGCGATCGTGCTCACCACCGCTGGCGGGTCCCTGGCCCACCTGCGAGCCGGCACCCTGCCGCTGTCCCCCTCCCTGATGATTGCCGGAGCCGCCGGCCTCTCGGGCCTGCTGATGGCCCGGCTGGGCCTGGGCTTTAGCGGCTGGCAGCTGCTGGCCCTGCAGGCGCTCCTCTACCTGCTGCTGACGCTGATGATCCGTCCCCGCGATGGCCTGCCCGCGGAGCGGCCTGCAAGCTCGCTGCCGCTGGCGGGGCTGGCCGCCACAGCCTGCGTCGCCGGCGCTGGCACCGGCCTGCTGGGGGTGGGCGGTGGCCTGGTGATGGTGCCGGTGATGGTGCGGCTGCTGCAGGTGCCGATCCACCTGGCGATCCGCTTCAGCACCCTGGCGGTGCTGGTTTCGGCGGCGGCCGCCACGCCCACCTTCCTGGCCGACGGCCGCGGCCAGCTGCCGGTGGCCCTGCTGCTGGGCGGCACGGCTGCCCTCTCGGCCCAGTGGGCTGCCGCCCGCATGCACCGGGTAGAGGGAACCACCCTGGCCTGGCTGCTGCGGGCCCTGGTCGCCCTGCTGGCCATCGACAGCAGCCGCCGGGCGATCGCTCTGGCCCTGGCCTAGCTGGGCTCAGGCAGCATCGCCCAGAAGGCCGGATCGAGCTCCATCCCCAGCACGGCTGCCATCTGGCCCAGCCCCTGGCGGCAGCCGAAGCCCTGGCTCTGGGCCAGGGCATCCAGCAGAAACAATCGCTGGCTGATCCAGAGCTCGAGGGCGCCCTCGGCAAAGCGCAAGCCAGCCTGGGGGCTGAAGCTGTGGGGCAGCAGCATCGCCACATGGCGGGCCAGCTGGCCGCTGCTGCGCTCCAGCAGCAAGGGCAGCCAGGGCCAGAGGGCGTCTGCCCTCAGGCTCCAGAGGCGCAGCTCGGGGATTTCCGAGAGCTCGCGGGGATCGTCGTCGTCGCGCGGCCAGTCGAACTGGAGAACCAGCCCCGCCTCTCCGGCGGCCTCAGCCACCAGCTCGGCCAAGGGCCGTTGCTGCCAGGGCGCCAGCGGCGCCAGATCGAGGCCGCGGATCTGGTCGGCCGAAACGAGGATCGAGGCGCTGGGGGAAGACACTGGCAGGAAGCCTGGCGTAGCCGCTGCGGCCATCAAGAGCTGTGACAGCGCGGCGGCAAGGGGGTGGACCGTAGCCAGGCGCCAGCGAAGAATGGGGCGATCCCGATAACCAAGCTCGCCATGGTGACAACCCTCAGCCAGGCCCAGGTCCTGATCGCCCTGGTGGTGGCGGCCCACGCCGGTGTGCTGGCCGTGCGTCTCTCCTTCAGCCTCTTCAAGGCCTGAGCAGCCCCATTCCGGCCTGCTGTGGCCAGGTGTGCCACTGAACAAGAAGCCCTTGGCAAGGGCGTGGCAGGGCGCTAGAAGCAGTCGACATTCCTGCCCCGATCATGACCGCGGCCACCGCCCCCCGCAGCGCCCAGCGCCCGGTGGCCCCAAGGCCCGCCTGGAAACCCCAGGCCGCGCCGATTCTGGCCGTCCACATGGCCTCCGAGCTCTCGCGGCAGCAGGAGCAGCGCGAACTGGTGTGCAGCGCCATCGGCTTGGCTGTGAAGGTGGGCCTCAGCGTGGTGGCCGCCGTGAGCCTGATCAAACTGGCCGGCGCCTACCAGGAGCGCATGGATCGCCAGGGTGAACTGCGCGCCGTTCTCGACCTGCAGACCGCCAAGCTCGAGCGCATCCGCAACAGCTTCGACCACCTGTTCACCACCGGCGGCGAACAAAAGCTGCTGGGCGAGCAGGATCAATGGATCGCCCCAAACCGGCTGCGGGTGGTGTGGCACGGCGGCAGCGAGGCGCAGCATCAGCAGCCAGCCACAGAGCCAGCCACCGGGCCAGCCAGCGCTCCCGAGGCCGTGGCGTCTGTGCGTCCGTAGGTTGGGCCCCTTGCCACCGGCCTGACGCCCGCCCGCCATGGTTTCAACCCCCGCCGCCAGCCCAGCCGCCGCCAGTGCGAGCCGGCTGGGAACCCCGGGCACGGTGCTGGTGACCGGTGCCTCCTCCGGCGTGGGGCTCTACGCCAGCAAGGCCCTGCTGAAGCGCGGCTGGCATGTGGTGATGGCCTGCCGCGACAGCGAAAAGGCCCGCCGCGCCGCCGCCGACCTGGGTCTGGAACCGTCGCAACTCACCCACCTGCAGGTGGACCTGGCTGATCTCGAGAGCGTGCGCCGCCTGGTGGAGGCCTTCCACGCCAGCGGCCGCCCCCTCGATGCCCTGATCTGCAATGCGGCCGTTTACAAACCGCGCCTCAAGCAACCCGAGCGCTCCCCCCAGGGCTACGAGATCTCGATGGCCACCAACCACCTCGGCCATTTCCTGCTCATCCAGCTGCTGCTGCCGGATCTGCAGCGCTCCAGCCATCCCTCGCGCCGCCTGGTGATCCTGGGCACGGTGACGGCCAACTCCAAGGAGCTGGGGGGGCGCATCCCGATCCCCGCCCCGGCCGACCTGGGCGACCTCTCCGGTTTCGCGGCCGGTTTCAAAGCGCCCGTGAGCATGGCCAACGGCAAGGCCTTCAAGCCCGGCAAGGCCTACAAGGACAGCAAGCTCTGCAACATGATCACCACCCAGGAGTTGCACCGCCGCCTGCATGCAACCTGCGGCATCGTGTTCAGCTCCCTGTATCCGGGCTGCGTCGCCGACTCCCCCCTGTTTCGGCATACGCCGCCGGCCTTCCAGACGATCTTCCCCTGGTTCCAGCGCAAGATCACCGGTGGCTACGTGAGCCAGGAGCTGGCCGGTGAGCGGGTGGCCGATGTGACCTGCGATCCGGAATTCGCTGTTTCGGGGGTGCACTGGAGCTGGGGCAACCGCCAGCGCAAGGACGGCCGCCAGTTCCGTCAGGAACTCTCCGACCAGGCCAGCAATCCGCAGACCGCCGAGCGGATGTGGGATCTTTCGATGCAGCTGGTGGGCCTGGCCTGAGGGCCCCACCACCGACCGAAGACCCCGAAGACCCCGAAAACCCCGGAGACATTGGAGAGCGGCAATCAAGATCCGATCAAAAATTGATCAGCCCCGCAAACAACCATGAAGGGCGCCTGCAGGAATGGATTCAGCGCGCCTGCGGCAGCTATGAACCACCCAGAAACGTTTCTGAGGTTGCGATGTCCCGTGCCCTGCGCTGGGCCCTGGGCCTGGGCTTGGTAGCCGTTCTGCTGATCGGCGCCCTGCTGGTGCTCCCCTTCCGTGACTGGCTCCCCGGCGGCACGGTGGCCGACATCCCCACCGCCCAGGTGGTGAACGGTTCCGCCTTCAACCGCCTGTTCCCGGCCCCCGAGGCCGGCCAGCAGATCGTGTTCACCCAGGAGAAGCGTGGCTTCGCCGAAGCCCGCCTCAAGCAGGGTGACGAGCTGCTCGGCCTGCTGGCCATCTCCGACACCACCACCGCACCGGCGGCCCGCAGCAAGTTCAGCGCCAGCGCCGAGCAGCTGGGCGGCTGGCCGCTGGTGGAGCAGGGCAGCCAGGCCAGCGCCCTGCTGGTGGCAGACCGCTTCCAGGTGAAGGTGATCGGCCAGGGCAGCGGCCTCAACAGCGAAAAACGCCATGAGCTGCTCACCGCCTTCGACCTCAAGGGCCTGGCGGCCCTGAAATCGGCCCGCACGCCGAAGGCCCTGCCCGCCGGCAGCCAGCCGCCGCTGCGGCTGCCACTGCCCAAGCGCAGCCCTGACCAGCGCACCCCTGAACCCGCCCTGCAGGAGGCCGCATGAGCCGCACCGTTCTCGAGCGCCTCGATCGCCTGCCCAAGCGCAACCTCACGGTGCTGGCCCTCAAGGGAATCAGCACCCTGGTGCCGGGCCGCTGGCACAACCTCACCAGCTCCACAGAGCTGATCAGCGAGGTGATCGGCAGCAGCGATCCCGAGCTGGTTGGCCAGGTGCGGGCCCGCGCCGATGAGCTCAGCAATGCCCGCCATGAGGGCTATGGCCGGGCAATCGGCCTCTACGACGCCGTCAACCGCTCCCAGCACGCCACCGGCGGCCTGCGCATCCTTGCCAATGCCACCGCCGGCATCCCGCTGCTGAAGCGGCTCTCGGCGATCACCCCCCCCAGCGACACGCTGCAGGCGGTGGACCTGAGCCTCAAGGTGGCGGCCGAAATGCTGGCCTTCACCCAGGTGAACGGGCTCCCCGGCGACAGCTTCGGCGACTTCACCGCCGCCCTGGCCGAGTACGGCAGCGAAGCCCGGGTGCGAATGGCGGCCCTGATCTGCTTCGACGCCCTGCTGCCCCTGGGCGATCAGGCCCTGCAGCGGCTCGATGGCCTGCTGGGATCGGCCAGCCAGGCCGAGCTGCACCGCCTGCCGGCCTACGAACGCATGGCCGGCCAGATCCCGGGGCGGGGCGATGCCGCCCACCTCGGCTTCCTGCGCGAGGGGGTGGGGCAATGGTCGGGCTGGGCCCAGGGCTTCATCGGCGAACTGGGGCTCAACGGCCAGAAGGCCGTGCGCGCCCTCGAGGGCACGCTCGGACCCTGGCAGGGCCGCATGGACCAGCTGGCCGCCTTCCTCGACGCCTTCACCGACACCTACGCCCACACCGGCGTGCAGGCGGTGGCTCGGCGCCTGGTGGAGCGCGCCGCCGCCGAGATTTAGAGCCGAAATC
>JAWOHV010000285.1:0-2607 GCA_046484965.1 Prochlorococcaceae cyanobacterium
CCGAACCACGCCAGCGCGCCACCAGCCCGCCCAGCAGCAAAACCCCGGCCAGATCGAGCCAGGCACAGAGGAAGAGCAGTTGGCGGGGCCGGCGCCAGAGCAAGGGGGTTCAGACAACGGATGGCTTTGAAATTAAGCGGCATCTGCTAAGGCGCCGCCACGATGCCGACCGCTCAAGGGGGTGGCAGCCAGCTGTAGCGGGCGAACGCATGTACTACAATGAGCCTTACTGCGTCCGCTCGCTGCTGTGGCCGAGCTTGATTCCGGGGATCTCGCTGGTGGCCGGGGGAGGTCGCCAGATCAGCCATCCGATCAGGGCACCGAACTTGCGCCAGAATCAGAAGATCGACGCTGGAGGTTGCTCGGTTTCGATGGCCAGGCCTGGATGCAAGCCATCGGCGGCCTTGTGATCGGTCTCATCGCTCTCTACAGCTCCTATGACCACATCGCCTTCGGCTCAACCAAGCACAAACTCAATCGGCAATGGGGCGTGTGGCTCATCGCTTCCTCGCTGGCGGTTGTGGCTGTCGATGCTCAATTGGCGTCGCGATCCCGGCGTCGAGAGGAGGATCGAAGAATCCAGGATGCGTGCGCTCGACGCGAGGATGCGTGGGCTCGAAGCGCAGATGCGTGCGCAGCAGCTGAGGAGCGAGACCGAGCAGATCAAGAACGAAGCCGAGCAGCTGAAGCGCGAGAACGCCAGGCTGAGGCAGCTGAACGCCAGGGGCAGGGAATTGCTCTCCTCCGCGGCGCAGCTCTACTCAGCGCCCGAGTGCAGCTCGACCCATCCGAGCTCAACCGAGCAAGACTGAACGCCTACCTCGCCCTGTTGGCAGAGCAGGCATTGTTGGATCAGTTGGGTCCGGAGTGATGGGGCGCCCGTTATTCACGCGCCCAGGGGATGCGGCCGATCCAAATCTGGGTGGTCGGATGTTCATGCACCCGAGTTCGCTGCCAAGGCACGGCGGCAGGCGCTTTTAGTGGCGCAGAGCCCCGAGGAGGCCGAAATCCAGGCCTTCATCGATTCGGTGGTTGAGTGACCCGATGCTGGGTTCAACCCGTGAAGCGCGGTGAGATCTGGATCCTCGCTGGTGGCCCTGGTTATGCCGGTAAGCCTCGCCCAGCGGTGATCATTCAGGATGACGACTTCTCTGAAACCCTGAAGCACCAATGCTTCGCATCCTGGTGGAACCATCGCCTGAGAATGGCCTCCGAAGCTGCCTGGGCCAGTGCATTGGCCGCCTGGCAGATGATGACCCGCTGCGTCTCAACCGTTCGTTGCTGGTGTTTCTGGGCCTGGCCCGCTGATATCCGCTGCGTGGGGTTCTCAGGGCCGGCCCCTTGGGGCGCCCTTGTGTCGTTCAGTCGCTGTTGCGTGAAAACATCCAGCTAGTGTGCCGTCCCGGAAATAACAGGTTGAATCGGGAGTGTCCCCCGAGGTGCCCTGTGGCGCTTGGACGTCCGATGCCTCCGCTGGTTCTCAACGAAGAAGAGGTTCAGCAGTTGCAGGCCCTTGCCCATTCCCGATCCCTGCAGCATTCGATCGTGCAACGGGCCCAGATCGTGCTGGCCTGCGGCGCTGGTGAAAGCAACACCGCCATCGCCAAGCGGATGGGGCTGATCACGGCCGATGGTGATCTGGCCGCCCTGGCGATCGCCAACCAAGTGCCGGTTCATCGAACCTGCAGCAGCCGTGCCAGCTCGGCAAGGCTGATCACCTGCACTCCTTCTGCCAGGGGGTAGAACCCGATGATGGGCGCCACCACGAAGCAGCGATCGGGCCGGAGATCGGCGCGTGCCTGGTGGAAACCGCGGCTGAGCTTTGGGGCGCTGTTGCGCTTGATTTCAATGGCCCAGCGGTGGCCCTTCGGCCATTCGATCACCAGATCGATCTCGGCCCCCGCAGCCGTTCGGTAGAACCAGCCTTGCGCCCGTTCCGGCAACAGGCTGAGCAAGGTTTCGATCACAAACCCCTCCCAGCTACTGCCGGCGACGGGATGGCCGAGCACCATGTTGAGGTCATCGAGGCCAAGCAGGGTATGCACCAGGCCGCTGTCGCGGATATAAATCCTGGGGGATTTCACCAAGCGCTTGCCGGAGTTTGCGTGCAGCGGCTGCAGCTGCCGCACCAGCAGCAGATCAACCAGCAGATCGAGATAGTGGCGAACGGTTTTGCCATCCACCCCGAGGCTGCGGCCGAGGCTGGCGGCATTGAGCAAGCCCCCCTGGCTGTGGGCCAGCATTGTCCAGAAGCGGCGCAGGGTTTCGGCCGGGATGCGGGGGCCCAGCTGGGGGATGTCGCGCTCCAGGTAGGTGCGCAGGAACTGGGCCCGCCAGAGGCTGCTCTGGCTGTCGCTGGCGGCCTGAAAGCTGTCGGGGAAACCGCCACGATTCCAGAGCTGATCCAGCGCGGATTCGCCAACTTCGAGCACGTTCAGGCCGCTGAGTTCGAGGCAGGCGATGCGGCCGGCGAGGCTTTCACTGCTCTGCCCCAGGAGATCCAGCGAGGCCGAGCCGAGCAGCAGGAACTGGCCGGTTCGGTGGCCTGCCAGGCGGTTGGCATCGATCAGGCCGCGCAGCAGGCCGAACAGCCCGGGAACGCGCTGC
>JAWOHV010000099.1:0-6864 GCA_046484965.1 Prochlorococcaceae cyanobacterium
GGCGAACTCTCGCCTTCTGCAACAGCCTTGGGCTCGGCTTGCTGGCGCTGCTGGCCCCGGCCGCCGCCGCCCTGGCCCAACCGGGAAGCACCATTGCCCTGCCGGAGCCCCAGGGCCAAACGCTGCTGCTGCAGAGCGTCGACCGCGCCGACTACGGCCCCCTGGCTGAGCAGTACCTCACCCAGGCCAACCTGGCCTACTGCGGCGTGGCCAGCATGGTGATGGTGCTCAACAGCCTGGCGGTGCCTGCCCCGGCGGCTCCGGGTTACGGCAGTTATCGCTTCTGGACCCAGGAGAACGTGTTCGAATCCGCCAGCACCCGGGCGGTGCTGGCCCCCGAACTTGTGGCCCGCCAGGGCATGACCCTGGAGCAGTTGCGGGCGCTGCTGGCCAGCCATGGGCTGCAGGCCCGGGCCATCCACGGCGACCGGCTCAGCCAGGCCCAGTTCCGCCTGCTGCTGCGCCGCAACCTCAATGAGCCCTCTGATCGGCTGCTGGTGAACTACGACCGCCAGGCCCTAGGCCAGGCCGGCGGCGGCCACATCTCGCCGCTGGCGGCCTACCACGCCGCCACGGACCGGGTGTTGATCCTCGATGTGGCCCGCTATCGCTACCCCTCGGTGTGGGTGCCCCTGGCAGGTCTCTGGCACGCCATGCGCACGACCGACAGCAGCTCCGGCCGCAGCCGCGGGCTGGTGGTGGTGCGGCGGATCTGAGCGCCATGCGCCGCTTTGCCGCTCTCTACAACGAGCTGGATGGCAGCGGCGGCACCAGGGCGCGGGTTGAGGCCCTGGTTGCCTACTTCAGCGAGGTGGATGCCGCTGATGGGGCCTGGGCCCTGCAGGTGCTGCTGGGCAAGCAAGGCAAGCGCCTGATCACAGGCCGCCGCCTGCGCCAGATCTGCCTGGAGGGCTCCCCCCTGCCGGAGTGGTTGTTCAACGACTGCTACGCCCACGTGGGCGATTCGGCCGAAACCATCGCCCTGCTCTGGCGGCAGCTGGGCGCCGATTTCAGCGATTCCGATGCTGGCGCCAGGGAGGTGACTTTCGCTGAAAAGCCTCTGCATCAATGGCTCACTGAGCTGCTGCCAGCCGCCGCCGCCCTCGAGGGCGCCCAGCAGGCCGAGGCCGTGCGCCACCTCTGGCGCGGGCTCAGCAGCGCCGAACTGCTGGTGGCCAACAAGCTGCTCACCGGCGGCCTGCGGGTGGGGGTGGCGCAGGGGCTGGTGCTGCGCGCCCTGGCCCAGCTCAGCGGCCTGGAGCCGGCCTTGCTGCAGCACCGGCTGATGGGCGGTTTCACGGCCAGCCCCGGCGCCTATCGGGCCCTGCTGGCCCCCGCAGACCAGGTCGAGGCCGCACCCAGCCGCCCCTACCCCTTCTTTCTGGCTTCGCCCCTGGAGCTCCGCGAAGACGGCCGCCCGGCCCTCAGTGGCGCCAGCGATGCCTGGCTGGCGGAGTGGAAGTTCGACGGCATCCGCGGCCAGCTGATCCGCCGCGCCGGCGAGAGCTTCCTCTGGAGCCGCGGCGAGGAGCTGATCAATGGCGCCTTTCCGGAACTGCTTGCGGCGGCAGCGGCCCTGCCGGAGGGCAGCGTGCTCGACGGCGAGATCCTGGTTTGGCATGCCGGCGCTGAACGGCCGGCCCCCTTTGCCGAGCTGCAGCGCAGGCTGGGGCGCAAGGCACCGGCGCGCAAGATCCTGGCCGAGTGTCCAGCGGCGTTCGTGGCCTACGACCTGCTCGAGCAGGGGGGCAAAGACATTCGCCAGGCGCCCCTGAGCCAGCGCCGTGCCGCCCTGGAGAGCCTGCTCCGGTTGCTGCCGGCGGCGGCCGCAGCACCTGGAGCCGGGCTCCTGCGCCTCTCCCCCCAGCTGCCCCTGGCGGCCTGGGAGCAGCTGGAGCCCCTGCGCCAGCAGGCCACCGCCGCCAGCGCCGAGGGTCTGATGCTCAAGGCCCTCGACTCCCCCTACCTGGCAGGCCGCAGGCGGGGCCACTGGTGGAAGCACAAGCGCGACCCCTACACGCTCGATGCGGTGCTGCTCTACGCCCAGGCCGGCAGCGGCCGCCGCGCCAACCTGTTCACCGACTACACCTTCGGGCTCTGGGATCAATCGCCGGCCGCCAACGGCGAACCTGCCCAACTCATAAGTTTTGCCAAGGCCTACTCCGGCCTCGACGACAGCGAGATCACGACCCTGGATCGCTGGATCCGCAGCCACACCAGCGAGCGCTTCGGGCCGGTGCGGGCGGTGCAGCCCCTGCAGGTGTTCGAGCTGGCCTTCGAGGGTCTGCAGCGTTCATCGCGCCACAAGAGCGGCATCGCCGTGCGCTTCCCGCGCATCCGCCGCTGGCGCCACGACAAACCCGCCGCCGAAGCCGACACCCTGGCCGCAGCCCTGGCCCTGCTGGAGAGCTGAGCTGGCCTCTCCGGCCGGAAACGGCGCTAAGACGCGGCCGTGAGAGCCTCAGGGAGGGCCTGCTGCAGGGCCGCCAGCCGACGCCCATTCACGCCCAGGTCGGAATCACCGAGCCGCGATACCGAGCGGGCCTGCAGCATCCCGTGGGCCGTGTCGGCATAGAGCTCCAGATCATCCACAAAGCCGAACAGGGCACTGCTGGCGGTGGCGTGCAGGTAGCCGTCGCGGCGCTCCACCACAGCAACGCGGGGCGTCGCCTCCAGCACCGGCACCAGGGCGGCCAGGGCCGCGGCTGGATCGGCCACAGGCCAGTTTTCACGGGCGCAGTGGGCCGGCGAGGGGCACGGGGCCAGGGCGCCGCTCTGAACACCGAGGTCGGCCGGCAGCGGCCCCACCAGGTTGAACAGGGCCAGGCTGATCAGCAAAAAAGTGTGCTGCAGGAGAGGACCGATCACAGGTTCAAGCGCTGATCAGGGCATCATTGCCGTTGCGCCGGCACCTTGAAACAGCTCGCCCCGATCGAAGCCTGGTTCCGCCTGCAGGGCTGGAGGCCGCTGCCCTTCCAGCGCCAGGCCTGGGAGGCCTACCTGGCCGGCGAGAGCGGCCTGATCCAGGTGCCCACCGGCTCCGGCAAAACCTATGCGGCGGTGATGGGGCCGATCGCCGAACTGCTGGCCGAGCCCGGCCCCGGCCTGCGCCTGCTCTATCTCACCCCCCTGCGGGCCCTCAGCCGCGACCTGGCCCTGGCGATCGCTGCACCGATCGAAGCGATGGGCTGGCCGCTGCGGCTGGCGATCCGCAATGGCGACACCTCCAGCCATGAGCGCAGCAAGCAGCTGCGCACGCCCCCCCAGATCCTGATCACCACCCCCGAATCCCTGAGCCTGCTGCTCGCCAACCCAAAGGCAGCGGAGCTGTTCGGCGCCCTCCAGGCCGTGGTGCTCGATGAATGGCACGAGCTGATCGGCAGCAAGCGGGGCAGCCAGACGGAACTCTGCCTGAGCTGGCTGCGGCAGCTGCGCCCTGGTCTGCGCACCTGGGCGATCAGCGCCACGGTCGGCAACCTGGAGGAGGCCGCCCGCGCCGCCGTGGGGGTGGCGGAGGGCGCAACCACCGGCGAGGGGGCCATCGGAACCGCCTGCGAGCCCCGGATCATCACCGCCCCGATCCGCCGAAGCACCGCCATCCGCAGCCTGCTGCCCGATTCGATCGATGGCTTCCCCTGGGCCGGCCACCTCGGCCTGCGCATGTACGAAGAGCTGGTGGCTGCCCTTGATCCCAGCATCTCCACCCTGCTGTTCACCAACACCCGCAATCAGGCCGAACGCTGGCACCAGTGCCTGCGCTTCGCCTGCCCGGAGATGGAGGGGGCCCTGGCCCTGCATCACAGCGCCATCGACCGCTCCGAGCGGGAGGCGATCGAGGCGGGGGTGAAGGCGAGCGCGCTGCGTTGGGTGGTGGCCACCAGCTCCCTCGATCTGGGGGTGGATTTTCAGCCGGTGGAGCGGGTGGTGCAGATCGGCTCGGCCAAAAACCTGGCGCGGCTGCTGCAGCGGGCCGGCCGCAGCGCCCACAGCCCTGGCGGCACCTCCCAGGTGCTGTTCATGCCCACCAACGCCCTCGAGCTGCTGGAGGTAAGCGCCATGCGCCGAGGGCTGGCCGAGGGGCTGGTGGAACGGCGGCGGCCGCCGCAGCAACCCCTCGATGTGCTCTTGCAGCACCTCACCAGCCTGGCCTGCGGGCCGGGCTTCTGCCCCGATCAGGAGCTGGCGGTGGTGCGCACGGCCTGGAGCTACCGCGCCCTCAGGGAGGCCGACTGGCAGTGGTGCCTGCGCTTCCTGGAGGAGGGCGGGGAGTGCCTCGGCGCCTACCCGCGCTACCGCAAGCTCGAGCGTGAGAACGGTCGCTGCCTGGTGCGCGAAAAGGCCGTCGCCCGCCTGCACCGCATGAACATCGGCACGATCACCGCCGATCGGGCCGTGACGGTGCGCTTTGTGCGCGGCGCCGTGCTCGGTCACGTGGAGGAGGGTTTCATCAGCCGGCTCAAGGCCGGCGATGTGTTCTTCTTCGCCGGGCGGCAGCTGGAGTTCGTGCGCCTGCGCGAGATGACCGCCCAGGTGAAGGCCAGCACGAAGAAGAGCACCACGGTGCCGGCCTGGGCCGGCGGCCAGATGGCCCTCTCCGACCTGCTCAGTGAACACCTGCGCGCCGAAGTGGATCGCTGCGCCCAGGCAATCGCGGGCGAGGCCACACTCGACAGCCCCGAGCTAAGGGCGCTAGAGCCGCTGCTGAGGCGCCAGGCGGAGCTCTCGGCCCTCCCCCGCCGGCAGCAGCTGCTGGTGGAGGTGTGCCGCAGCCGCGAGGGCAGCCACCTCTATGCCTACCCCTTCGAAGGACGGTTCGTGCATGAGGGGCTCGGATTTCTGTGGGCCTGGCGCCTGGCCCGCCACCGCCCCAGCACTATTACTGTGTCGGTGAACGACTACGGCTTTGAGCTGCTGGCCCCGAAGGGCTACCCCTTTGCCGAGCTGCTGGAGCTCCACGGCGACGACCTGCTCAACGTGGAGCAGCTCGACGCCGACCTGGAGCAGGCGATCAACCTCTCCGAGCTCTGCCGGCGCCGCTTCCGCGCCATCGCCCAGATCGCCGGGATGGTGCTGAACAATGTTCCGGGCCAGGCCAAAAGCGGCGGCCAGCTGCAGATCAGCGCCGCCCTGCTCTTCGATGTGTTCAGCCGCCATGAGCCGGGAAACCTTTTACTGGCGCAGGCCCGCCGCGAGGTGCTGGCCGAGCAGCTGGAGCGGCCCAGGCTGGCGGCCGCCCTGGAGCGGCTGCAGAGCTGCGAGTGGTTGCTGCAGAGCACGCCACGGCCGGGCCCGCTGGCCTTTCCGCTGCTGGCCGAGCGGCTCAACAGCCGGATGAGCAACGAATCACTGCTTGAGCGGATCGCCAGGCTGAAGGCCGAAGCCGAACGCCAGGAGGGCCCCTGAAGCCGTGCGGCGAATTTTTAGGTCGATTTCTCGAGCCGCTTGACGATCACCGTCATCAGCACCAGGGAGGCGGCCAGAGCGATCAGCAGGGCAGTGGTCACGAGGTTGGAGCGGGAAGAACGGCTGCCGGCAAAACCGGCGAAGTGACCCTAGATGCCCGCACACTGCCAATGCGGGAACGCCAGAGCATCAGAAGAAGATCGATGAGTCAGCTGGAAACAGAGCCCGCCACCATCCAGGTCTTCGTCTACGGCACGCTCAAGCGGGGCCTGGCCAACCACCACTGGCTGGCAGGAGCCGTTTACGGCGGTGAGCGCCTGCTGAGCGGTGCACTGCTCTACGACCTCGGCCCCTTTCCGATGGCCGTGGCCAGCGAGGCCGGCCAAGTGCATGGCGAGCTCTACGCGATCACAGGGCGCGGCCTGGCAGCGCTCGATCGGCTCGAGGGCGCGCCCAGGCTGTTCCAACGGCTGCGCCTACCCCTCAGCGGAGGCGACTTAGCCTGGGTGTATCTGGGCCAACCCCACCAGGTGCGCTTCTCAGCGCTGATTGCCAGTGGCTGCTGGAGCGGTCCTCGCCATCCCCGCCTGGATCGCTCCGAACCCTTGCCATGACCTCCAGGTGCCAAGCGAAGCGGCGACTCAGCTGGGCCTGGTGGCCCAGGACAATCGCGACCTCTGCCTGCAGTGGAGCCGTAGCCACGGCGCCGAGAAGATCGCTCTCGCCAACACGATCGGGGCCCAGAACCTGCTCACCAAGGTGCACAGGCTGGCCGAAGCCCAACCGGGCGACAGCCGGAGCCTGGATCACAGCAATGACATCCGGCGTCTCTGCCGCGGGCTCTGAACTGCGCAGGCTCTGAACTCCTGGCCTCAACCAGCCACCAACCAGCGGCCGCCCGCCGCCATGCCAAGCACCAGGGCGGTGGCACCCCAGCGGGGCAGGCCGCGGGGCTGCAGCCGCAGGATCAACACGGCGGCACCCGCCAGCCCCAGCAGCACCACGGCGCTCTGGCAGAAGGCGAGCACATGGGGATCGGCACTCCAGGCAGGGAGAGCCGGCCGGCCCAGGCTCACCGGCAACAACTGTCCCCCCTCCTCCAGCCCCAGGGGCAAATGGCGGGCCAGCAGCAGTGCCCAAAGCAGCGGCAGCAGGGCATAGAGCAGCCGCCAGGCTGGTGTGCTGCCACGCTGCAGGCCAGCCAACCAGCGCAGGCCCAGCCAGGCCAGCGAGGGCAGGGCCAGGGCCAGGGCCGCGAAGGCCAGCCGGGGCAGCAGTGGTCCGGCCTGCAGGCTGGCTGGCGCCAGCGGCAACCAACCCAGCAGCCGCTGCCAGTGGTGCAGCAGCACGCCACCGGCCAGCACCAGGATCAGGCCGGCTTCGCCGGCCGGGGGATCGCTATCGCGCTGGAGGACGGCCGCCGGGGGCCCGAGCGGGAGCCGCACGGGACGATGGGGGCAG
>JAWOHV010000138.1:0-2968 GCA_046484965.1 Prochlorococcaceae cyanobacterium
GCCTGGTTGCAGGCAAACATCGAACCGGCGGGAAAGCGGCGGCCGCGCAGGGCCGAGAGCTCCAGCCCCTGCTCGGCCAGCAGGGCGGTGAGCCTGGGGGCCGAAGGCCCCATCGACACCTCCACCGGCCAGAGGAACGCCTCCGGCGCCAGCAGGCAGGGGGCGTCGCCTGCCTCGGCCAGCCGCCGGCGCAGCGCGGCATGGGCGGCCGGGTCGAGCAGGCCGTCGAGCAGCCCCTCGCGCCAGGCGGCGCCATCGCGCACCCGCACCAGGCTGCCGGGCTGCAGGTGACTGGAGCGCTTGGTGTGGAGCTTGAGCACCAGCTGGGCGCGGCGGGCGATCAGCTCGGGCAGCAGCTGCAGGAAGGGATAAAGGTCGCGGCCGTGGTTGGCCACGGGCACCAGGTGGCTGGGCAGCGGCAGGGCCGCCAGCCGCGGGCCCAGGGCCGGCAGGTGCGCCTCCGGTGCGGTGCAGAACAGTTCGGTGGCCGGCGCAACCGCTCCCTCGCTGGCCACCAGTGCCTCGAGGCGCTGCAAGATCGGCTCGAGCAGCTCCAGGTGAAAGGCATGCACCACCACGGCCCGCTCCAGGGGCGGCCGCGGCGCCGGCGCTGGTGGTGGGGTGAGGTCGGGCAGGGGCTGGCCGGGGGGCAGCTGCAGCACCACCAGGCCGGGGCGGTGGTGGGCATGGAGGGCGGTGTTGGCGCGGGCATGGGCACGCCACTGGCGCCAGGCGATGGCTGGATCGAGCCACACGGCCCGGTGCTCCTGGGGCCCCAGGGGCCCGTAGGTGGGGCTCTGCAGGGCCAGCAGCTCCGAGGGCGCCTGATCCGGCAGCGGCGGTTCGCCGTGGGGGTGGAGCAGCACCACCCCATCGGCCTGGCTGGCGGGCGGCCGGGCGTGGTGGAGCTCCAACAGCTGGGCACCGGTGCCGCGCAGGCGCTGCAACCAGAAGGCCTGGGCCTGCGGATCAGCCAGGGGCAGCACCAGCAGCAGCGGCCGGCCCCAGGGGCGGAACCAGCGGGGATGCGGCAACCAGGACGCCAGCGCTGCCAGGAGCTTGGTCTGGGCCTGGGGGCTGGGGGGATCGCGGGAATCGAGGCCGAGAGCGAGGCACCAGGGCAGGGGGCCCGCCAGCAGGCCGCCCAGGGGCTGCCAGAACGTGGCGGCGTCGGCGGTGTCCGGAAGCTGAACATGAAAGGCCTGGGCCGTCACCCCCGCCGGAACCGCTGCGGCGCCTGGCGGCCAGGGCCCCGGGGGCCAGAGCAGCAGCTCCTCGATGGCCGTGGCTGCGGCGAGCGTTCAGCGTAGGGCTAACGGCAGATCTTGTTCCCCCAGCTGCAGGGCTTCTGCCATGCCGCGCCCGAAGCAGGCCGGCAGCTCGGGCAAGGGAAAAGCCAGCTGGAAGGCCTCCAGCGCGCCCATCGGTTTTTTGCGGATGGCGGTGGAGTTGAGATCAAAGCCGTAGCCAAACAGCACCGCCTCAGCGGGCAGACCGTGGCAGCAGCGGGCACCTGCAGGGCCGCTGCCGTGAAGGCACTGGACGGCCAGAGCTCATCGGCCACCTCCAGCAAAGGCTGCCAGGCCTGAGGCCACTGCCGGGTTTCCCAGGGCCAGGCAGTGAGTGTGCAGCGTTCGCGCAGGGGATCGAGGCCTGCCTGCAACAGCCAGCGCGCCTGGATCGGTGCGGCCATGCAAATCAAGTTGAAGGCATAGGGGCCGCCAGCGGGGTGGTGGCAGAGCAGCGGCCTTTTGCTCAGTAGTCAGTTGAACAGAGGCTGTTTCGGGATCCAGCAACCAGTGCTGTCGCAATTCATTCAGGGCCTCAGGCTCAAGCCAGGGCTCGGCCTCAGCCGCCAGCTCGGCTAGATGTTCCTGAACGCCAACGCCCGCAGGTAGAGCGGCAATACCAAGCTGCAACTCCAGCGCGTAGTTGTGCAAACGGGTGGCAGGAGCGGCGCCGAAATGGCGGGCGATCAGCGCTATGGCCTCCAGAGCCACTCGGCTGCGCTGTTGGCTGGTGATCGTGGCGTCGTGCAGGCGGGTGCGGCCCTGGAGGTGGGGCACATAGCCAATGCGATGGGGGAATGCGGCAAAGGCACGCAGCCAGAAGTCGAAATCGAAGGCGGTGCGCCAGTGCTGATCGAAGGGGCCCAGCAGCACGGCCATGCTGCGGCGGAATACCACCGTGGGCTGGCAGAGGAAGCAGTGGGAGCGAAAGGCTTCCAGCTTCTGGGGGGCCGGCAAGGTGGGGTAACGCTGGCAGAGGCCGGTGCCGAGATCAAACTCTTCCCCCTCGCCGTAGACCATCAGCCAGTGGGGATGCGCGGCCAGGGCGCCCCGGCGCGGGCAAGGGCGGCCGAGGGATAGAGGTCGTCGGCATTGAGCCAGCCGATCAGGGTGCCGCGGGCGGAGCGGAAGGCCTGGTTGAGTGCATCGGCGGGGCCGGCATCGCTGCGGCTCACCAGGCGAACACGCGGATCACTGGCGGCCAACTCTTCCAACAGCTGCAGACTGCCATCGCTTGAGCCGCCATCGGCCACCAGCAGCTCCAGGCACTGCGGCTGCTGCAACACCGAGGCCACCGCTTCGCGCAGGGCCTGCCGGGCAAGCTCAACCGATCCAGATCTCGTGCAGATCGATGCGTAACCCCGGAAACACCGGGCCGGCATCGAGCTCGGAGGCCTCCTCCACACGCTGAGGTTCACCGGCGCCAGTGGCCGGCCAGATCTCCACGGCCTGCTGATCAGGAATCAGCAGCCAGCCGAGCTGGGCGCCATTGGCTTGGTAAGCGACCATTTTGCGGCGCAGGGTGCTGAGGCCGCGGGGCCCCTGATCGCTGGGGCTGGCCAGTTCCACCACCAGATCGGGGCAAAGGGGTGCGAAGCCGCGGCGCTGCTCTGGGGTGAGGGCCTGCCAGCGCTCCTGCCGCACGATCGAGGCGTCGGGGCTGAGCACCGAGCCATCGG
>JAWOHV010000169.1:0-4367 GCA_046484965.1 Prochlorococcaceae cyanobacterium
GACTACAAGCGGATGCACGGCACCGACATCCGCATCGTGCGGATCTTCAACACCTATGGGCCGCGGATGCTGCCCGATGACGGGCGTGTGGTGAGCAACTTCATCGTGCAGGCGCTGCGCGGCCAGCCGCTCACCCTCTATGGCGATGGCTCCCAGACCCGCTCCTTCTGCTTTGTGGATGATCTGGTGGAAGGGCTGATCCGGTTGATGAACGGTGAGCACCCCGGCCCGATCAACATCGGCAACCCGGGCGAATTCACGATCCGCCAGCTGGCTGAGAAGGTGCGCGATCGGATCAACCCAGATCTGGAGCTGATCTGCGAGCCGCTGCCGGCCGATGATCCGCTGCAACGCCAACCGGTGATCGATCTGGCGCAACGTGAACTGGGCTGGCAACCCACCGTGACGCTCGATCAGGGGCTCGAGCCCACCATCGCCTATTTCCGCGAGCGGCTCAGCTCCAGCACCGCCACGCTTGCCACCACCACCCCTGATTCGGCGACGCCTACGGCGCCCCTCAGCGAACCCTCCCTCGTGCTCCAGCCATGAACCTCCTTGTGACCGGTGGCGCCGGCTACATCGGCAGCCACACGGTGCGGGCCCTGCAATGCGCCGGCCATCGCCCGATCGTGCTCGACAACCTGGTGTACGGCCACCGCCGCATCGTGGAGGAGGTGCTGCAGGTGCCCCTGGTGGTGGGCCAGGTGGGCGACCGGGCCCTGCTCGATGGCCTGCTCGATGGCAGCCATCCCGCCTGCGGCGGCGAACCGGTGCGGGCGGTGCTCCACTTCGCCGCCTACGCCTACGTGGGGGAGTCGATGGCCGATCCGGCCAAGTACTACCGCAACAACCTGGGCGACACCCTGGTGCTGCTGGAGGCCCTGGCCGAACCGGTGCGCCGCGGCACAGGGCCGGCGATCCCGATCGTGTTCTCCTCCACCTGCGCCTCCTACGGCATCCCGGAAACGATGCCGATCAGCGAATCCACCCCCCAAAAGCCGATCAATCCCTACGGCCGCAGCAAGTGGATGGTAGAGCAGCTGCTGGCGGATTTTGGCCGCAGCTACGGCCTGCCGAGCGTGATCTTCCGCTACTTCAACGCCGCCGGAGCCGACCCCACCGGCGACCTGGGTGAGGACCACACCCCCGAAACCCACCTGATTCCCCTGGTGCTCGAAGCGATGGCCGGCCGCCGCGGCCACGTGCAGATCTTCGGCGACGACTACCCCACCCCCGATGGCACCTGCATCCGCGATTACATCCACGTGAGCGACCTGGCCGATGCCCACGTGCTCGGCCTGCAGAAGCTGCTCGCCAGCGCCAACCCCGCAGGGCGAGGCACCGAAGCGAGGGAACCGCTGCTGTACAACCTGGGAACGGGCACCGGCTATTCCGTGCAGGAAGTGCTCGATGCGGCCCGGCGGGTCACCGGCCGGGGCCTGCTCGCCCATGTGGCCGCACGGCGCCCCGGCGACCCACCGGTGCTGGTGGCCAGTGCCGAGCTTGCCCAGAGGGAGCTGGGCTGGCGGCCGCGCTACAGCGATCTGGACACGATCCTCAACCATGCCTGGGCCTGGCACCAACACCACTGGCAGCAGCAGGCTCAGCCGGAGATGGCTGCTGGCCAGGCCCTCTGAGCGACTGCGGCGCTGGCCCGGCCACGGCCTTGCCGCAGCAGAGCTGGCCCTGGCCGCAGCAGAGCTGGCCCTTGCCGCAGCAGCGCTGGGCCTGGCCGCAGCTGGCCAGGCGCTGGCCTCGGCGCCCCCCGAGGTGTGTGTGATCGCACCGCGAATCGAACCCCAGGCCGATGGCAGCGCCGCCGGCCTGCTGCCCCTGCCCAGGCCAACTTTGGTGGTGGCGGAGCCCCTGCAGGAGGTGCGGCTGCTGGCGGCGGAGCGGATCCTCTGGCAACGGCGCCTGCCAGAGGGCCGGGTGCTGCCCCAGCCCCTGATCTGGCCACTGCCCCCCCTGCAGGGTGGCGAAGCCCTCACCCTGCTGCTGCGCCCCAGCGGCCAGGGGCCGGGGCATTTTGCGCAGGTGCAGCTGCAGGCCGCATCAGCCGCCGAGCTGGCCAGCCATGGCGCCTTGGTGCGCAAGCTGGGCCACGATGGGCAAGCCTGGCTGGCGGCCATCGACCAGCAGCTGCTGGCGGGCCAGGTGAGCCTGGCCTGGGCCCTGCTGTTCGCACCGGAGGCCCCCGCCGATCCGGAGCTGGAGAACCTGCGCCGCGAAGTGATCCAGCGGGGCTGCGGCGACTAAGGGCAGGGTCGGCGCCCAGCTACCCCTTCACCGCATCGCCCGTGGCCGAGGGAAGGATGTAGCGCTGCAGGCCGATGAACAGGGCCAGCACCGGCAGGATCGAGACCACCGCACCGGCCGCCACCAGGCGCCAATCCAGCGAAAAGCTGCTGGCCAGCTGCTGCAGGCCCAGGGGCAGGGTGTAGAGGCGGGGCTCATCGAGGATCACCAGCGGCCAGAGGAAATCGCTCCAGGTGCCGATGAACACAAACATCGCCAGGGTGATCAGATCGGCCCGGGCTGCAGGAATCATCACGTTCCACCACTCCCCCAGCGGCGTGCAGCCATCGATGCGGGCCGCCTCCTCGAGCTCCACCGGCACCCCCAGGAAGCTCTGGCGCAGCAGGAAGATGCCAAACGCCGTGGCCGCCTGAGGAATGATCAGGGCCCAGAGGCTGTTGCGCAGGCCGATCTGCACCATCAGCAGATAGAGGGGGATCATCACCACCTGGAAGGGGATCAGGATCGTGGCCACCACCAACGAAAGCACCAGGGAGCGGCCTGCGAAGCGCATCCGTGCCAGCGGGTAGGCCGCCAGCGAGCAGAACAGCAGATTGGCGAGCACCGCCAGGGCGCTCACGATCGTGCTGTTGAGCAGGTAGGTGCCGATCGGATTGTCGGCAAACAGGCGGGCGTAGGCCTCGAGGCTGGGCTGGGCCGGCAGCAGCGCCGGCGGGCTGGTGAAGATATCTTCAGCCGGCCCCTTGAGCGAGGTGCTCACCAGCCAGAGCAATGGCACCAGCATCGCCAGGGCGATCAACAACAAGAGCGCCAGCTGCAGGCCTGTGGCGAAGGGTGGACGCGGCCGGCCGCGGGCAGGAAGTGACATGGTGCGGCGGATCTGGCCCCTGGAGCAGGGGGCAGGCTAGCCGGGGTGGCCCCAGCTCAAGGCTGGACGACCAGGCGTTGCAGGATGGGCAGGAAGGGGCTGGCCGCAACGCCCTGCAGCGAGGCAGTGAACATCGCCAGTGACGCCTGCAGGGTGCCCCTGGCCCCGAGCGGCTCGGAGCCGTGGGCCAGGAAACGGGCCACGCCCATCTGAAAGCTGGCCACCAGGAAGAAGACGGCGAACACTGTGATCTGGGTGAGCTGGCGCTGCGCCGCCACGGCCCAGAGCAGCAGCCGCAGGGCGCGGTAGCTCCAGCGTTGCAGGAGCTGCAAGAAGGAGCCCATGGCCTTAAACCCGGGGGATCTCAGCCAGCGGCAGCGGTGCCTTCTGGGGATGCAGAGGGGCTCGCTGGGCACCGGCCGCGAGGCGGTTGAGGGCATTCACGAAGGCCTGGGCGGCCGCCACAACGATGTCGGTGTCGGCGGCATGGCCGGAGTAGAGCACGCCACCGGCGCGCAGGCGGATCGTCACCTCCCCCATGGCGTCGATGCCCTCGGTAACCGACTTGATGCTGAACTCCACCAGTTCGTTGGGCACCCCGGCCAGCAGGTTGAGGGCCTGACAGACCGCATCCACCGGACCGGTGCCGATCGCCGCTGCGCTCCGCTCCTCGCCGTCGCTCGTCTCGAGGCTGACGGTGGCGGTGGGCAGCAGGTCGGTGCCGCAGCTCACCTGCACGCGCCGCAGCAGGAACGAGGCCTGGTCGCCCTGCTGCACCTGCTCGCTCACGATCGCCTCAAGGTCGCGGTCGCTGATTTCGCGCTTGCGGTCGGCCAGTTCCTTGAAGCGCAAAAAGGCGTCGTTGAGGTCCTCGCCCTCAAGGCGATAGCCCAGCTCCTCCAGCCGCGCCCGGAAGGCGCTGCGGCCGCTCAGCTTGCCCAGGGAGATGCGGTTGTCGGCCAGGCCGACGGTGCGGGCGTCGATGATTTCGTAGGTGAGGCGGTTTTTGAGCACGCCGTCCTGGTGGATGCCGCTCTCGTGAGCAAAGGCGTTGGCGCCCACGATCGCCTTGTTGGGCTGCACCGCCATGCCGGTGAGGTTGCTCACCAGCCGCGAGGTTTTGGTGATCTCCTCGGTGCGCACGCCGGTGAGCGGCTCGGTGGAGTCGGCCGGCCGGCCCAGGAAGGGATTGAAGTAGCTGCGGCGCACGTGCAGCGCCATCACCAGCTCCTCGAGCGAG
>JAWOHV010000028.1:0-16502 GCA_046484965.1 Prochlorococcaceae cyanobacterium
CGGAGGAACCGGTGACTGAAACAACCGGGTGACGCTTCGACATGCGCGTGGGGAAGGAAAACCGGTGGTGAGTTTGGCAGGTCGGCGGTCCGGCTTGAACGATCGGCGCCGAACCGTTACCAGCCGTGGTTCAAGCTTCCAGGGCTGCCAGCAGCTGGTCGCCCATGGCACGGCAGCCCAGCAGGCTGCAGCCAGGGGCCATCAGGTCGCCGGTGCGGTAGCCGGCGGCCAGCACCCGGTCCACCGCCTGCTCCAGATCTCTGGCCGCGGCTTCCTGTTTCAGGGCGATGCGCAGCAGCATGGCGGCGCTGAGCACCATCGCCATCGGATTGGCCTTGTCCTGGCCGGCGATGTCGGGCGCCGAGCCGTGGATCGGCTCGAAAAGGCCCGGGCCGCCCTCGCCCAGCGATGCTGAGGGCAGCATGCCGATCGAGCCGCTGAGCATGGCCGCCTCGTCGCTGAGGATGTCGCCGAAGAGGTTGCTGGTGAGCAACACGTCGAACTGTCGCGGTGCCCGCACCAGCTGCATGGCGGCATTGTCGACATACATGTGACTGAGTTCCACCGAGGGGTAATCAGCTGCCAATGCGATCACCCGGTCGCGCCAGAGCTGGCTCACATCGAGCACATTGGCCTTGTCAACTGAGCAGAGGCGGCCGCTGCGCTGCATGGCCTGCTCAAAGGCAACCTTGGCGATCCGGTCGATCTCGAAGTCGCTGTAGGCCATCGTGTTGAAGGCCCGGATCTGGCCATCGGCCTCCACCCGGCCCTTGGGGGTGCCGAAGTACACGCCGCCGGTGAGCTCGCGCACCACCAGCAGATCCACGCCTTCGATCACCTCGGGCTTGAGGCTGGAGGCGTCGATCAGCGCCGGGATGATCTTCACCGGCCGCAGGTTGGCGAACAGGCCCAGGCCGGCGCGCAGGCCCAGCAGGCCGGTTTCGGGCCGCTGCTGCCGCGGCAGGCTGTCGTACCTGGGCGCGCCGATCGCCGCCAGCAGCGCCGCATCGCTGCCCTTACAGGCCTGAAGGGTGCTGTCGGGCAGTGGGGAGCCGCAGGCGTCGATGGCGCTGCCACCGATCGGCTGCACGTCGTAGTTGAGGTTGAAACCGTGGTGGCGGCTCACCGCATCGAGCAGCTGGCGGGCCACCGCGGTGATCTCCGGGCCGATGCCGTCGCCGGGGAGCAGGGTGATCCGGAAGCTCGACGTCATGGCGGTTGCGGCACCGGCTTGGCCGGCATGGGGTGGAGGCCGCGAGGCTACGGCGCCACTGGTTGGGCGGCAGCGCTCATGGCTGCAGGCGCTTGTCGAGCTGGCGCAGGCTGCGGGCCATCTCAGGCAGCTTGTTGAAGGCCGCTGAGCAGCGCAGCCAGAGGCGGTTGGGGATAGCCGGGTAGCCGCTCACCACCTCGCCGGCTGCCACCTCACCGTGGATGCCCGATTTGGAGGAGGCGATCGAGCCGTCGCCCATCACGGCCCGGTTGGCCAGCCCCACCTGGCCGGCAAGGATGACGCCGTTGCCGAGGCGGGCGCCACCGGCGATCCCCACCTGGGCCGCCAGGGCGCAGCCCCGGCCGGTGGTCACTCCGTGGCCGATGTGCACCAGGTTGTCGATCTTGGTGCCGGCACCGATGCGTGTTTCGCCCACCGCCGGCCGATCGATCGTGCTGCCGCAGCCCACTTCCACCGCCTCCTCGAGCACCACCAGACCCGTTTGCGGCATCTTGCGCCAACCGCCGGCCGTGGGCACGAAGCCGAAGCCTTCGCTGCCGATCACGGCATTGGAATGAACCACGCAGCCGGCGGCCAGGCGACTGCCTGGATGGAGCACCGCGCCAGCATGAATCTCACAGCCTGCCCCCAGCTGCACGTCGTCATCGAGCACCGCACCGGCGTGAAGAATGCAGCCATCGCCGATGCGGCAGTCGGGGCCGATCACCACGTGGGGGCCGATGTACACCTGCTCACCGACCGTGCTGGCTGGGTCGATGACGGCGCTGGGGTGGATCCCCGGCGGCCGCAATCGCCTGGGATAGAGGGCTTCCAGCGCTTCGGCGAACCCCAGGCGCGGATTGGCAAGGGCCACCCAGGCCAGGCCCCGGGCGCTGGCCTGCTGCTGCAGGGCGGCGGCCTCTTCGCCTTGGGCCGGAATCAGAACGGCACTGGCAGAGGTGCCGGCCAGGGCAGCGGCCAGGGCATGGCCAGGCTCGAGAAAACTCAGCTCACCGCCCCTGGCCTGGTCGAGGGCGGCAGCCCCGCAGAGTTCGGGGTCTGCGGCCAGGTGGCGCGCACTGGCGTCGCCCACCTCACTTAAACGGCTGAGCAGGATGCTGAAGCGCATGGCCATGGCCGCTGGCACAGGGGCGGATCGTAGGTTCCCTTCGCTTCAGGGCCTACTGGAACTGCCGCTGGCATCGCCGGTGAGTACCAGCTGATCGCGGTGCACAACCGCATCCCCCACCGCGCCGAGCTGCTGGCGCACCTGATCGCTGCTCTGCCCCATCACCTGTCGCACCTCCTCGCTGGCCAGGGTGCAGAGCCCCCTACCGAGTTCGCGGCCATCGCTGCTGAGCAGGCGGACGGCCTCACGACGGCGGAATTCACCATCCACCGCCTGGATGCCCACCGCCAGCAGGGAGGCTCCCCTCTCCAGCAGCGCCCTCTCGGCACCGGCATCCACCGTGATGCTGCCCTTGGCAAGCAGCGCGTGGGCGAGCCAGCCCTTGCGATCGGTAAGGGGACACGCACTGGCGTGGAACAGGGTCCCCACGGCTTCGCCGGCCAGCAGCCGCTCGAGCACGAGCGGATCGCGGCCATCGGCCAGGCGCACCCTGATGCCGCTGGAGGTGGCGATCCGGGCCGCCGCCAGCTTGGTGGTCATGCCGCCTGTGCCCCACTGGCCGCCGCCGCTGGCGGCGCTGCTGAGGCTCTCCAGTTGCTCCAGATCGTGCACCTCGGCAATCGGGCGGGCGCTGGCATCGCTGCGCGGGTCGCCGGAATAGAGCCGATCCACATCGGTGAGCAGGATCAGCTCATCGGCGCCGATCGCCACCGCCACCAGGGCCGAGAGGGTGTCGTTGTCGCCGAAACGCAGCTCGTCGGTGGCCAGGGTGTCGTTCTCGTTGACCACCGGCACCACCCCCCAGGCCAGCAGTTGCTCGAGGGTGCGGCAGGCGTTCTGGTAGCGGCGGCGGGAGGCCAGGTCGCCACGGGTGAGCAGCACCTGGGCCACGGCCAGGCCGCGCACGGCGAAAGCGTCCTGGTAGAGGGCCATCAGCCGGCCCTGGCCCACGGCCGCAGCGGCCTGCAGGGCCACCACCTCAGTGGGGCGGTGGCCCAGCTCCAGCGCCGAGCAACCGAGCCCAACGGCGCCGCTGGTGACCAGGGCAATCGCCTCGCCACGGCGCCTTTGGCGGCTGAGGCTGGCCGCCAGATCGGCAATCACCGCAGCGGTGGGTCGCTCGCGGCTGCCCCGCAGCAAACTGGTGCCCACCTTCACCACCCGGCGCATCGCCATCAGCTCAGCCGTGTGCCCGCCAGACGCGCCAGGCGCAGCTCCAGGTTCTGAAGCCTGTCGCGCTGGCAGGGTTGGCCCTGGGCATCGATCGGTTTGACCAGCACGGTGTAGAGCCCGAGCCGATTGCCCGCCAGTACATCGGTGAACAGGCGATCTCCTGCCAGGGCCACCTGGTTCATCGGCAAGCCGAGGTCGTTCACCACCCGGCGCAGGGCGCTGCGGCGAGGCTTGCCGGCGGAGGTGGTGAAGGGCAGCTGCATGTGGTCGGCCACAGCTCCGATGCGCCGCCGCGATGGGTTGTTGCTGAGCAGGTGGATCGGCAGCTGGGCGCGGGCCTGCACCAGCCAGAGTTCGGCCAGATCCGGCAGGTGGGACTGGCGGCGCGGCAGCAGGGTGCGATCCACATCGAGCACCAGGGCCCTGATGCCCCGCTCCAGGAGCTGGGCCACAGGCAGCTCCACCACGGTGGATCCGAGGACCCAGTCGGGACGCAGCAGCTCACGCAGCATCAGTCGTTCGACTCCCGCTCGTCGAGCTCGGCTTCGATCCTGGGCTGGATCCGCTCAAACTCCTCGCCTTCCACCAGAACCCCTTCGCCCTCTTCCATGCGAGCCACCACGAAGAACGGGTCGAGTGGGATGTAGAGGCCGTATTCGTGGCCATCGGCCATGAACTGGATCAGCAGTTCATAGGTTTCGGAATCCTCATCGGCATCGTCGTCGTCATCGAGCTCCTCGGGTTCGGGCTCATCGAGTTCACCGCTCACGGTGAGGGTCACGGCCGAGCGCACCAGGGTGAGGTCGTGCTCCTGGAGCACCACATCGGCCACCGAGAGCACCGGTTCGCTGCTGTCCACGCTGTCGATCAGTTCCGGATCGGCATCGTCATCACTGAGCCGAAAAAGGCACACCGGGGTGTCCACCGGCGTGAGCAGAGCGTAATCGTGGCCATCAAGGGGAATCAGCTGCTCGAGAAAACAGAGCAGATGGCGTCCACGGCTGTCGCGAACGAGCACCGTGGGCACATCGCCGGAACCCTGCAGGGTTGGGCCTTCGGCACTCATGGAATCGGAGCGGGTTGCCTTCACAATGGACTAGCGGCGTCCGCCTTGGGAGCATCAATGGCCGCCACTGGGATCGGATCACGGATCGGATCAGGTGCCGGCCCCTCGGCCAGCCACTGCTCGAGCAGCAGGGCGGCGGCGGCGCTGTCGAGGGCGCCACTGCGATCGCCGTGCAGGTCATGGCGCTCGCCCGCTTCCCAGCTGCTGGCGTGTTCATTCACCCAGGCCAGCGGCAGTGCCAGCCGCCGTGCCAGACGTTCGCCGTAGCGCCGGCAATGTTCGGCCTGGTCGGTGGGCTGGCCCTGGAAATCGAGCGGCAGTCCCACCACCAGTGCCACTACGCTGCGCTGCTGCACCAGATCAGCGAGCAGGACCAGATCATGGCTGAAGGCGCCGCGCTGCAGGGCCGGCAGTGGGGTCACCGTCAGGCCGAGTGGATCACAGCCGGCCAGCCCGATGCGGCGGCGGCCCACATCGATCGCCAGCACGGAGCGGGGCTGGGGCCTGCGGTTCGCCAGCCTCACCGCGGCAGCGGTTGCTGGCCGCCGGCGGTAGCCGGTGGATGCAGCCAGGGGGTGGGCAGGCTGCGGCGTCCGGGCTGCAACTGGGCCAGCACCGCTTCAATCCGGCGGGCCGCCTGCTGGGTTGGTTGTGGGTCCTGCCGGCGCCAGACACTGCGTGCCATCAGCATCTGTTCGCCGTGGATCTCAGCGCCGATCGATGCCAGCCACTGGTGGCGTCGCGTGTCGTTGTCCTCGCAGCGCAGCCAGATGGTCTGAGCGGCAGGGGCAAGGCGCCGCAGCAGGGCTTCGCAGGGCTCTCCCACCAGCTGGCTCCAGAGAGGATGGACGGTGAGCTCCAGCTCCAGGCCCCCCTGGGGGTGGAGGCGCAGCTTGCGGATGCCGGCCACGGCTTGGCTGCGGGCCTGGTCCACGAGCATCCAACCCTGGTTGCCGCTTTGGTCGAGCAGATCTTCGCTGCGTCGATCGAGCAGCTGGCGCAGATGGGCTGAGCAGGCGGCCTGCTCGAGGTGCCAGAGCAGGGGGGCGCTGCTGCGGTTGAGGGGGCGCCACTGCAGCTCAGACGGCAGGGGGTGGTTGCGATTGTCCTGCTGGCTTGGGCACCAGCGCCAGAGGGTGTCGGTGCGCACCGGCTGGAAGCCCTGCTGGCGCAGCACGGCGAGCCGTTCGGAATCCTGGCTGCAGGCACGGGCGATCCAGCTGGCGGCTCCGCGGCCCCTCTGGATAGCTTCCCGCAGCAGGGCTGTAGCTAGTTCGGCCCTGCTGATCGTGGCCGCAGAGGGGCTGCTGGCCAGCCGCAGGTGGTCGACCTGCCAGCAGCTGCCGCTGCGGTTGAGGCGGCGGCTGATGATCAGCGCCAGGGGATGCTGCCGTTCCAGGCTTGCAACCAGCACGGCCGGCGCCAGGCAGGGTGCATGGCTGATCCGCTGCAGCCAGCGCTCGGGCAAACCCAGAAGCAGAGCCCTCTGGATCTGGGGTTGCAGGGGCACAAAGGCCGGATCAGTGAGCAGCGGTAGATGGAATCCCTGCAGGGTTTCAACCCGCAGGGATGGGGGCTCCAGGATCTTTTGCTGGCTTGGATTGTTGAGGGGGGGGCTCCCGCTGGGCATTGGATGGCGGGGATGCACACGAATCAATCTATCGAGCCCCGCCTCCCGGGCGCACGATCACCAGGGGGGTGCGTTCGTTGGCGTTGCCGGCGGGGTTTGGCCGCAGGGCCCGCTGCAGCAGCTCCTGATCACAGCCACTGCTGGCGGCGAGCACCTTCACCCGGCCGAGATCGTTGACATCAACAACGGCCACGGCAACCCCGAGGGAGGCGGCCAGCCGCGAGCAGAAGGCCTCCGGTTGGTCGGGGCCGAGCACGATCGTCTGGTCGTAGGGCGGTGTGGTGCCGGTGATGTCGTCGATCAGGCGGGCCTGATCGCCGGCGAGTCGGTAGAAGCCGCCGCGCACCCCCACCAGCTTCATGGCCGTGCCCGCCAGCCAGGCGAGCAGCACCCGGGCGGGGCCAACGTTGTCGATCAGGGTTTGGAGGCCGCAGGCGGTGGCCAGGCTGCTGGTGGGATGGAACACACGGCAGAGCAACCGAGCCAGGGCGGACGGTTGCACCGTGCTGGGGTGGTGATACCGGCCCTGGATGACCGCCAGGGGGGTCTCTCCGATGGTGAGGATGTCGCCTGGCTGCAGCAGACCGGCGCTGTAGGAGCGCAGCACCTCCAGGGGGTCGTCGAGGACCCCCAGCAGGTGGGTGCGCACGGGCAGAACCTCACAGCGCTCACCCTGGCGCCACTGGGCGGTGGCGGGCTCAACAGGGTTCGGCCGTCGCAGCGGCACCAGCAGTTGGTCGCGCCGCTGCAGGCGGCCGAAGGGGCCGTAGTTGATCCAGTCGATGGTGAGCCAGAGGGTGTCCAGCAGCGGCACCAACAGGGCTGGATCCTCTCCCTCTTCAGCCCTCAGCCTGATCCGGATGCGGGCGCCGGTGCTCTTGCGTCCCTTGACGATGTAGGCGGCCCAGTAGCCGTCTGGGCGGCTTTCCTCATCGGGATGCTCCGCCACCAGCTGGGTGTCCACCCGCACGGCGCTGAGATCGCCGCGCCCCAGCAGGGTGGGCACGGCCACGATTTCGGGAACCATCACCTCCATGCGCTGGTGGGGGTTGTGGATCGTGATCCGGCCTTCCACCTGCAAACCGCCGGCGATCGGGCTGACGCTCCAGGCCCCCGGCTGCAGCCGCAGCGGTGAGGCGGGGCGCAGGCGGTGGCGCAGCTCCAGCCACAGCAAGCTGAGGCCGAGGAGCAGCAGGGCTCCGAGCAGCAGGGAAAGGACTGTCGTCACGGGCGGTGCCGGCGGAGGGCGAAGACCTGCGGGAGCGTAGGTGCTGCGGCGCCTGCGGGCCTAGCGTCATCGTCAGGACAACGGCACCTGCGGGAGCAGCGGCGATGCGCAAGACCTTCGTGCTCGACACCAATGTGCTGTTGCACGACCCCGGAGCGCTCACCCGTTTCGAAGACAACAACGTGGTGATTCCGATCGAGGTTGTTGAGGAGATCGATCGCTTCAAGCGTGATCCGGCTGAAAAGGGTCGCAATGCCCGCCAGGTGTCGCGCCTGCTCGATGAGCTGCGTGCCAAGGGCAACCTGGCCGATGGCGTGCCGAATGGAGATCAGGGCGGCACGCTGAAGATCGTGTTCTGCCGCAGCGAAACCCTCAGCCAGCTGCCGCCGGAGCTCAAGAGCGGCAATGGCGACAACAACATCCTGGCGGTGGCTCTCGAGGAGCAGCGCCTGCAGGCGGTGATGGGCAGCCAGCCGCCCGTGATCCTGGTCACCAAGGACACCAACCTGCGCATCAAAGCCGATGCCGTGGGGCTGATCGCCCAGGACTACACCAGCGATCGGGTCAGCATCGGCGACCTCTACCCCGGCATCTGCGAGGTGTGGGTGAGCGCCGAGCAGATGGATCAGCTGAAGGTTCCCCCGGGGCTGGCGGTGGAGCAGCTGAGCTGGGAGCAGCCGTTGCAGGCCAACGAGGGGGTGACCCTGATCGACCAGGCGCAGCCTTCCCACACCCTGCTGGCCCGCTTCAACGCCATTACCAAGACCCTGCAGCCACTGCAGCGGGTGAGCAAGGTGAAGCTGGGCCGCATCCATGCCCGCAACCGGGAGCAAACCTTCGCCCTCGATCTGCTGCTCGATCCCGAGATTCAGCTTGTGACCCTGGTGGGCAAGGCCGGTACGGGCAAGACCCTGCTGGCCCTGGCGGCCGGCCTCAACCAGGTGGCCGATGAGCGTCTCTACGAAAGGTTGCTGGTGACCAGGCCGGTGATCTCCCTGGGCAAGGAGATCGGCTTTCTGCCCGGAGATCTGGAGGAAAAGATGGGCCCCTGGATGCAGCCGATCATCGACAACCTCGACTTCCTGCTCGGTGGCGAGGAGCAGCGAGGCCCCGTTGTTGCCTCCGCCCATGCGGGCCGCCCCGGCCACCGGCCGCCCCGCAGCAACTGGGCCGATCTCAAGGGCATGGGTTTACTGGAAGTTGAGGCGATCAGCTACATCCGCGGCCGCTCGATCCCTCGTCAGTACATGGTGGTGGATGAGGCCCAGAACCTCACCCCCCATGAGGTGAAGACGATCGTGACCCGGGTTGGTGAGGGCACCAAGATCGTGCTCACCGGCGACCCTTACCAGATCGATAATCCCTATGTGGATGCTGAAAGCAACGGCCTAACCTGGCTGGTGGAGCGCTTCAAGGGCCAGACCCTGGCCGGCCATGTGACCCTGCAGCGGGGTGAGCGCAGTCCGCTGGCGGAGCTGGCGGAGAATTTGCTCTGAAGCTGTTCTGAGACTGCTCCGAAGCCTCTTGACTAATCGTTGAAGCCGGCTTTTTCGCTTTAGCTGTGATGAACTTCCAGCTCCCCACCGCGCCCGCCGGCTTCCTTCGCCCTGCCAATGCGGGCAAACAGATCGCTGCTCTCGCGGTTGAGGTTGATGATCTCCACCTCACTGCCGCCGAGCTTGAGCCGGCGGATCACCTGGTCGAGGGCGGAAACCCCACTCTGATCCCAGATGTGGGCTTCAGCCATGTCGATCGTGACCCGCCGCGGGTGCTCGTGCAGCTCAAATCCCTGGCGGAAGTAGATGCTGCTCACGAAGAAAAGCTGGCCCCTCACCCGGTAGAGCCGGTGGCCTTCGCTTTCCAGCTCACTCTCCACTGCGATCACCTTGGCGACCTTGCGGCTGAACAGAAGCGCCGCCAGGGCAACTCCAGAGAGGAGGCCGATCGCCAGATTGTGGGTGAGCACGGTAACCACAACCGTCAGAAGCATCACGGAGGTGTCGCTCTTGGGGATGCGGCGAATACCGCTGATCGAGCCCCAATTGGCCGTATTGATGGCGATCATCACCATCACGCCCACCAGGGTGGCCATCGGGATCTGATTCAGCCAGCGGCTGGCCAGCAGGATCATCACCAGCAGGCTTACGCCTGAGCTGAGGGTGGAGAGGCGGGTGCGGCCGCCATAGCCCACGTTCATCACCGACTGCCCCACCAGCGCACAGCCGGCCATCCCTCCGAACAGTGAGCTCACGATGTTGCCGATGCCCTGGCCGCGCGCTTCGACGTTCTTGTGGCTGGAGCTGTCGGTGATGTCGTCGAGGATGTCCTGGGTGAGGAAGGTCTCCATCAGGCCCACCAGGGAAATCGCCAGGGCGGTGGGCAGGATCAGGCCCAGGGTGCCCAGGGTGAAAGGCACCTGCGGCAGGCCGAACTGGGGCAGCCCCGAGGGCAAGGTGCCGAGGCTGGCAACGGTGGGGATATCCAGTCCCAGCCGGATCGAGATCCCCGTGGTGATCAGGATCGCCAGCAGGGCCGAGGGCACCACGGTGGTGAGCCGCGGCAGCAGGTAGATGATCGCCAGGGTGAACCCCATCAGGCCCCACACCACGGGCAGTTGGCTGCCGCTGACGATCACCTTTTCGGGGTGGAACCAATCGAGCCCCAGCTGGGGAAGCTGGGCCATCACGATCAGGATCGCCAGGGCATTCACAAAGCCGGCCATCACCGCCTGGGGCACAAAGCGCATCTGATGGGCCAGCCGCAGATAGCCCCAGGCGATCTGCATGATCCCGGTGAGGATGCCGGCGGCCAAGAGGTATTGCAGCCCAAGACCCTCGCCCAGGCCGTTGCCCTGCTGCACCAGCCCGCTCATCAGTAGGGCGGTGGAGCCAGTGGCCGAGGTGATCATGGCGCTGCGGCCGCCCACGATCGCCAACGTCACCGAGAGCACAAAGGCCCCAAACAGGCCCACGCTGGGGTCCACGCCGGCGATGCCGGAGAAGGCGATCGCCTCCGGGATCATCGCGAAGGCCACCACCAGGCCCGAGAGGATGTCGCGATGGGGTCTGTCCCACCACTCCTTGAGGGAGAAGGTCATCAGCTGATGTTTACGGATCAGGTCAGTCGATAGTGAACCCCTGGCCCCCTGAACCCTGTGGGTACTGCCGCAGCGGAGCTAGGCGTTACGGCTAATCGTTGAGGCCGCTGCGCCGCTGCCCGGGGCTTACCTGGGCGCGCTGCTGCTGCCATTGGCGCCGCCGCAACCGTTCGTAGGCCAAGCAGAACTCCTCGCCCAGGCCCTGCCGCAGCAGGGTGTCGGCGGCGAAGGCATCGAGGGCTTCAGCGAGGCTGGTGGGTAGCTGTCCGGCGGCGCCGGCGGGGAGTGGCTCGGCCTCGTTGTCGTTGTCGTGGCGGGGGCCGGGGTTGAGCTGGCGTTCGATGCCATCGAGGCCGGCGGCCAGCACTGCCGCCTGCAGCAGGTAGGGGTGGGCGGCGCCGTCGGGCAGTCGCAATTCGAGGCGCTGATCATCTGGGATGCGCACCATGTGGGTGCGGTTGTTGCCGCTGTAGCTGATGCCGCCCGGGCTCCAGCTGGCGCCGGAGTTGGTGGGCGCCGCCGCCAGCCGCCGGTAGCTGTTCGCCGTGGGGTTGCTGAAGCAGCAGAGCGCCGGGGCATGGGCCAGCAGGCCCGCCAGAAAGTGGTAGGCCAGGGCCGAGAGGCCCAGCTCGCCGGTGGGATCGTGGAACAGGTTGTGGCCGGCATTGGGGCTGCCCTCAGCTCCCCACAGAGACAGGTGGGTGTGGCAGCCGTTGCCGGTGAGCTCGGCAAAAGGCTTGGGCATGAAGCTTGCCCGCAGCCCCTGCTGCTCCGCCAGGGATTTCACCATCACCTTGAAGAAGGCATGGCGATCGGCGGTGGTGAGCGCGTTGGCGAAGGTCCAGTTGAGCTCGAACTGGCCGTTGGCATCTTCGTGGTCGGCTTGGTAGGGCCCCCAACCCAGCTCCTCCATCGCCTCCAGTAACGGCGCGATCAGCGGGTAGCGGCGCATCAGAGCCAGCTGGTCGTAGCAGGGCTTCTCCTGGGTGTCGGCCCCATCGGCGATCCGTTCACCAGAGGGATCGAGCAGGAAGAACTCCGCCTCCACGCCGCTGCGCAGCTCATAGCCTTGTGCGGCGGCACGATCCAACTGGCGGCGCAGCAGCCGCCGGGGGCACTGCTGCATCGGCTGGCCGTTGAGCTGCAGCTCGGCCGCCACCCAGCCCACCTCCGGCTGCCAGGGCAGGGGTGTGAGGCTGGCGGCTGCCGGGATCGCCATCACGTCGCCATCGGCGGGGGAGAGCTCCAGCCAGGCGGCAAAGCCGGCAAAACCGGCCCCTTCCCTGGCCATCCCAGCCACGGCGGAGGCGGGCACCAGCTTGGCCCGCTGGATTCCGAACAGGTCGGTGAAGGAGATCAGCAGAAACTTGAGGTTGCGGTCCTGCACCTGCTGGGCGAGATCAGACATGGGGCGCTTGCTGGAGGAGGGTGTCGACGATGCGGCGCAGCTGCTGTTGCTCCGGCCGGCTGCTGTGGGGGTTGCCGGCGCGGTGGCCGAGCAGCGATTCGATCACCTGCAGCGCGGCGCCGGGGATGGCAGCGGCGTCGGCGGCCAGATCGTCGACTGGGAAGTAGAGGTCGTGGCTGCCGGCCACCACGGCGGTGCGGGCCCGGATGCCCCTGAGGGCGCCAGCCAGATCGCCGCCGCCGGCCACGTCGTGGGCCAGCCAGGTGTCGAGCATGGCGATCAGGTCGCGGGGGTCGTGGCGCTGGTAGTGGGGCAGCCAGTGGTGCTCCACGTGGTCTTCGACCGATTCGCTGAGCGTGCGGAAGAAAGGCTGGCTGGCGGCCCAGCTGGCGTAGATCAGGGAGAAGCTGCGCAGCCCCTGCTCCGGCGGCGCGCTGAAGCCGGCCCCGGTCCAGTGGCGATCGGCCGTGAGGGCCTGGCGCAGGCTGAGGCAGAACAGGCGGTTGTGGGGCGATGTGCGGGCCGTGCCGCACACACAACAGATCCGCTCCACCGCCTCCGGGTGATCCACAGCCCACTGGTAGGCCTGCTGGGCCCCCATCGACCACCCGTAGATCAGGGGGATGCGCTCAACCCCGAACACTTCCCGCAACAGTTGGCGTTGGGCGTTGACGTTGTCGCGGTGGCTCACCAGCCAGCCCTGCTCGGCCAGGGCCATGGAGCTGTTACTGGGACTGCTGGAGGCGCCGTTGCCGAACATGCCCGCAATCACGATGCAGCAGCGCTCTGGATCCAGCACCGGCCCCGCCAGCCAGGTCAGATCATCGGGGCGGGCGCCATAGGAGCTGGGCACCAGGATCAGATTGGAGCGCTGGGCGTTGAGCTCACCGATCTGCAGGTAGGTGAGCTGTGCCGCCGGGATCGTGCGGCCGCAGGCCAGGGGAAGATCGCCGAGCTGGTGCTGCTGCAGCTGGGGCCTGGTGGCCGTGCTCTGGCTCATGCCGGCAGGCCCAGGGCCGGCAGGTTGCGCAGCAGCTGGCGGTGCAAAGCCAGGTAGCCCCGATCGCAATGTCGCAGATGCGGCGCGATGGGGCGGTGGGCTGCCGGCAGGGCGTGGAAGGGCAGGGAGGGGTAGAGGTGGTGTTCAGCGTGGAAGGGCATGTTCCACATCAGCCAGCGCACGGCCGGGTTGGTGAGGGTGGTGCGGGTGTTCTCGGTGCCGTCGCTGCTGAAACTGCAGCCGCTGTGCTCCGCCAGCAGCAGAAAGCGCAGCACGGGCTGGCCCACCGCCAGGGGCAGCAGCCAGAACCAGAGCAGAAAACCATTGGCGTTGATCAGCGAGGCCAGCGCCAGGGCCAGGTAAACGGCGAACTGGAGGCGCACCGAGCGGCGCACCTGGGGGATGGCCTCCGTGCTCAGGTAGCTCAGCCCGCCCAGATCGCCCCACAGCAACCTGCGGTAGCCAGAGAGTTTGCCGCGCCACCAGTTCCAGCCACTCAGTTCGAGCAGGTAGGCAGCGAGGCTTGTGGGAAGCGGATCGTCGAGTTCCGGATCGAGGCCCGGTTGGTGGGTGTAGCGGTGGTGCCACTGGTGGTAGCGGCGATAAAAGCTGGAGTTGTAGAAGCTCAGCAGCCCGGCCGTCCAGGCCACCACGTCGTTGAGGCGGCGGCTGCGGAAGGCCGTGCGATGGCAGCACTCATGCAGGGGCGCAAAGCTGGTGGCCAGGCCCACCCCACAGATCACCAGGCCAGCCAGCCGCACGATCAAAGGCAGGCCCTGCTGGGCCCAGATCACTCCACCCAGGGCGATCATGAGCAGATGGCTGATCAGCCGCAGGCTGGCTGGGCCGTTGCGGAGCTGGTTGAGGCTGACAAGGGCATCACGATCCAGCAGAGGGGCATTGGTTTGTGGCATTGAGCTATCCCACCAGCCGGTTCCCCTTGCTTTGGTAAGCGATTTGACCATCCAGCCAAGGCCTTTGGCTAAGGGTGGGTTCAATCTTTGTTGTGCCTTTGGCTCGATAGGCTGCTGCTTGCTTTTGGGCCCCATGTTGTCCAGCGATCCCCGTCGCCAGGCCTTGATCGAGTCGTTGCGCCGCCGCTATCAAGAGGCTCAAAATCTCTCCAGAGCCGAGTCCAGGCAGGCTTTGAGCCAGCAAGACCTGAGCGAGCAAGCCGTGACCAAGCAAGCCTTGTTCAAGGAGGCGGTGTACCTGGGCATCAAGCTCGAGGAATTCACAGCCATCAGCTGAGATGCAGAGCCCCGGCTCAGTAGCTGGTTGCTCTTTTGGAGGTCGATGCCGCCATGCTGGCCTGGTTGGGCTGCGGGGCCTTGGGCTCAAGCCTGTCGAGCTCCATCCACTCGGCGTAAAGGGCTTGCCAATGGAGGATGCGCGTCTCCAGTCGATGGGCGGGCCCGGGTTGCAGGCCGCTGGCATAGCCCCGTTGGACTGATTCCACCAGCTGGCGGTCTTCTTCCAGAAAGCGCATCATCTCCGCCATCCAGCCGGCATCGGCAGGGTTGGGCTCGAAGCCAAGCAGCCAAACGTTCATGTTGCAGCGCCCCTGAGCCTGCGGATCTCGACGAGCGTTATGCAGCTCCGGCACAAACTGGAGAACGGCGAGGCGGCCGTCGCTCCAAAGCAGCAGATGGGTCCAGGGCAGAAGGCCGAAGGTCAGGAAGCTGCCGTTGTCGTCGCTGGGGGTGGCCAGTAACGAACAGTGGCGGCTGAGCAAATGGCGGTAACCGCGAACGGGCCCCTGCAGCCGATGCAGGGTCTGCGGATGGGCGATGGCAACGTGGTAGTCGTCGAGGGTGTTGTCGTGGGCCAGCTTCCAGTTGCAGGCCAGCGGTCGCTGCTCTCGAGCCAGTAGCTGGCGGGGCTGCCTCCAGAGGCTGCCGGCTTCGCGGAGCAGCAGATCCAGCTGCTGTTCAAGCGGCAGGGGATCGGGATCCAGGGCCACCCAGATCAGGGGGCCTTCCTGCCTGCAGGGCAGCTGCTGCAGGGGCCAGTCGCTACGGCTGAAGGGCTCAACAAATTCCGCTTCACGGGCGGCGGCGCGCAGCTGGCCATTGAGGTTATAAGTCCAGCCGTGATACGGGCAAACCAGGCGCCGACAATTGCGGCTCGGCAGTCCGGGCTTCAGCAGGTGCATGCCCCGATGGGGGCAGCGGTTGAGGAAGGCGCGGGGGGGCTCAGCATCGGTTCGGGTGAGCAGCAGTGGCAGACCCAGCAGCTCCATGGCCAGAGCTTGGCCTTCAGCCAGTTCACTGCTGGCCGCGATCGGATGCCAGCAGCGGCGTGCGTAAAGCTGCTGCTCGCGCTCTGCGATATCGGGCTCGCTGTAGAGCCAGGCAGGCAGGAAGGGGGCCGCTGGAATCATTGGGTCCCCTTCAGGTCAGCAGGGCAGGATCAAGGTCTCGCAGGCATTGCGCCAGCTCCTCGCGCATCTCCAGAAACTGCCGAGAAAGGCGCAGCTGGGCCATCGCGGAGCGATCCAGATCAACCGTCACACTCCGCACAATCCGGCCTGGCTGGGGCGCAAGGATGTGAACCCGATTGGACATCAGCAATGCCTCCTCCAGGTCGTGGGTGATCAGCAGGGCGGTCAGGCCGGTGCGCTGCCAGAGCTGATACAGGAACTCCTGCATCGATTCGCGGATCTGGATATCGAGGGCGCCGAAGGGTTCATCGAGCAGAAGCACCTTCGGTTCGGCGGCCAGGGCACGGGCAATCGCCACCCGCTGCTGCATGCCGCCAGAAAGTTCCCCTGGCATGCGGCGCCCAGCATCGAGCAGGCCCACCACTTCGAGGAAGTAGGCCGTGCGCTCGCGGATCTCAGCAGGTTTTCGCCCCTGCAGCTGCATGCCGAAGGCCACGTTTTCTGCTGCTGTGAGCCACGGGAAGAGGCTGTATTTCTGGAAAACCATGCCCCGGTCTGGGCCGGGACCCTTCACCGGATCTCCAGCCACGAAGATCTGACCGCTGGTGGGGCGATCGAGACCTGCCACAAGCCTCATCATTGTGGACTTTCCTGAGCCGGAGCTGCCCACCAACGCCACGAATTCGCCTGTGTTGAGCGAGAAGCTGATGTTCTCAAGCACCAGCTTGGAGCGGCGCCCTTCCCCGAAGCGCTTTGATACCTTATCGACGTGGAGATGCATGGTCGCAGCAGAATCGTGAGCCGGGGTCAACTGGCCCAGGCGCAGCTGCGCCTCAGGAGCATGCGAAAGCCAAGGTCGATCAGCAGGCCGATCAGGCCGATCACGATCAGGCCGAGAAAAATTTCATCGGTGCGCAGGAATCGCTGGGCCAGGGAGATGCGCTTGCCCAGGCCTTCGCTGGCAGCCACGAGTTCGGCCACGATCACCAGATTCCAGGCCGAGGCCATGTTTATCCGGTAGGCATCAATCACCTGCGGAGCAATGCAGGGGGCAATCACACGGGTGATCACCTGGCGCTGCCCGCCTCCCAGGGTCAGGGCAGTTTCCACCAGTTCATTTGGCACGAATTTCACCGCGTCCATGATCATCAGCGTGTTGAAGAACAAGGTGCCGA
>JAWOHV010000128.1:0-5269 GCA_046484965.1 Prochlorococcaceae cyanobacterium
CTCAAAGATATCCACGGCTCCTTCGCGGTTGGCAATGATCAGCGTGTGATCATTGATCCAATGAGCTCCATGGGGTTTTCTGAAGCGCTCGCAATCGATCTCAAGAAAGTCCTTCAGCAGGATCGTGGGTTGGCTATCGCTGTTCCGGTAGGCCTGGAGGGCCAGAATCAGAACTTTGTTGGCGTTGAATCCAAGGATGGCTAGGCGGCTGAAATCCGGTGAGAAGCGAACATCCTCGGTGCGGCCGATGCGTTTAATGGCGGCTTGAACGCTTGGGGATGCTGTGTACGGGACAGGTGTCACCAGCCTTGACTTGGCGGGGCGATGGATGCTGCTTGCGGGCATGGCTGGCAGAGTCTTGCTGGTATCAACCTAAGCACTTGTCCCCTTGCCGTCACTGTTCATCCGCTACAGAAAGGCTGTTTTGAGCTGAGTCTTGCATGTGCCATTGCTGAGAGAGCACTTTCTATTGCCGTCCTTGTAGCGCGAGTGCATACAGTTTCGCTGTGGCTGCGGCGCAGCGCCGCCAGCTGTACTGCGTTGCGCGCCTACGGCCTGATCTGGTCAGTTCGGCGCGCAGGTCTGGATTGAGGAGAAGCTGTAGGAGGGCTGCAGTTAGATCCTCTGTGCTGTAGGGGTTCACAAGGAGGGCTGAATCAGCTGCAATCTCCGCCAGTGAGGTGCCGTTTGAAGTGATCACCGGTGTGCCACATTGCATGGCTTCCAGCACGGGCAGCCCAAATCCTTCATGGAATGAGGGGTACAGAAAACCGAGAGCCCCGCTGTAGAGAGCAGGCAGGACTGAGTCTGGAAGATAACCGGGTCGAACAATGCGCGACTCCAGCCCGTAGTCGCGGATTTCCCGGCTGAGGTTTTCATCTTTCCAGCCGCTCTGGCCGATCATCAACAGATCCGGCACTGAGTCGGCCCCCATCTCTGCGGCGGCCGTGGCGTAGGCGCGCACCACGCCTGAGAGGTTTTTGCGTGGCTTCAGGGTGCTCAGAGTCAGCAGATAGGGCGTGTCGGCTGCGAGACCGGCAGCCCTGCGGGCCTGTTGCTGTAGATCAGGATCCTCCACTGGGCGAAACAACGGTGATGCCGCCAGTGGGGTCACGTGGCATTGATCAGCCCGGATCTGCGGACAGCAGCTGAGCAGATCGTTTCTGGTTGCCTCGGAGACCGTCGCAATGAAATCCTGGGGTTGTAGAGCCTGGAGCGAGTTGTGTTGGAGTTTTGCTACCCCATCGTTGCACCATTGGGGATGAAGCAGGGGTACCAGATCGTGAATCGTGCAGACCCTGGGGATTAGGCCATATCCCCAGAAGTTTGAGCGTAGATGGGGGTCATGAATCACGGAGAGGCCCGGCTGTGGGGCATTGGCCATGGCGCAGCAAATCAGTTGGTGGGTCCGTCGCTGAAAGGGAGTGAGCCCCCGTCTCGCCAGCATGCCCTTGCCCTTGTTGCGCATGCGGCTGGGGATGGATCGCATCCAGCTGGGGTCGGGGGGCGGTGGCGGCATCTGCTGCTCCAGCAGGGTGGCTTCCAGCCCCAGCTCTTGCACCGCCTCGAGGGAGGCAACCAGCCACTGCGGATCGTTGCAGAAGGGCCTCAACCGTGGCGGGATGGGCAGCTCTTGCAGCGCCAGGGCCAGTTCAATGATGTAGCGATGGATGCCGGTTCGGGAGCGTGCTACGCGCCGGCCGGCCCCGAGCACTGAGCACTCCAGCAGGATTTCGGCCGTCGGGGAGGCGTTGCTCGTCATTGATTCAGATCAGCGCACCCCCAGCCACTTGTGGCTCTGCAGGCTGAGCCGCCAGGCCGGCTGGGATTGCACGTGGGTAACCGCTAAGGCCTGACCCTCGGCGCTCCCCCAGCCGGGCTGCAGAAACAGCTGCGGGCCTGGCCTGCCGGCAGAGCGGGCCCGAAGTGCGGCTTCTGCCATCGCCTCTGCGAAGGCCAGATCGGCGGGCTCGTGCACCACCACCTTGAGCTCGTGGCAGGCGGCCAGGGCGGCCTGGCCGGGGGGGCGGTGGCGTTTGGGGGAGAGGGTGATCCAGGCGAAGGCGCCGCTGAGGCAGCCCACGCCGCTGGTTTCCAGGTGCAGCGGCAGGCCGCTGGCGGCGAGGGCGGCGCAGAGGGGCGTGAGCTCATGCTCGAGCGGTTCACCGCCGGTCACCACGGCGAAGGCGGCGCCGGCGGCCCGGGCGGCGGCGGCCTCAGCGGCCAGGTCGCCCAGGGAGCGCTGCGGGTGGGCGGCAGCGGGCCAGGAGTGCTTGGTGTCGCACCAGGGGCAGCCCACACCGCAGCCGGCCAGGCGCAGAAACCAGGCGCTGCGGCCGCTGTGGGCGCCTTCGCCCTGCAGGGAGTGGAAGGTTTCCACCACCGCTAGGGCGGAGGCGCCATCGGGTGTGGGGGGCAGGCCAGCCATGGGTTGATCCTGGCGTAGCTGGCTGCATGGCTGTCTCATCAGTGGGCTGGCGTGGCTGGCGCGAAGGGTTGCGGCGGCCAGCGGTGATGCACAACAGGCCGCCTATTTCATGGGTCTATCAGAGACTGCTGGGCGCCAGCTTGCGGAACTGATTGAAAAGTTAGGGATTCAATGAGTGAAACAGTTTGCCGGCCCGTTCTGGCCGATGAAACTATCTGAGACATTCAAAAACCAAGTACAGAAGCCTGAAGACGAGCTTTTAGTCTCATTTGTCTCGCTGCAGATATCAGCAAGGCGGCGCGCCAAGTATCGCTAGATGCTGATTCTTAAGAAAACAAAAACCTGACGGAGTGTTTCGATCTCTGTGGCCATGGTGGGCGCACTCCAGGTTCGCGACTCGCTCTGGACTTCAACTGTTTCCCATGCGTCTTGAGGGGCTATGGGTATTCGGTTGTTGATCGATGTTGCACGCCTTGATCTCTATCGCCTCTGCTCTGGCTTCCCATGTCAACTACCGCTTTCCCTGTTTCTGAGGCGTCAAGCCAAGACGCCGCCAGCTCCGAGGCCCCTGTGCTGGCGGTGGCGAATGCCGCCCTGGGCATGGTGTGGAGCGAGCTGGGCGCGCGCGCTTCCGAGCCTGCCTTCCTGGATCTGCTGGCCGAGGTGTTCGGCGCCAGCCCCGAAGCCGCCGAAGCCCTGGCCGCCCGCCTGGCCGCCGGCGACAGCCTGGGCCTGCGCTACGAGATCAAATCCGGCGAGGAGATGGCCGGCACCTTGGGTGCCTATGCCGCGCTGGGCGACGACGGCGTGCCCACGATCTACCTCAACGGCGACTGGCTGGCGGGCGCCAGCGACGCCGAGATCCGGATGGTGCTGCTGGAGGAGATCGGCCACAGCTTCGACACCGCCCTCAACGGCGACGTCGACACCGCCGGCGATGAGGGCGAACTGTTCGCCAACTTGTTCAGCGGCGTGGCGCTCAGCGACGAGCAGCGAGCGGCGATCCTGGCCGAGGACGACAGCGCCACGCTGACGATTGATGGCGCGCTGGTGGCGGTGGAGGCGGCTGTCAGTGCTGCGAATATCGCTTCAGTCACTACTGACTCAGGTACCTCCGGCGATTTCATTACTAACGACCAAAGCCTTAGCTTCACTATCGTTTATACTTCTACCACGTCAAATCCTTTATCCATCTGGATCCAGAGTGGCAGCGGTTTAATCACGCGGCTTGGCACTGTTAGCGTTAGCAACAACCAGGCGAGCGGCACTGCGACTTACGACTACATGGGCACTACGCTGGCGGCCGGCGCATACACATTTTATCTTACGGCAACAGGTAATAGTGTAACTAATTGGAGTAGCGTTACAGATGTTCAAAAGCTTGATTCTCAAGTCGTTATTATTGACGTAACTCCTCCATCGCTGACGATCAGCAGCGATCAGAGTGTGTTGAGGGCTGGTGAAACGGCGGTCATTGCCTTTTCATTCTCAGAATCCCCGACGGATTTTACCGAAGGTGACATCACGACAACCGGTGGAACGCTGAGTGACTTTGCGGTGACGGCTGATCCCAAGGTTTACACCGCCACCTTTACTCCTGCAGCTGCAACGAACAACGGCACAGCATCAATTACGGTTGCTGCTGGTGCATACACGGACTTGATTAGGCAGTAAGCTCCGCTCGCCTTAGCAGGCGCTCCGGCCGTGCCGTGATTTGGCAGACAGCATGCAGCACTCGCTCGGTCATCGCGGCGAGATCGAATCGCCGATTGAAACGGTAGCTGAATGCACCCAGGTAACGATCGGCATATTTGTCAAACCGCAGAGCGTGGAATGTCCCGCTGAAACTGGTCTTCAGGTTGCTGAGCACCGTATTAATCCAGCGAAATTCAGTCATCTCATTCGGATGCCTTCCATTCACGATTACGGGCTGATGAGAGCAACCCACTTCGGCCACAGCACGGAAGCAAGCCAGCCCGTCGCTGATCACCTCACAGCCACGGCTCAGGGCCGCTTGACTCCAATCGGCAATGGCGGCAAAGGAGAAGGTTTGTACCGTTGCAAGTTTCACGTGCAGCGGGTGCCCCGCGTCATCCAAAGAGACCGCTGCGACGATTGGAACCTTGTTTTCAGAACCACGACCAGGCTTGCCACCATTGCGTTCTCCACCGAGGTAGGCATCATCAATTTGAACCTTTCCACGCAGCGGATAGGCTTTCTCGCGCTCGCACATGGCCTCCATAATCTTGCTGTGAATCAGCCATGCTGTTCGGTAGTGCACACCAAGCTGCCGCATGAGTGCCAGCGAGGAAATCCCAGTCTTGGCCTGGCCGATTAGATAGAAGGCCAGGAACCAGGTCGTCAGCGGCAGCTTGGTGGCCTCCATCACTGTTCCTGCGGTGAGGGTCGCTTGATGTCGGCACTGTCGACATTGATACCGCTTATGACGTCGTCCATAAACCAGGCCATGCTCTTTCTCTCCGCATCGAGGACAGATAAACCCCTCTGGCCAACGAGCCTGCTCAAGGGCGGCCTCGCACTTCTCTTCTGTGCCGTAGAGCTCCATGAACTGGGGAAGGGACATCCCTGGCTGAAACTGGATGCGGTTGGCGGACATGGCCGGCGCTGGTATTCTTGTACCACTTTAGCGCCCCGCCGCTGCTCCGCGGAGGTTGCTGCCTAATCAAGAAAAGTTTACGGCGTTGTGGGCGGCGATCACCTCGCCTACTTGCTGTCCCTGATCGACTCACTGCCACTACGCCTTCCCTTTGAAAAAGTTACGACGAAAGTCGCTCCCCTTAGTCGCCCATGGGAAGTAATCAGCGGTCAGTTCTTTTGACC
>JAWOHV010000159.1:0-3322 GCA_046484965.1 Prochlorococcaceae cyanobacterium
CCGACTGCCGGGTGCTGATGATCCGCCAAGGCGAGGAGGATGTGGCCGGGGTGCTGAGCTTTTATTTCCGCAACGAGGTCCTGCCCTACTACGGCGGCAGTATCGCCCGTGCCCGCAACATTCGCGGCTGTAACCATTTTCTGTACTGGGACCTGATGCGCCGCAGCGCCGAGGAGGGCATTGCCGGCTTCGACTTCGGCCGCAGCAAGCGCGATACCGGCCCCTTCGAGTTCAAGAAGCACTGGGGCTTCGAGCCGCAGCCACTGCCCTACGAGTATTTTCTGGTCAAGGCCGACAGCGTGCCGGACGTGAACCCGAGCAATCCCAAGTACCGGCTGCTGGTGAATACCTGGCAGCGACTGCCATTGCCGCTGGCTAACCTGCTGGGGCCGCCCCTGGCCCGCAGCCTGGGCTAGGGCGATGAGCGCCGGGGCGCCCACAATGCAGGCCGCAGCGTTAACGCCTGCCGACGTGCTTACCCCGGCGGCCGCCGGCAAGCTGCCCCTGCTGTTCCTGTGTCACCGCATTCCCTACCCGCCGAACAAGGGTGACAAGATCCGCTCGTTCCACCTGCTGCACCACCTGAGCCAGCACTTCGACATCTACCTGGGCAGTTTCGTCGATGACCCGGAGGACTGGCCCTGGGCGCCGGAGGTGGAGAAATTCTGCCGGGCCGTGTGCCTGCGCCCGCTCAATGGCCGCCTGGCCACGCTGCGCAGTCTGCGGGGTTTTCTCTCCGGGCAGGCGCTGTCCATTCCCTACTATGCCGACGCCGGGCTGCGGCAGTGGGTAGAGCAGACCGTGGACGCACACAGCATACGCCATGCCATTGTCTACTCCTCTGCCATGGCCCAGTTCCTGCCGGCTGGGGGGAACGGTTTCCGGCGCAAGGTGATTGATTTCGTTGATGTGGATTCAGACAAATGGCAGCAATACGCGAGGCAGAAACCCTGGCCTCTGAGCTGGGTCTACCGGCGCGAGGCCCGTTGCCTGCTGGCGCTGGAACAGGCGCTGGCGGCGCAGTTTGACGCCGGGCTTTTCGTGTCCTCTGCCGAGGCCGACCTGTTCCATCAATTATCTCCGACCACTGCCCACAAGATCGGCTTCTACAACAACGGCGTCAACTGCGCCTATTTCGATCCGGATTTCGATGCTGAAGCCCAGCAGCCCAGCCCCTTCCCGGCGGGCAGTTTGCCGCTGGTGTTCACCGGCGCCATGGACTACTGGCCCAATGTGGACGCAGTGGTCTGGTTCGCCCGCGAGGTTTTTCCCGCGCTGCGCCGGGCGCATCCGGCCCTGACCTTCACCATTGTCGGTGGCAATCCCACGCGGGCGGTACGGCAGCTGGCGGCGCAGCCGGGCATTGCCGTTACCGGCAGGGTGGTGGATGTGCGCCCCTACCTGAAACACGCGCTGGCGGCGGTCGCCCCCATGCGCATCGCCCGCGGGGTCCAGAATAAAGTGCTTGAGGCCATGGCCATGGCGCGCCCCGTGTTGGTGAGTCGCAAGGGTCTGGAGGGCATCGCTGCCGGTGATCGCGAGGAGGTGCTGCTGGCGGAGTCGGCAGCGGACTACCTGCGCTTGCTGGCCGATGTGCTCTCTGGCGTGCATGCGCCAATGGGCGCGAAAGCGCGCGCCTGCGTGCAACAGGGCTTCAGTTGGGAGGACAACCTGCCGGAGGTAGTGTTCCTGCTTGGTGAGGACAACGCGGTTCCACGCTACGTAAGGGCGGCACATCAGCATGGATAAACCAGTGACTCAGCAGGCGCACGCACTTACCCTCACCTCTGGCAGGGGGCTTGTGGCGGTGGTGCTAGCCTACGGCCTGGTGGCGGGTTTGTTGTTCCATGAGACGGTGGAGTCTATCGTCGCTATCTGGCTGCGCTCGGACACCTTCGCCCACGGCTTCCTGATCCTGCCTATCAGCCTGTGGCTGGTCTGGCGCCGACATCAGGACCTGGCCGGTGCGGTGGCCAGACCCCAGCCCTGGGTGCTGCTGCTCACTGCCGGGGGTAGCCTGGCCTGGTTGCTGGCCTATATGGTGGACGTGTTGGGGGTGCAGCAGCTGGCCTTCGTGGGAATTCTGATTACCGGTATCTGGGTGCTCCTGGGCCATGGGCTGGCCTGGCGGTTGGCGTTCCCCCTTGGCTTTCTCATCCTTGCGGTGCCGATGGGGGAGGGGCTGATCCAACCGATGATCGCCTTCACGGCCGACACCACCGAGTGGCTGGTGCGGGCCACAGGCATCCCGGTGTACCGCGAGGGGATGTACCTGTTTCTGCCCACCGGCGCCTGGGCAGTGGTGGAGGCCTGCAGCGGGGTGCGCTACCTGATCGCATCGTTCACGCTGGGGCTGGTCTACGCCTACCTGACCTACCAGAGCCTGTGGCGCCGCCTGGTGTTTGTGCTGGCTGCCATCCTGGTGCCGATTGCCGCCAACAGCCTGCGCGCTTATGGCATTGTCATGATCGGCCACTTCAGCGACATGAAGCTGGCCACCGGGGTCGATCACCTCATCTACGGTTGGGTGTTCTTCGGCGTGGTCATGTTGCTACTGTTCTGGGTAGGTAGTATCTGGCAGGAACCGGAACCGGAAACCAGCGCCGCAACGCCTCGCGCCGCCCGGGTGACTGGTGCGCGGCGACCGATCACCCAGCCAGTTGCCTTCGTGCTGACAGTGGCGGTCTCCGCTTTGGGGCCAGCGCTCGCCTTTGGCCTGCTGCGCGGTGGCGAGCTCCCGGACCTCGCATCTTTGCAAGCACCTGAATCCGCAGGCAGATGGCAGCTTACGACCGATCCGGGTTGGGACTGGTTACCCGATCACAGCGGTGCCGATCGTGAGTTGGAACACTACTACGCTGACGACGCCGTGATCGGCCTGTTCATGCACCAGCACCTGCAGCAAAGTCAGGGCGTTGAGCTGGTGAGCACCAGTCAACCCTGGTCCGTGGACAGAAAGCTCTGGCGGGTGGCCAGCCGATCAACCGCCGACGTCCATCTGGTAACATCGAGCCCGGTGCGCGTTGCTGAGGCCGTGGTTACCTCCACGCGGGAGCGTCTCCTGGTGTGGACCTGGTACCGGGTGGACGGTGATTACACGGCCAATCCCTACATCGCCAAGCTATTGGAGGCGCGGCAGCAGCTGTTGCAGGGGCGGCGTGAGGGCACGCGATTCTTTGTTGCCACACCTTTGGGTGAGGATCCCACAGCTGCACGGCAGCGCTTGCAACAGTTCCTGGACCAGCAGCGAGAAGCGATTGAGCAGGTTCTGGACGGCCGCACACCAGCAGAACAACCCTGAGAGTCAATCGCACCGATGTTG
>JAWOHV010000253.1:0-10452 GCA_046484965.1 Prochlorococcaceae cyanobacterium
TGGTGTGCCTGCTCGATTGGGCCCCCGAGCAGGCCCGGGTGGATCCAGCCGGGGCCTGCTCGGGGGCCCAATCGAGCAGGCACACCACCCGGTTGCCGAAGCTGCGGCGCGCCATCGGCGCCACCGCCGCCGCCGCCATGGCCGTATCGGTGAGGATCGGCGCCCCGGCCGCCAACGCCGCCGCCCCGGCCGCGCAGGCGCCTGCGCAGAAACGCAGATCGGCGGCGATCGCCGCATCACCGCTGCTGTGAACGCAACGCTCCAGCACGTCGCGCTCGAGCGGGGTCAGCCCGGCCAGCCGGGCCGCCAGCAGCGGATCGGCCGCCGCCTGCTCGGCCAAGAGCTCCCTGATCCGCCGGATGCTCTCGCTGAAGATCGGGTGGTCCAGAAGCAAAAAGCCCGTACACTCTGTACAGAATCATGCCAGTCGAGCCGTGGAAACCCTCGGATCGGAAGCTGCCCGGCAACGCCTGCCCGAATTGCTCGATCGGGCCCGCCGCGGCGAGCAAACCGTGATCCAGAAACACGGCGTGCCTGTGGCGGCGCTGGTGCCGCTGGACCAGCGGCTTCAGCCCCACCCCACCTCCCTGCTGGCCCTGCGCGGCAGCGGCCGGGGCTGCTGGCCAGAGGATGGGGCCCAGCAGGTGGAGGCCCTGCGCCAGGAGTGGCCCGCATGACGCTGCAGCCATTGCAGCTAGACGCCTTGCCCCATGGCAGCCTGATCGCCCTCGACAGCGCACCGCTGATCTACTGGCTGGAAGACCACCCCCACTGGGGGGCCCGTTACGCCCCGCTGCTGGAAGGCATCGCCGCCAACCGCTGGCGGGGTCTGCTCACCACCGTGACCCTGGCCGAAGTGCTCACGGGGCCGCTTCAAAGCGGGCGTGAGGAACTGGTGGAGCGCTATGTCGGGGCACTCACCAACTCCGCCAACTTTCAGATGGCCAGCCTCAGCCCAGCGATCGCCATCGGCGCAGCCCGGCTGCGCGCCCGCTACAGGCTGCGGTTGCCTGATGCCGTTCAGCTGGCCAGCGCCCTGGAGGCCGGGGCCCTGGCCCTGGTGAGCCACGATCGCGACTTTGCCGGCTGCACAGATCTGCCCATCCTCTCGGCCCAGGCCTGATGCCGATCCACCTGCTCTGGGGCGACGACGAAGCCGCCCGCAGCCGGGCGGTGGACGGGCTGATCGAGAAGCTGGTGGATCCGGCCTGGGCCGCGATCAACCTCAGCCGCCTCGATGGCCACGAGCCGGCCCAGGCAGCCCAGGCCCTCGAGGAGGCGCGCACACCGCCCTTCGGGGGCGGGGCGCGGCTGGTGCTGCTGCAGCGCAGCCCCTTCTGCAACCAGTGCCCGGCAGAGCTGGCCGACCAACTGGAGGCCTGCCTGGAGCTGATCCCCGATAGCTGCCACCTGCTGCTGGTGAACCCGGCCAAGCCCGACGGTCGCCTGCGCACCACCAAGCTGCTGCAGAAGCTGGCCAAGGCCGGTGATCAGCAGGTGCTGGAGCAGGGCTTCCCGCTGCCGGCGATCTGGGATGGGGCCGGCCAGCTGGAGCTGGTGCAGCGCACCGCCCGCGAACTGGGGCTGCAGCTCGAACCGGCCGCCGCCGAAGCCCTGGCCGAGGCGATCGGCAGCGACAGCGCCCGCCTGGCCAGTGAGCTCGAAAAGCTCAGCCTGTTTGCAGCGAACCCCGGGCAGGACCCCGGCCAGAACCCCGGCCAGCCAGCAGGCGCCACTCCGATCAGCCTCGCCGCCGTGCAGGCCCTGGTGGGCGGCCAGAGCACCAGCGCCCTGGCGGTGGGCGATGCCCTGCTTGCCGGCCGCCCCGCGGAAGCGATCGGCCTGGTGGATGCGTTGCTGGCGGCCAACGAGCCGGCCCTGCGCATCGTGGCCACCCTCACCAGCCAGATCCGCGGCTGGCTCTGGGTGGTGCTGCTCGAGCAGGCCGGCGAAACCGACGTGGCCGTGATCGCCAAGGCCGCCGGCATCGGCAACCCCAAGCGCATCTACGTGATGCGCAAGCAGATCCGTGGCAAGTCGGCCGGCCAGTTGCTGCGGCTGCTAAGCCAGCTGCTCGAGGTGGAGGCGGCCCTCAAACGCGGCGGCGAGGCCGGCGATGCCTTCCGCGACGGCTTCCTGCTGGCGCTCTGAGCGCTCTACGGGAAGTTGTGCATCTGTACAACCTCCCGGAAACGCCAAGCCAGGCAGCTCAGGGCCAACTGGCCCCCACTCGCTGAAGCTCACTCGCCGATAATCAGCCCTTGCGTTCGCCCGTCGCCGCCGCGCCCCGCCATGGCCCTGCTGGTTCAGAAGTTCGGTGGCACCTCGGTGGCCGATGTGGAACGGATCCAGGCCGTCGCCGGCCGCATTGCCCGCAGCCGCGAGGAGGGGCACGACCTGGTGATCGTGGTGTCGGCCATGGGCCACACCACCGATGAGCTCACTGGCCTGGCCCGCGCCATCACCGCCAATCCGCCCCAGCGGGAGATGGACATGCTGCTGGCCACCGGCGAGCAGGTGTCGATCGCGCTGCTGTCGATGGCGCTGCATGCGCTGGGGGTGCCGGCCACGTCGATGACGGGCACCCAGGCCGGCATCGTGACCGAATCGGCCCACGGCCGCGCCCGCATCCTCGAGATCCGCACCGAGCGCTTGCGCCACCTGCTGGCCGAAGGCCAGGTGGTGGTGGTGGCCGGCTTCCAGGGCACCAGCAACTCTGCGGCCGGCACCCCCGAGATCACCACCCTGGGCCGCGGCGGCTCCGACACCTCCGCGGTGGCCCTGGCCGCAGCCCTCGGCGCCGACGCCTGTGAGATCTACACCGATGTGCCGGGCGTGCTCAGCACCGACCCGCGCAAGGTGGCCGACGCCCAGCTGATGGAGCAGGTGAGCTGCAACGAGATGCTGGAGCTGGCCAGCCTCGGCGCGGCGGTGCTGCATCCGCGGGCCGTGGAGATCGCCCGCAACTACGGCGTACCCCTGGTGGTGCGCTCCAGCTGGAGCGACGCCCCCGGCACCCGGCTCACCAGCGACAGCCCCAAACCGATCGGCCACGGTGGCCTGGAGCTGGGCAAGCCGGTGGATGGCGCCGAGCTCGATGAGCGCCAGGCCGTGATCGCCCTGGCCCATGTGCCCGATCAGCCCGGCGTGGCGGCCCAGCTGTTTGAGGCCCTCGGCGGCGCCGGCCTCAACGTGGACCTGATCGTGCAGGCCACCCACGAGGGCGCCGGCCAGCAGGGCTACACCAATGACATCGCCTTCACCCTCGCCGAGGCCGACCTCGACCACGCGGCGCTGGTGTGCCGGGAAGTGCTCTCCAGCCTCGGGGCAGCACCTGGCGACGCTGGCGGCGCCCAGCTCAGCGCCGAAACGGGCATGGCCAAGCTCAGCATCGCCGGCGCCGGCATCATGGGACGCCCCGGCGTCGCCGCCCGCCTGTTCGACACCCTGGCCCGGAGCGGCATCAACCTGCGCCTGATCGCCACCAGCGAGGTGAAGGTGAGCTGTTTGGTGGAGGGCAGCCAGGGAGCCAAGGCGCTCCGGGCGGCGGCGGCGGTGTTCGAACTGCAGGAGCAGCAGCTGCGCCTCAACCCCCAGCCCTGCCAGCTCGGAGTTCCGGCCGTTCGCGGCGTGGCCCTCGACCGCGACCAGGCCCAGGTGGCGGTGCGTCGGGTGCCGGACCGCCCCGGCACCGCCGCGGCCATCTGCCGTGCCCTGGCCGATGCCGGCCTCAGCCTCGATGCGATCATGCAGTCGGAGCGCACCCACGGCAGCGGCGAACAGCGCAGCCGCGACATGAGCTTCATCCTGCGCAAGGGCGATCGCCCAGCGGCCGAGCAGGCCCTGGCACCGCTGCTGCAGCAATGGCCCGGTGCCCGCTTCGAGGAGGGTGCGGCGATCGCCCGGGTGAGCGCCGTCGGCGCCGGCATGCCCTGCACCGCCGGCACCGCCGCCCGCATGTTCCGCAGCCTGGCCGATGCCGCCATCAACATCGAACTGATCGCCACCAGCGAAATCCGCACCAGCTGCGTGGTGGCCGATGCCGATGGCCTGCGGGCCCTGCAGGTCGTGCATGCCGCCTTCGGGCTGGGGGGCGAGGTGATGCATCAAGCCCAGGGAACGGAGGCAGGAGCTTGAGTTCCTGCGCAGACATCTGCAGGGTGAATGTAGGGATCCCCCACTACTTCCGTGAAAGCGACAACAGCAATTACGGCTCCAATCGACGCGGCCAAAAGCAGAATCGCTCCCTTGCTCTGGGGAGGTGCCTGAGCTCGCTGTTGAACCTGCAAAGACGACCACTCGACTGCACACTGAACATCGGGCTGCGCCGGATTGACATCCTGCCGCAGCCACACGAACCGCAAGGCTATGCCAAGGAAATCGAACTGAATATCACGGTGCACAGTGATGGGCACAACGAACTGCTCGACGTACTGGAATCGTTTGAAGGGATGATCAAAAGGCAGAGCCATCAGCTTGCAGACCCTCGCCAACTGCCTATTGCAGCCAGAAACAGCTTAATCCAAAGCAAAGACGAGATCGCAGACATCACGCTCTACCTGGAGGACGACCTGGTGATCAGCGATCGCCTCTATCTCGACAAACAGCTCTGGTTTCTAAACCGAACCAACCACAGCATGGTTTTGATGCCTCACCGCTATGAGCAGATCCACAACAGCAAAATTGGAGTGATGCTGGTTGATGGTCCACTGAGCCCTAAATTCATCAACCGCTTCACAACACCCCAGCGCGACATCGCCAAGGGCTCATTCCTAGGCCGAGAAGCAGTGAGCTTTGACATTTCCGAAAATCCGCATTCCGGCAGCTTTGCCTTCAGCAGGCAACAAGTAGAGAAGCTGCGAACGATGGAACTCCCCAACGAGGGATTTGTAGGGCCCCTGGAAACAGCGGCCACATTCACAGCGCTGAAATATTTTCCAATAGCAAAACCAGCCTGGCAGAACCGCAATTTTCTAATGATCGAGCATGGCCATCCTTCGTTTCAGGGATACCTGGGAAAGCTTCCGCGGATAGAACAGCAAGAAGCCTAGCGGCCAATGAAACCCATGGCCGCCTAACAAGCTTTAAAGCACAGAGATGGGCGAAGGCAATACCTCAACTTCCAAGACAACTTTGATTCAATGGGAGGCTTAACTCGAGTGTCACACACAATGACATTCATGCCTCCATCTACAGAAATGCAGCAGATCAGCGACCCACCAGCTTCTGGCGCAGGCCCTTGATGCGGTCGCGCAGGTTGGCCGCCTCCTCGAATTCCAGATTCTTGGCGGCCCCCTTCATCTTCTCCTCCAGTTTCTGGATCAGCTCCGGCAGCGCATCGAGCGGCACGTCGAAGTGCTCGGCCTGCTCGCTGGCCTGCTCAAGCTGATCGTCGTTGAGGCGCCGCGAAACCTCGAGGGAAGAGAGGATCGAATTGCCAGCCCGCTTGCCGGCGGGGGTGGGCGTGATGCCGTGCTTCTGGTTGTAGGCGTGCTGGATGGCGCGGCGGCGCTCGGTTTCCGAGATCGCCTTGGCCATCGAATCGGTGAGGTTGTCGGCATACAGCAAGGCCTTGCCCTCGATGTGGCGGGCGGCCCGGCCGATCGTCTGGATCAAGGAGCGCTCGGCCCGCAGGAAGCCCTCCTTGTCGGCATCGAGGATCGCCACCAGCGAAACCTCCGGCAGATCCAGACCCTCCCGCAGCAGGTTCACGCCCACCAGCACGTCGTATTCGCCGTTGCGCAGATCCTGGATGATCTCGATCCGCTCGAGCGAGTGGATCTCCGAGTGCAGATAGCGCACCCGCACCCCGTTCTCGGCCAGATAGTCGGTGAGGTCTTCCGCCATGCGCTTGGTGAGCGTGGTGATCAGCACCCGCTCCTGCTTCTCGGCCCGGGTGAGGATCTCGCCCAGCAGGTCGTCCACCTGGCCATCGCTGGGGCGCACCTCCACGATCGGATCGAGCACGCCGGTGGGCCGGATCACCTGCTGCACCACCTGGCCCTGGCTCTGCTCCATCTCCCAGTTGCCCGGGGTGGCACTCACGAAGATCGTCTGCTGGGCCTTCTGCCAGAACTCCTCGCCCTTGAGCGGCCGGTTGTCGGCGGCGGAGGGCAGGCGGAAGCCGTGCTCGATCAGCACCTGCTTGCGGCTCTGGTCGCCGTTGTACATCGCCTGCAGCTGGGAGCAGGTGACATGGCTCTCATCCACCACGAGCAGCCAGTCCTTGGGGAAATAGTCGATCAGGCACTCCGGTGGCGTGCCCGCTTCGCGGCAGGCCAGATGGCGGGCGTAGTTCTCAACGCCATTGCAATAACCCACCTGCTCGAGCATCTCCAGGTCGTAGGTGGTGCGCTGCTCCAGGCGCTGGGCCTCCAGCAGCCGACCCTGGCCGTTGAGCACCTCCAGCCGCTCGCGCAGCTCGGTGCGAATGGCCTGGATCGCCTCGGCCAGGCGCTCCTTGGGCGTTACAAAGTGCTTGGCCGGATAGATATTGATGGTTTCCAAGCTCTGCAGAATTTCACCGGTGGTGGGATCCACATAGCGGATCGCCTCCACCTCGTCGCCGAACAGCTCAATGCGCACCAGCCGGTCTTCGTAGGCCGGGCCGATCTCCAGCACATCTCCGCGCACCCGGAAGCGGCCGCGGGAGATCTCGAGATCGTTGCGGGAATACTGGTTGTTCACCAGCTCCCTGAGGGAGCCGCGCAGGTTGAGCGTGTCGCCCACCTGAAATTTCACCGCCGCCTTGAGGTATTCGCTGGGAATGCCCAGGCCGTAGATGCAGCTGATCGAGGCCACCACGATCACATCGCGGCGCTCAAACAGCGAGCGGGTTGCCGAGTGGCGCAACATGTCGATCTCTTCGTTGATCGACGCTGTTTTGGCGATGTAGGTGTCGGAGACGGGCACATACGCCTCCGGCTGGTAGTAGTCGTAGTAGCTGATGAAATATTCAACGGCATTGTTCGGGAAAAACTCCCGCAGCTCGTTGCAGAGCTGGGCCGCCAGAGTTTTGTTGTGGGCCAGCACCAGCGCCGGTCTGCCGGTCTGGGCGATCACATTGGCGATCGTGAACGTCTTACCGGTGCCGGTGGCCCCCAGCAGGGTCTGGTAGCGCTCGCCGCCATCCACGCCCTGCACAAGACCGGCAATCGCCGTGGGCTGATCGCCCTTGGGCTGGTACGGGGCGTGGAGGTGGAAGGCCATCGGGCCATTCTGGAGCCAGGATCAGCTCCAGGGTGTACCCGGAGAACCGAAGCGCCAAAGCCAGCTCAAGCCACGGGGCTGCCGCTGATCAGGCCCATGGCCCGGGTGAGGGGAACTTCAAGGCCGAGGGCCTTGAGAACGAAGAAGCTCAGCACGCTGTACACAAGAGCACCGAGAACGGCGCTCATCAGGCCGTTGCGGAGGCGGAAGCCCTGGATCAGCCAGGCGGCCAGCCCGAACAGCACGATCGTGATCAGCCATTCGAACAGCATCGTCACCGGCCAGAGCAGACCCCCCACCGATGCAATCGCCCAGATCGGAGCCAGAACGAACTTCAGGGGCCAGATCAGCACGGTGCCGAGCAAACCGATCACCGCCGCCGAAATCAGGGCGATCGGGAAGCTTTCCATCTCCACGCCGAGTGGAAGCTTGCTGATGATGAACAGGATCAAGGCCCGAACGGGCCATTGCAGCAGCCAGACGAGGGAACTCGCCATCGTGGAATGATCGCAAAACTATCTTTTTCACTCTACAAAGCTTCGGCCTCTCAGAACAGGCTGATGCTGCAATCTGTTGCAAGATCGACAGGATTTCCGAAGCTATCAAGCTCGGTTCCATCGATTGCCTCGCGCAGGCCCCGAACCACGGCCAGCATCGCCAGCTCGTCGTTGAGGCGATTGATCGCCGATCCCACCCCCACGCCGGCCGCACCGCTGGCCAGGGCCATCGGTGCGGTGACGGCCGAGAGGCCGGAGGCGCAGAGCACCGGCGCCTTGAGAGCGGCGCCAACGAGGGCACGACTGATGCTGTGGGCGGCGGCCAGGGTGGGGGCAGCCTTCTCAATCAGGCCGAGGCTGCCGGCGCTGAATGGCCGGGCGCTGGTGCCGCCCTCCGTTTGGATCAGGTCGGCGCCCGCTGCCACCAAATCGAGGGCCAGCTGTTCCTGCTGGTCGAGGGGCAGCACGTGCGGCACCGTCACCGACAGCACCACCTCTGGCAGCAGCTCGCGGCTGCGGCGGCTGAGCTCGAGCACCTCGGCGGCAGCGAAGATCCGGCCCTGGGGATAGAAGGCGTCGTAGTTGCCGATCTCCACCATCGCCGCGCCGGCGGCCACGGCGGCGGGGAAAAGCTCCGGATCCACGGCCGAAACGCAGATCGGCAAGCCGGAAACCCGGGCGGCCAGCCGCACCAGCTCCGGTGCGCAGGCCACATCGATCAGGTCGGCGCCGCCCCGGCCCGCCGCCCGGCTGATGCGCTCCACGGCAGCCGCATCGAAGTTCGTGAGGCCGGCGATCACCTTGAGCAGACGGCGGCAGGCCAGCGCCTGCTGCAGCGGGGCGGGCAGGCTGGAGAGGCGCGACATCGGCAACGCAGATCAAACGTGGATCCGATTCTCCCATCCGAGGCCGCGGCGGCGGCGCCCAACTGGGGCCGGCAGCACCTGCGCCTGCACCGCCAGCTGCTGCGCCATCCCCAGCTGCTGCCCCGGGGGGCGCCGCTGCTGCTGGCCGTGTCCGGCGGCCAGGATTCGATGGCCCTCACCGGCCTGCTGCTCGACCTGCAGCGGCTGCATGGCTGGAGCCTGCAGCTCTGGCATGGCGACCACCGCTGGCGAGCCGAAGCAGCGGCCCAGGCCGCCGAGCTGGCCGCCTGGGCCGGCGGCCGAGGCCTGAACCTGCACCACGATCGGGCCCCCGCCCGCCATTCCAGCGAGGCCGAGGCCCGCACCTGGCGCTACGGCTGCCTGGAACGCCTGGCCCGCCAGCTCGGCTGCGGCCATGTGGTGTGCGGCCACACCGCCAGCGACCGGGCTGAAACCCTGCTGCTGCATCTGGCCCGCGGCAGCCACCGCCGCGGCCTGGCCAGCCTGCGGGCCCAGCGGCCGCTGGCGCCCTCGCTCACGCTGGTGCGGCCGCTGCTGATCTTCAGCCGCAGCGAAACCGCCCAGATCTGCAGCAGCCTCGGCCTGCCGGTGTGGCCCGATGCCAGCAACGACGACCGCCGCTACAGCCGCAATCGCCTGCGGGCCGAGGTGCTGCCGGTGCTGGAGGCGCTGCACCCCGGCGCCAGCCGGCGCCTCAGCGGCGTGGCGGAGCGGCTGGCGGCCGCCGACGACGCCAGCCGGGAGTTGATCGACCTGGCCCTGGCTGGCCTGGCGCTGCCTGAGCCGCAGCCCCCCTGCGGGCCTTTCGGGCTGCTGAGGCGGCCCCTGGGCCAGCTGGAAGCGGCCAACCAGCAGCAGCTGCTGCACCGCTGGCTGGAGCGCCACAGCGGCCTCAGCCTGGCCGCCCGCCAACTCGAAACCCTGGTGCAGCGGTTGCACCCCAGCCAGGGGCCTGGCAGCTTGGACCTCAGCAGGCCATGGCGATTGCACTGGACCCGCTTTGAGCTGCTGCTCACCAGAGATCCGGAGCCAACCACCGATGCATGAGGCCTACGCCGCCGTGGAGCGCGCCTACAGCCAGGGGCGCTACGACACAGCCCTGCAACAGGCCCAGGCTTTGCTGGCAACGCTGGACGCCACCCCAGACGCCTCAGCGGACGAACCGCTGCGGCCGCGGCTGCTGCTGCTGATGGGCCACTGCCACCTCTATGGGCTGGCGGATCCCCAACAGGCAGCCGCTGCCTACCGCGACGTTCTCGAGCGCTGCAACGAGCCGGTGTTGCGCGAGATCGCCGAGGAGAGCCTGGGCCGCTGCACTACAGGCGCCCCAGCCCCAGCCCCAGCCAGCGCGCAGGCCCGTGCAGCAACTCCCTGGCTTGAGCAGAGCACCAGCACCAGCAACAGCAAAAGCAGCAACAGCACCAGCAACGCAACATCAGCCCAACCAGCGGCCGCCAGACCCCAGGCTGAACTCCCCCTGCAGGCCCCATTTCAGCAGCTGGCGGTGATCAAATCCCAGCCCGAACCCCTGGCCGTGCAAGAACCCCTGGCTCAGGCTGAGCCCGAGCCCCAGGTTGAGCCCGAGCCCCAGGGTGAGCCCGAGCCCGAACCCAAGCCCGAGCTGATCATCCCGGAGCTGGTGAGCGAGCCGGAGGAGCCCGCGCGGCCCAGCAGCGGCTTCAGCCCGGAGGAGGAGGAAGACCTCGCCCGGGGCCTGCTGCTGGTGGAGCTGTAGCTCAGCCTTCGGCGGCCGTGCGGCGGCGACGGATCCGACCGGTCGGTTCCGGCTCCTCAACCGGAGCAGCCACGGCGCGGACGGCCGCAACCGGGGCAGCCGGAGCAGCTGAGGCAACTTGAGC
>JAWOHV010000264.1:0-5766 GCA_046484965.1 Prochlorococcaceae cyanobacterium
GCCCTGGCGCCCCGTGCAGTTGTAGATGCGATTAGCCGCAGCCTCCACCTCGATGCAGCGGGCCATGGAAGAGGCCAGATCATCCACATGGCCCAGCTGGGTGATGGTGCTGCCATCGCCGGGCAGGGGAACGGGCCGGCCGTGCACGATCCGGTCGAAAAACCAGCTCTCCACCGGGTTGTAGTTGCCCGGTCCCACGATGTAGGTGGGCCGGAAGCTGGTGAAGGCAATGCCTTGAGCCCGCAGCCAGGCTTCGGTTTCGGCCTTGCCGGCGTGGCGGCTGGCCGGATCGGTGGGGCTGTCCTCATCGAGGGGCCAGAGCTCGCTGTCGGCATACACACCGGCCGAGCTCACATACACAAAGCGGTGGCTGGGCGGGCCGGTGCGCTCGATCACGGCGCTTGAGTCAGCGAGCGTGCGGCCGGAGCTGTCGACGATCACATCAAAGCTGCGACCTTCGAGCTGCTGCAGGCCTTCGGCTGTGGTGCGATCCCCCAGCAGGTGCTCAACGCCAGCCGGCGCCGGCTTATTGCCGCGGGTGAACAGGGTGAGGGCATGGCCCGAAGCCAGCAACCGCTGCACCAGCGGTTTGCCCACAAAACGCGTGCCGCCCATCACCAGGATGTTCATGCTGCTGGCCGGTGGCCGCGAAACTGGTGCCATTCAAGACCCGGGCGCTCCAGCTCAGCTGGCAAGCGGGGCCAACAACTTTGCCCAGAGCGGCACCGTGAGCAGGCCCAGCAGCGTGCACCAGAGCAGCAGAGCCGCTGCCACTGCGGGCTCGGCAGCCGCCGGATCCTGCGCCGGGCTCAGTTCCGACAGCAGCAGCACCGAAACGGCTGTAGGCGCGGCGGCCTGCAGCACCAGCGCCGCCTGGGCAAGTGGTGGTAGTGCCAGCGGTGTCAACGCCAGCAGCTGCGCGGCGCCCAGCACCAGCAGCGGAAACAGCAGCAGCTTGCAGAGCAGCACCGCCCAGAGCCGGGCGCTCAGAGCGCGCCCCGCCACCCAGGCCAGGCGCATCCCCACCACCATCAACGAAACCAGTACCACCGCCCGTGCCGGCCACCACAGCCAGGCGGCCAGCACCCCATGCCAGGGGGTGAGCTGCAGCAGGGCGGCAGCAAGCAGGCCCCGGCTGGCGGGGCTGCTGGTCAGGGCCCGCAGCAGGGGCCGCAGCCGCAGCGGTTGCCCCGCCAGCAGCAGCGGCCCCAGGGTCCAGGTGAACAGGGTGGCGGCCAGGTCGTAGCTGATCGCATAGCCCACCGCCTCGGCTGGCAGCAAAGCCAGCACAGCCGGGATGCCGAAGTAGGCCGTGTTGCCAACCACGGCGCCGAGCCGCTCCACCGGGCTTCGCAGCCAGAAGCTCACCAACAGCAATCCAGCGGCCACCGCCAGCAGGGCCAGCAGCGCCACCTGTCCGAAGCGCCAGTTCAGGCCGCCGCGCAGCAGCAAACCCATCACGCTGAAAGGCACACCCCAATGCACCAGGGGCGGCGCCAGCCGTGCCGGCAACCCCGGCCAGCGCCGACCCAGCAGCAGCCCCAGGCAAAGGGCCGGCAGCAGTTCCAGCAGGAACAGCACAAAAATCGGGGCCAGGCCCTCCAGGATGGCTGCGGGCCCGGCAGCTCTGGCAGCCTGGCTGGCAGCAACTGAGCCAGCCCATGCAGGTGATTCCCGCGATTGATCTGCTCGACGGCCATTGCGTGCGCCTGCACCAGGGCGACTACGCGCAGGTGACCCGCTTCAGCGACGATCCGGTGGCCCAGGCCCTGAGCTGGCAGCAGCAGGGGGCCGAGCGCCTGCACCTGGTGGATCTCGATGGCGCCCGCAGCGGCCTGCCTGTGAATGACGCGGCCGTGAAGGCGATCACCACAGCCCTGGCGATCCCGGTGCAGCTGGGCGGTGGCGTGCGCAGCGCCGAGCGGGCCGAGGAGCTGCTGGCCTGCGGCCTCGATCGGGTGATCCTCGGCACCGTGGCCCTGGAACAACCCGAGCTGGTGGATGCGCTGGCGGCGCGCCACCCCGGCCGGATCGTGGTGGGCATCGACGCCAGGAACGGCAAGGTGGCCACCCGCGGCTGGATCGAGGAGAGCAGCACCCAGGCCACCGAGCTGGCCCGGCGCTTCTCCGCCAGCGGCATCGCCGCGATCATCAGCACCGACATCGCCACCGATGGCACCCTGGAGGGCCCCAACCTGGCGGCCCTGCGCCAGATGGCCGAAGCCAGCGGCGTGCCCGTGATCGCCTCCGGCGGCATCGGCAGCCTCGAGCACCTGCTTTCGCTGCTGAGCCTGGCCCACCTGGGGGTGGAGGCTGTGATCGTGGGCCGCGCCCTGTACGACGGCCGCGTGGACCTGGCCGAAGCCCTGCAGGCGATTGGCCCGGCCCGGCTGCAGGACGTGGTGCTGCCACCGGCCAGTGGATCGCTGGCCTGACGCCAGGCTTCGAGGGCCCGCCGGGCAAGCGCGGCCAGCATGCGATCTCGCAGCAGGCGCCCTATAACAGTTTTGGAACCAGATCAGACGTCCACTTGGCTGCATCCGCCGCTGCCACCCCCGAGCCACCTTGCAGGTTGCAGGCCGGCGTCAGCCGCACTCCCGCCAGCGTGGACGAGGTCTACCGACTCTGCCGGGAACTGGGCATGCGTCTCAGCCGCCAGAGGCGGATGGTACTTGATCTGCTCTGGGCAGAAAAAAGTCACCTCAGCGCCCGCGATATCTTTGAAAAACTCAACAGCCTTGGGCGTCATATCGGCCATACTTCGGTGTATCAGAACCTCGAAGCCCTGCAGTCTGCCGGTGTGATCGAATGCCTCGACCGCGCCAGCGGTCGTCTTTACGGCTACCGCGCCGACCCCCATAGCCACATCACCTGCGTGGAATCGGGGGCCATTCAGGATCTGGATGTGGAACTTCCAACCGACCTTCTGCACCAGATCGAAGAGCGCACCGGCTACAGCATCGAGTCGTACACCCTCCACATCGCCGGCCGGCCCCGCAGCTGTTCCTGAGCCCACACAAGTGAGCTGGAGAATTGAAGCTGGGCTGGTTACGCTTGGGGCCCGTTCCGATGGCATGGGTTCCAGCCAACAACTGCTCCTCTACGCCGAACCGCTGATGCGGCAGGCCCTGGCGCGGCTGCTTGAGGCAAGCGAGCCCAACTGGACGGTGCTGACCGACAGCACAGCCCTCAAAGGACGCCCAGATCTGGTGATCTGGAGCCTTGACCAAGGCAGCGACCTCAGCAACGTGCGGCTGGAGGTGCTGAAGCTCCAAGATCGCTGGCAGCCGGCGCCGCTGCTGCTGGTTACCCCATCCCTCGGCCGCAGCTCAAGGCAGCCCTGGCTCGACCTAAGCGTGCAAGGCATTCTGGAGCAACCCCTGCCTGAGCAGCTCTGCGCCGCGATCACCACCCTGCTCTCGGGTGGCCGGGTGGTGGAGCTGGGAGCCGAGCCGCTCGAAGCGCTGCCCAGCGAACCACTGGGGCTCGGCCAGTGGCTGCTGCTCAGCGGCCTGCAGCAGATCGATGGCGAACGCCAACGCTGCCTGGCCCAGCTCGAGCCGCCGCCCGAGCATCCGCTGGCCCAGCTGATGCTCGAAGGGCGGCTGCGGGAACTGACGGCCGCCCGCGGATTTTTGCTCTGGCTCTGGGGGCCCGCCCAGCTCGCCTGGAGCGTGCCACTCAGCGAGCCGATCAGCACACCCCCCCTGCCCAGCCCAGGCACGGCGATCACCCTCAGCCGCCGCAACGCCGATGGCGTCTGGCAGACGATCCGTGAGCGGCTGGAGCAGGCCCTGGCTGCGGGCGTGGGCAACCGCAGCGGCCAGCTGCTGGCCCTTGAGGGGCTCAGCCCCGACCATCGGCGCGAACTGCTGCTGGTGCTGCTCCAGCAGCTCAGTGTCCTGCGCCAACAGATGCTGGAGCACAACCTCACGGGCGCCGAACTGGAGCAACGCTGGAGCGAGCTGCAACCGGAGCTGCGCCGCCAAGCCCTGCGCACCCTGGCCGGCAGCTACGTGCAGCTTCCCTTCCAGGGCCAGCTAAGGCCCGTGGCCGAGGCGCTGGTCACGGCCAGCGACCTGGGCGGCGAAGACCCGGAACTGCCCCCTCCCCTGCCGATGCTCGCCAGCCTCCTGCACGGCCAGCCCCTGCTGGTGGAAGGTCGGCTGTTGGCTCCAGATGAACCGATGGCGCTGCTGCGGCTGGAGGCCCTGGTGAGCAATTGGCTGGTGCGCAACGCTGAACAGGTGAGCGCCGAAGTGCTCAGCTGCTGCGCACCCTGGCCCGAACTGCGCCGCTACCTCCTCTGCGGCGATCTGCTCGCCACACGCAATCTCGAGCGGCTGCGCAATCGGCTCAATGCCCAGCAGCGTTGGGCCAGCTGGTTTGAGCGGCCGGTGCAGCTGTATGAAAGCCGCCGCGCCCTGCTGCACCTCCAGGCCGGGGCGATTGCCAGCCAGGAACTCACCGATCCCCGCGACCAGGAACTGCTCCGACTCGGCGGGCTGCAACAGCTGGTCACCCTGGCCCTGGAGGCGCGCGATGCGATCGGGCCCCAGCTGCAGCTGATCCTCAAAAACCTCGGCGATGCCGTGGTGGTGGTGCTCACCCAGGTGATCGGCCGGGCGATCGGCTTGGTGGGGCGGGGAATCGTGCAGGGCATGGGCAAGAGCTTTGGGCGCCCCTAAAGCGCCCGTTGCAATCGATCACGCACTTGGATCGCGCACAATGAGCCGAGCCGTTCCCTCCTGGTGAAGCTCCCTTCGAGCCCAGCAACCCTGAGCCACCGCCCCCACCAGCGCCTGGCCAACCGCCTGCTTGCTGCGCTGCTCGCCTGCCTGGTTACGGGCATGGTCTGGCTGCAGCCGGCCTGGGTGCAAGCGGCCTGGGCAGCCCGCGACACCAACAGCTACGACGGCAATATCTATGCCCTCTACGCCGGTAATGGCTCGCTGGTGCCCCCCCGCACCACCCTGGCGATGGCCCTGGCCGAGCACCGGCCGGTGGTGCTGGCCTTTTTCCTCGATGACAGCAGCGACAGCAAGACCCTGGCGCCTGTGTTCAACGAGCTGCAGCGCCTCTGGGGACAAACTGCCGAACTGATTCTGCTCACCACCGATCCGCTCCAGAATCGCCCCGAGCAGGGCCTGTCCGACCCGGCCCATTACTGGAAAGGCACCATTCCCCAGGTGGTGTTGATCGACCCCCAGGGCAAGGTGGTGCTGGATAAGGCGGGCCAGGTGGACATCGACAGCATCAATGCAGCCCTGAGCAGCATGACCGGCCTGCGGCCCCAGGGCGAAAGCCGCCTCAGCTTCAGCCGCGAGGTGAACGAACTGAACAGTGAGATCGTGCCCGCAGGCTGAGCCCATGGAGATCGGCATCTCGAACGGACCGGACGCCGCCGGACTGCCAGACAAGCGCCAGGAAAGCGACGGCATGGGGGCCGTTGAGGTGCCCGCCCAGCACTACTGGGGCGCCCAGACCCAGCGCTCGATCCACTATTTCCCCTTCGGCCAGGCCATGCCCCTGGCGGTGGTGCACGCCTTCGGCCAGCTCAAGGCCGCCTGCGCCGAGGTGAACCAGGCCAGGGGCAAACTCTCACCCGAGCTCACGGCCCTGATCGTGGCCGCTGCAGAGGAGGTGGCCAGCGGCGCCCTCGATGCGGAGTTCCCGCTCAAGGTATGGCAGACGGGCTCCGGCACCCAGACCAACATGAACGTGAACGAAGTGATCGCCAACCGGGCGATTGAGGCCTCCGGCGGC
>JAWOHV010000271.1:0-6038 GCA_046484965.1 Prochlorococcaceae cyanobacterium
CAGCTGCAGCCGGTCGATTCCCCCTTGCCAGTTGAGGTGCGTCCAGGGACCCACCCGCAGGGCCGGCTTGCCGCCAGCCAGGCGGATGCGGCTCCAGAGGTCGAGGCTGCCCTCCAGGTGTGGATCCCACCAGCCAGCCACCAGCAGCATCGGGCGCGCCAGCAGCGCGGCCGGGGGCTTGTGCTGTCCCCAGGCTGCCTGCGCTCCGCCACCAGGCTCGCTGGCATCGGCTTCCAGCCAAGCGAGCACCATGCTGCTGCCGTCATGGCGGCGCAACAGGGCCAGGCCCTCCTCGGCGCTGCGGCCGCTGCTCAGGCAGGCGCGGATGGCCAGCCAGGCCTGCCGATCACCTCGCCGTCGGCAGCCCTCGGCCGCCAGTTGCAAACCCCAGGCAAGCCCCAGGGCCCACCAGTGGCAACCGCCGCTGCTGGCCCAGTGCAGCCGCTCATCGAGGCCACACATCGCCGGAGCCAGGCAATCCGGCAGGCTTTCGGGGTCAGCCACGTCGAGATCGCCAGTGTGATCGCCAGTGTGATTGCCACTGTGATCGCCAGTTTCTCCGCCGTCGTTGAGCAGCTGGGTGAGGCCCTGATAGGAAAAGCCATAGCTGCCCACACGGCCGTTGCTGCCGCTCAGCCGGCGGGCCCAGCGCACCGCATCGGCGCCGTCGCTGGCCTCCTGGGCGAAGCCCCCGAACTGGCCCTCGGAGTCGCCCCGGCCGCGTACGTCCTGCACCGCCACCATGAAGCCGTGGCGCGCATACCAGCTGGGGTGGGCGTAGGTGACGCTGGAGGCGATCGCCCGGCCGTAGGGCTGGCGCATCAGCAGCACCGGCCAGGGGGGCGATGTGGCGGGCCGCCAGAGCCGGGTGGCCAGGCGGGTGCCGTCACGGCAAACCATCCAGAGATCCTGCGGCTGACCGGTCGCAGGGGCCTGGGGCGGCTCAGCGCACATCCGGACAGTGCAGCCCAACCACATAGGTGGTGAGCACTTCGGCATCAACGCTGCTCAGCCCCTGGCTCTGGGCCACGCTGGCCAGGCCGCGGGGCGATAGGGCGGAGATGCCCTGGCTGTTCAGGGCCCGCAGCTCGGCGCAGAGGGCACGGGCCTGCTGGGGGTTCTGCTTGACCCGATCGAGCAGGTCGGAGGGGGCGGCTCCCAGCGGCAGGCCAGCTGGGATGAGTGTGCCGAGGCCGATACCAAGCAGCGAGCCGAGCAGGGTGGCTGCCAGAGGCTGGCTGCGGCGCTGGGGTGGCAAGCAACGGGCCGGGGAGGGATGGAGAGGGCCGCGCATGGGCTGGGCCGCAAAGGGCCGCATATTTATCCATTCCAGAAACTGCAGCGGCGGCTGCCATGGTCGAGGGGTCACTTCGCCGGCCGACCGAGGTGGCGCCGGGCCGCCGCGATCCACACCTGCAGCTGAGCAAGGCTGATCGGGCTGGCATCGCGGCCGAGCAGCTGCCGCTGGAAGCGGCCCAGTTGGCGCAGCAGCTGGTGCGGCGGGGCCTCCACCAGGGCCTCGGCCGAGGCGATGCCGGCGTGCAGCAGCAGGGCGGCATCGGTCGCAGCCAGTTCCAGGGTTGTCACCAGGCGGGCCTGACCACGCAGCAGCCGCAAGCGCGCCTCGCTGGCCGCGCCGCTGGCCGCCAGCTGGCGCAGGGCCGGATCCTCCAGGGCGGCCAGCTCCGCCCAGCTGCTGATCGCTTCACTGCGCAGCAGCTTTTCCTCGCTGCTGAAGTGGGCCGGCAGCGGCCAGGGGCAGTCGGCTGCGCCGCTCACGCCAGCGGCTCGATCGTGCCTTCGCGGTAGTTGCGCTTCACCTCGCCCAGCACCACCGGCCGGCTGAGGCCGGGGGCCACGCTCTCGATCCGCCGCAGGCGCACCCGCACGCCGCCATCCACCAACTTGCGGCCGCTGCCGCGCAGATTGAGGGCCAGCTGTTCCAGGGTTGGGGCCACGGCGCTGGCGGGAAGATCATCTGGGGCTGCCGCCACCACCAGGTCGGCGCCGTTGTCGAACACCACTGGCACCGTCACGGCGCCGGGGATGGTGAGCCGCGGCCGGTAGCTGATCGCAAAGGCCAGGCAGGAGAGGGCCAGCAGGGCCGTGAAGCTGGTGATTCCCACCAGTCGGAAGCGGATTCCCCAGCGGGCCTGGAAGCCAGCCACGGTGACAGCTGCCAGTACGCCGCTGGCGGCCCCGAGCCAGAGGCCTGCGGTGTAGAGCACCGGGTCGGCTGCCAACGGGTTCGCCATGGCGAAGGGGAATCATCAGGAAGGGCCCCTACTATTGCGCCCTTCCCTGCAGGTCTTCCCCCGGGCCGATGAGATCGGAGCCGAACGGAAGGCCTGGCAGCAGGTCCGTGCCCCAGGCCCTGCAGCGGCTGGTTCCCTGGCTGACGCTGGCGGGGGGCCTGGTTGCTGCCGGCGTCTGGGGGGGCGACCGTTTGGTGGGCGCGATCGTGGCGCGGCAGAGGCCACGGCTGGAGCGCCAGCTCTCGAAGCTGCTGGGCCATCCGCTCAGCCTGGGTCCCTACCAGGGGATCGGCCCGGGCGGTTTGCGGCTGGGGCCCAGTCGGATCGGTCCCGGCAGCTCCGATCGCTCCAACGCCAGTGTGGAGGGGGTGCAAGTGGCCCTGGCACCCTGGGCCAGCCTGCGGCAGGGGCTGCCGGTTCTCGAGATCGGGTTGCTGCGGGGCAGGCTGCAGCTCGTGCGCAACGCCCGCGGTCAACTCTGGGTGCTGGGCCCTGCGGTGCCAGGCCAGAAACCGCCCCGCCTCAACCTCAACTTCCGGCTGCTCGGAGCGGCCCGGCTCGAGCTGGCCAGTGAGGCCGGCGGCGGGGCTGGCCGCTCCAGCGGCGCCCTCGAGGGCCAGCTCAGGCTGCGCCCCCATCTGCAGGATCTTCAGGCCCAGGGGCGGCTGCGCAACGATGGCGGCGGCCTGCTGCCCTTCAGCCTGCGGGGCCAGTGGGCCCGCCGCGATTGGCAGATCACGCTTAAGCCCGAGCGGCTGCCCCTGGCGCCATTGCTGCCGCTGCTGCTGCCCTGGTCGCTGCCGGCGGGCTGGAACCTGGCCGCTCGCCTCGATGGCTCGCTGGCCCTTGGCTTTCGCCCCGGCCAGCCGCTGGCCTGCCGCGGCCAGCTCACGGCCAGCGAGCTGCGCTTGAGCTGGCTGGCCAGCCAGCCACCCCTTGTTATGCCCCGCTTGCCGCTGCGCTGCCAGGGCGAGCAGCTGAGCACCGCCGGCGCCCGCTGGAGCTGGGCCGGCTGGGGTGGCAACCTGACAGGCTCCCTGTTGCCGGCCCGGCGCTGGGACCTGCGCCTGCAGGCCAGTGAGGCCGCCAGCGGCGCCCGCCTCACTGGCCAGTGGCGAGGGGCCTGGCAAACACCCCAACTGGATCTGGAGGGCCGCCTGGCGCTTCCCGGCCAGGCTGGCCAGCCCGCCACGCTGCTTCCCCTCAGCCTGGTGGGCCGCCTGCGCCTGTTGCCAGGGCTGGCGATCGAGGCTCTGCAGGCCCGCTCCAACGGTTCACAACTGCAGCTCGCCGGCCCGCTGCTTCCCACTCCAGCGCTGCGCGGCCAGCTCAAGCTGCTGCCCGCTGAGGCGCCCCTGCCGGCGGCCCTGCGCCCCTGGCTGGGGGCAGCAGCGTTACCCATGCAGCTGCAGCTGGATGGCAATTGGCGTGCCCCCCAGCTGGCGATCCAGGTGCCCAGGCAGAGCCATCCCTTGCTGGAGTCATGGCAGGCCAGCCTGCTCTGGCGGCCTGGAGCGCTGCAGCTGGTTTCCTTGCAAACCCCCCACCTCTGGGCCGCAGGCGGTATTCCGATCGGCCCCACCGCCGCAGCTCCCCTGCAGCTCGATCTCCAGCGCTTTCCCCTGCACCGCCTGGGCCAGCTGCTCGGTGCCGATCTGCATGGCTGGTTGAGCGCGCGCGGCAGCCTGCGGGGCAGCTCGGTGGCCACCTGGAGCCCCGATCTGAGCCTCAGCCTGGAGCAGCCAGGCGCTGGACCGTTGACCCTGGCTGAAACCTGGGCCGGCACATTGCAGGGGGGGGGCACTCCTGGCTCGGGCGGTGCTGGTGGCCGGCTGGCCCTGGAGGCCCTTGCCCCTGCCGAGGGCGGCCGCCTGCTGGCCCAGCTTGATCGCAGCTGGCTGCCCCGCTGGGCCGAACTGAAGCGCCGCCAGGGGCGTCTCCAGCTAACCGGCAGCCCGCTGGCCTACCGCTGGCAGGCCAGCGCCATGCCCTTGCAGGGTCTGGAGCTGACCTTGGGGCCCCGGCGCCGCCAGCAGCCCCTGCAGGGAAGCCTCTCTGGTGAGGGCACGCTGGCTTTCCAGCCTTTTGCTGTGGCGGGCCGCAGCCGGATCGAGGCACCGGTGCTGCTTGGCGTGCGGGCCCGTGAGCTGCAGCTTGAAGGCAGCCTTAGGGATCAGCGCTTCCGCCTCAGTGGCGCCCTGCTGCCCGGTGCTGACTCTCGGGTGGCACTGGCAGCAGCCGGCCAGTGGCGCGGTGCGCAGTGGTATCGCTTCGAAGGCCGCGGCCTGGCGATGGCCTGGCTGGAGCAGCTGGCCCAGGCCTGGCCCCTCTGGCGCGGCGATCCCCAGCCGCCGCCGGGCTCGGCCCGCGACCTCCCCAGCCTGGCGATCGACACCGTGGCCGCCAGCCTGCAGGAGCAGCTGAAGGCCCTGGCGCGGGCCAAGGCGCAGCTGGCCCTGGTGGCCGAAGCGCAGGAGGCCTCCGAGCGGCCGCTGCGCCTCGGCGAGCTTGGTGGGCTGATCGATGCCGACCTCACCGTGCGCGACCAACCGGGGCAGTCGCCCTGGCTTGATCTGGTGGCGAAGGGGCACCTCTGGCATCCCGAGGAGGGGCGCGACCGGCCTGCGGGCCTGCAGCCCTTCGTTGCACGCCTCCAGGGCCGGCTGGTGGATGGTGCCGGCAGCTTCAGCATCGAGCAGCTGCCCCTCGATCTGCTTGCCCTGTTCACGCCCCTGCCGGCCGCCTTGGCGGGGTCGGCAGCGATCCAGGGCCGCTACCGGCTTGGCGGGCGGTCGCCATCGCTCTCGGTGGAGGTGGGGCTGGTGGAGGCGCGCCTCGGGGATCGCCCCCTGCAGCTGCAGCGGGGCAGTCTGGCTCTGGCCAACGACCTCTGGAGCGTGGATGCGGCGCTGCGGGCGGCCGGGGCCGACAGCAGCGTTGAGCTGCGCGGCCAGATTCCCGTTGATCCCCAGCGGGCGGATCTGGAGCTGCGCCTGGCCAGCCGCGGCGATGGTTTGACGTTCCTTGCCAGCCTGGCCGGTCAGGCCATCAACTGGCGCCGTGGCAGCGCCGATCTGCAGTTGTTGGTGCGCGGCAGCCTGCGGCAGCCGATCGCCAACGGCTTTCTGCGCTGCAGCGACGCAGAGCTCGATTTCATCGGCCAGCGGATTCGCAACCTCGATGCCACGCTGCTGTTCGATTTCGACGTCTTGCGGCTGCAGTCGCTGCAGGCGGCGGTGGGGCCGAGCGGCCGCATCAGCGGCGAGGGTGCGATCGGCCTGGTGCGCTACCGCCCCGAGGCCATCCCCCTGAGCTTCAAGCTCCAGCAGGTGCCGTTCAGTTTTCCCCGCATCAGCGGCCGCAGCGACGGCACGCTCACCCTCAGTGGCAGCCTGGTGGCACCGGTGCTCAGCGGTGAGTTGCGGCTGAGCCGCGGCCGGATCAATGCCCAGCCGGGGCAGCTGGCTACCGAATCCTCTGGCGGCAGTGCCACCGGCTCAGCAGTGACAGTGCCGGAGCTTGTGGAGCAGAGGTGGACTTTCCGCGAACCTCTGGTGCTGCTGGGCCCCGACGTGGAGAGCCGCACCGCCGCCAGCATCCGCGAGGCGGTGCCGAAGGTGTCCTTCCTGGAGCTGCGCGGCCTGCTGCTGAGCTTCGGTCCAGACCTGCGGGTGGTTCTGCCCAACGTGGCCTCGTTCAGCACCGGCGGCAGCGTGCGGCTCACGGGGCGCCTCGACCCTTCCTTGCGCGCCTCCGGGGTGGTGCGGCTGCTGGGCGGCCGCC
>JAWOHV010000290.1:0-3274 GCA_046484965.1 Prochlorococcaceae cyanobacterium
TTAACAGCCACTGGTTCTCAAAAGTGCCCATGGTGGGCAGCAGGGCATCGGGCCGCTCGATCTCGATCACCCGCGCCACCACCTCGGGGGTGAGAGGCTCGATATAGGTGCGATCCGCCATGTCGGGATCGGTCATGATCGAGGCGGGGTTGCTGTTCACCAGAACCACCTTGTAGCCCTCGGCCCGCAGCGCCTTGCAGGCCTGGGTGCCCGAGTAGTCGAATTCGCAGGCCTGGCCGATCACGATCGGCCCCGAGCCCAGCAGCAGGATGCGGTGGAGATCCTTGCGGCGGGGCATGGAGGGGCTGATTGCCAAACCCGCTTAGCCTCTCACGCTCCCTACGGCTGATCCGATCGCTGATGGTCGCTAACGTGCATTCACTTCCCTTTTGTGGTCGATGAGCGAACTCCAGCGCCTGAAGGGGCTGCTGCCCCCGGAGATGCAGAGCTGGGTGTTCGTGGAAGCGGCCGCCTCAGCAGATCCACCGCTGATCACAATCGAGGAGATCGGCCGCGACGAGGTGGAGATCCAGGTGGATCTGGAGAAGTGGGACGCCCTGGCGATCGATCACCGCAACCTGCTTTTCTGGCATGAGGTGGGCCGCGTTCAGAACGATGCGGTGCCGCGTGACGGCTGGGAGATGGCGGCCCTGGCGATCGGTCTGGGCGGAGCCATCGGTGAGCTCTGGGTGCAGGACGGCCTGCTGCTGGTGATGGCCCTGGGCCTCTCCGGATTTGCCGGCTACCGCCTCTATCTGAAAAACAATTCCGAGAAGCGCCTGGCCGATGCCATCGCCGCCGATGAGCGGGCGATCGATCTGGCCTGCCGCTTCGGCTACAGCCTGCCCAATGCCTACAAAAGCCTCGGCGGCGCCCTCAAGGAGCTGGTCGAGCAGACCCGCAAGAAGCGCCGCCGTGCCTTCTACGAAGACCGCCTCGAGGCCCTGCGCAAGAGCGCTGGCAAGGCCCGTGCCGAGATGGCCCAGCAGCAGGGATCACGCCAATCGGTTGCCAGTGAGAACGTGTATGGCTGAGCCCATCCGGCTGGCCAGCCCCGATCTTTCCAGCGAGGCCCTTGCCCTGCTGGCGGCTGAAGCCTGCGACGACCGCAAGGCTGTGGACATCCGCCTGATCCGCGTGGATGAGGTGAGCTCCCTGGCCGACTGGTTTGTGATCTGCAGCGGCCTCACCGATGTGCAGGTGCGGGCGATCGCCCGCTCGGTGGAGGATCGCCTTGAGCAGGAAACGGGCCGGCTTCCCCTGCGACGGGAGGGTCAGCGGGAGGGCCGCTGGGTGTTGCTCGATTACGGCGAGGTGATCGTGCATGTGCTCACCCCCAGCGAGCGCAGCTACTACGACCTCGAGGCCTTCTGGGGCCACGGCGAGCAGCAGGCCTACATCAGCCCCGCCTTGCCTGGCCTCAACGCCAGCTGATGGCTGCAACACCGGCTGACGACCGTGCGCCGGCCGCCACAGCTGCCGCCTGCCCGGTGCCGCCTGAGCAGCAACCTCTGCAGCAGTTCCAGGAGCTGAGCTGCTCCCTATTCTTCCGCTGGCCGCTGGAGTCGCTCAAGGGCTTGCTGCGGGCCCTGGCCCTTTGCTGGCTGGCGGCCCTGCCGCTCAGCCTGCTCGTGGCCAGCGGCAGCGTCGCCTTGCGCCAAAGCCCGCCGCGGCTGCTGGCCGCCGGCGCCGTGGCCGCCCTGGTGCTGCCGCTGCTGGTGCTGGTGCGTCAGTGGCTGGGCTGGACCACCATCCACCGGCGGCTGCTTGCCGAGAGTGTCGATTACGAGGAATCGGGCTGGTACGACGGTCAGGTGTGGGAGAAGCCGCTGGCCTGGCGCCAGCAGGACTGGCTCGTGGCCACCCAGGAGGTGGGCCCGGTGCTCGGCAGGCTGCAACGGGCGATGGGTATCGCTGCTGCCCTGCTGCTCTGGGGCGCGAGCCTCTGTCAGGCTCTCTGAAGAATCTGCGCTGCAGCCTGCTCCGCCTATGGCCCTGTCCTCCAGCTTCGCCGGCTCCAGCCGTCCGGGGATCCCCCCGCTGGAGGTGACCCTGCTGCGCGAGGGCATTGCTGAATCGGTGCACCGGGTGCATGCGGTGGTGTGCGACAAGCGCGGCCGGGTGCTGCTGCGGGCCGGCGATCCCCAGCGACTCAGCTTCATCCGCTCGGCCCTCAAGCCTGTGCAGGCAACGATCTTCGTGAACAGCGGCGCTGCCGATGCTGAGGGCCTTGGTGAGCGGTCTCTGGCGATCGCCTGCGCGTCCCACGCCGGCACGGCCGCCCATGCCCGCGAAGCCTTCAAGCTGCTCTGGGGCGCGCAGCTCGAGGCCGAGCAGCTGCAGTGCCCCTGCCCCAAGGGCGGCAGCAGCCCCCTGGAGCACAACTGCTCCGGTAAGCACGCTGCCTTCCTGGCCGCCTGCCGGCGTTTGCATTGGCCCACCGAGAGCTACTTGCGCCCCGACCACCCCCTGCAGCAACAGGTGCGCCGCCGGGTCGGCGAACTGCTGGGGCTCCCCGGCGAGGAGCTGGTGAGTGCCCGCGACGACTGCGGCGCCCCGACCCTGCAGCTGCAGCTGGCCCAGATGGCCCTGCTTTTTGCCCACCTGGGTTCCGGCGATCAGGCTGATCTGGAGCGTCTCTGCCGCGCCATGGTGGCCCATCCGGATCTGGTGGCCGGCGAGGGGCTGTTCGACACCGAACTGATGCGCAGCGCCCACGGCCAGGTGCTCAGCAAAGGTGGTGCCGAGGGGATCCAGTGCCTCAGCCGTGTGGGCGAGGGGCTGGGGGTGGCGATCAAGGTGGAGGACGGTTCGAATCGGGCCAAGCACGCCGTGGCCCTGCACCTGCTCGAGCAGCTCGACTGGTTGACCCCCCTCAGCCTTGAGGATCTACAGGGGCGCTTCCTGCGGCCTGCCCCCCACCTGCGCCTTCAGGTGGGGGGCAGCCTGCGTTTCGATTAGCTGGCTGGGCCGCGCTCTGGGTTCAGAGCGTTGCCGAAGGGCACCTCAAGCTTCTAGGATTCTTTAGTCAACGCGGGGTAGAGCAGTCTGGTAGCTCGTCGGGCTCATAACCCGAAGGTCGAAGGTTCAAATCCTTCCCCCGCAACCATGGTTCCGTAGCTCAGTTGGTAGAGCAGTGGACTGAAAATCCACGTGTCGTTGGTTCGATTCCGACCGGAACCACCATTAAAAAAAACATCAAATGTGATGTTATTTTTTTTTGTAGATATAACGCAAGTAGTTAGCATGGCTGTTTGATTTATCCAACATGAAC
>JAWOHV010000103.1:0-9841 GCA_046484965.1 Prochlorococcaceae cyanobacterium
GGCACCACCACCCCCACCCCCCGCAAGGTGGGCCGCAGCCAAACCGTGGCTGGCCAGCCCGTGTCCGGGGTGATGGTGGGCCGCTCCGAAAAGGTCACCGGCGATGAACCCGGTTCGGGCCGCCAGCTCACCGGCGACCAGTACCTGGCCCCCGGCGCCGACCTGCCCAGCCGCGCCCCGGCCAAGGTGTCCCGCTTCGAAACCCTGCGCGGCACCGGCATCACCGGCACCAGCGTCGGCCGCAGCGAGCAGGTCACCGGCGATGAGCCCGGCAGCTGCCGGATCGTCACCGGCGACGAATACGTGGGCAACCAGCAGTACGAACGCTTCTGCGGCACCCGCCCGGAGCCCGAGGCCGCCAAGGTGGGCTTCAGCGTCACCAACCGCGCCCAGGTGGTGAGCGGCACCCGCACCGGCCGCTCCGAAAAGGTCACCGGCGATGAGCCCGGCACCTGCAAAACCGTCACCGGCACCCCCTATGCGGGCCTCGAGCAGGCCGGCGACTGGTGCAGCACCAGCCAGGTGAGCGCCATCCGCCAGCGCACGCCGATCCGCGGCGGCAGCGTGATGAGCGGCATCCAGCCCGGCATCGGCGGTGTGATGACCGGCGCCAGCCGTGGCGCCTGCGAACCGATCAGCGGCACCCCCTATGTGGGCGCCGACCAGATGCTGGGAGCCTGCGGCGTCGCCAGCAGCTCCAGCGCCGCCAGCAGCTCTGACGCCGACTTCCCCCAACCGCTCGCGGGGGGTGAACCCTGGCAGCAGTTCAGCATCCAGTCGCCCGCCCGGGCGGCCCAGATCGCCCGCGATCGCAGCGGAGGCGTCACCGGCAGCAGTTACGAAACGGGTGGAAGGATTACCGGCCCTTTTGACCTGGCCGGTGGCAAGGTCACCGGCACCGAGCAGTTCCGCTTCGACCGCCCCAGCGCCCAGCTCTCGCGTGGGCCGATCCAGCCGCCTGGCCCGGGCGCCAGCGCCGCCAGCCACTCCAATCCCAGTGCCCCAGCGGCAGCTGAAGTTGAGAGTGCGCCCATCTCCCGGGTCACCGGCGAAGGCAACTCCGCCGGCCTGCGGATCACCGGCGACGACTGGGACCGCGGCAAGCACGTCACCGGCACCGAAGGGGCCTCGGCCCGCCGCCGCAACCCCAGCCGCGTTGGCGCCATGGGGGCAGCGGCCAACATGCAACCCAAGCGCAACGAAGCCGTGGCCCAGCCCGTGAGCCGCGTCACCGGCTCCAGTGGCAACACCGACAAGGGCTCCCTGATCACCGTCTCCGGCGGCGCCCGGGGCTGAACTGAGCTATGTCGCGCCGTTACCTCACCAACACCGCAGCCAAGGCACCGACGGCCCCCCGCCGCCGGCCCAACAACGGACTTGACACGGCTGTTGCTGGTGACACGGCTGTTGACGCTGACACGGCTGTTGACGCTGACACGGCTGCTGCTGATGAATCTGAGAGCAGCGCACGCCCCCGCGGCACCCGCGCCCGCAGCCTGCAGCAACAGCGCCTTAGCGTGCCGAGCCGCCTGAGCGTCCCCAGCGGCAACAACAACACCCGCCGGGCTGGTTTTCGCGAGAGTTTGCCCCTCCGCGCCACCGGTAGCGCGAACAGCGGCGCAAAAAGTGGCGGCCCCCTGCACCCGCTCACCAACGCCGCCGCCAACGACCTGCTGCGCGCCTACGACGAGCGGGTGAAGGGGGGCTTCGATCGGATCGTGCCGCTGCTCAAGCGCCTCTCGGCCATCCAGCACGACGACGACTTCGTGCCCAGCGCCCAGCGCCTGGCCAAGGCCGAACTGGGCTTCGAGCTGCCCCTGCCGATCCTGGAGCAGGCCTGGGTGAGCCAGCTCGACATGCGCACCCTGTTTGCCTGGTGCGTGTTTGAAACCTACGAGCAGACCAGCTCCAGCTTCTTCAGCGACGATCCCCTCGGCGGCAGGCCGGGCAGCCCCGCCGCCGAAGCCTTCGATGCCTTTGTGCTCGCCTGCGGCTTTCACCTGCTCGACATCACCCCCTGCGCCGACGGCCGCCTGGGCCACGCCATCGCCTATGCCCTGCGGCTGCCGTTCAGCTCGGTGCGGCGACGCTCCCACGCCGGCGCCATGTTCGACGTGGAGAACACGGTGAACCGCTGGGTGAAAACCGAGCACCGCCGCTACCGCGAGGGCCTGCCCAACCCGGCCCACGCCGACACCCGCTACCTGAAGGTGGTGCTCTACCACTTCAGTTCCCGCGACCCCGAGCACGAGGGCTGCGCCGCCCACGGCAGCAACGACGCCCTGGCGGCCTCCTGCGGCTACAGCCGCCTGCAGGACTTCCAGCAGGCGGTGGAAAACAGCTTCTGCTGCGGCGCCTCGGTGGATCTGCTGCTGATGGGCATCGACACCGACACCGATGCCATCCGCGTGCACGTGCCGGGCATGGACGGCAGCACCAACCTGGAGCGCTGGCTCGAGGCCGAGGATGTGTATGAGGCCACCCGCCATCTGGCCCCCGAGCAGGCCCGCGCCCGCCTGCTGGAGCTGGTGCAGAAAGCCGCCGCCAGCAGCCCCGATCCGGGCATGGTGCGGCTGATCGCCCGTTTTTTCGAGCACAACATCTCCCAGATCGATTATGTGCGCCAGTTCCACGGCGGCTGCTACGCCGATGCCGGCCATGCCGAGCGCTTCATCGGTGTGGGCATCGGCTTCAAGGAGATCCACCTGCGCAACCTCACCTACTTCGCCTACGTGGACACCGTTGAGGAGGGCGCCGCCGACCTCGACGTGGGTGTGAAGATCTTCAAGGGCCTGAATGTTTCGCGCGGCCTGCCGGTGCCGGTGGTGGTGCGTTTCGACTACAACGGCAAGGTGCCGGGCGCCCGCGAACGGGCCGTGCGCCACTGCCAGCGGGTGCAGGCAGCGATGGAGGTTCGCTACGCCGACCTGATGCGCGAAGGGCTGCTGCATGCCCTGTTCACCGTGCGCGGCCAGGACCACCACGCCCCGTCCGAGGCGGTGGGCTCCACGATCACCTTCGCCTCACCAGGAGGGCATTGAGATGTTGATCTGCAAGGTGGTGAAGCCGCTGGTGTCCACCAACCGCATTCCCGATTTTGAGCACAAGCACCTGCTGGTGGTGCTCGATGGCAGCGCCCAGAAGGTGGCGGTGGATGCCGTGGGCTGCGTCCCCGGCGACTGGGTGATCTGCGTGGGCAGCTCGGCCGCCCGTGAGGCCGCCGGCAGCAAGTCGTATCCGAGCGATCTCACGGTCGTTGGGATCATCGACCACTGGGATCCCGACGCCGGCAAGCAAGCCAGCAGCTCCAGCCCCAGCCCCAGCCCCAGCCCTGGAGGTGCCAAGTAATGGAAATCATGCAGGTGACCGGATCACTGGTGTGCAGCCAGCGCGTGGGCGGCCTGGGCCACATGCACCTGCGCATCCTGCGCACCCCCAAAGGCAAGCTCAATGTGGCCGTTGACCCGGTGGGCGCCTCGCCGGGCAACTGGGTGTTCACAGCCAGCGGCACGGCCGCCCGCTTCGCCTGCGGCGACCCTGAGATCTTCACCGATCTCACCATCGGTGGAATCATCGACCACTGGTCACCCGACGGATAGGGCCGGGCCTCTCCGCCTGTCCCCGCCCTCACCGACCTCTCCCCCCCGCCATGGCCACCCCAACGCCCCGCTCAGCCGCTAGCCAGCCCGCCACCCCGGCGCCGGCCACCGCGGTCACCAACGTGACCCCGGTGCCAGCGGCGTCCAGCCCCGCCGCCCTGCCGGCCGCCACCAGCCCGGCTGCCACCACCCCAGCGGTGCCGGCCAAGGCAGCCGCCAAGGCGGCAGCCACCCCAGCCAAGTCCAGCGGCGCCCGCACTTCCGCGACGCGCCGCAGCAGCCCCGCCCGCACGAGCACCCGGGCGGCCACATCCCGCAGCAGTTCTGCCAGCATCACTCCGGCGCGGGGCACCACCCCGCCCGCCAACCGCAACTCCTCCCCCTCGCGCACAAACGCCATGGCTCCTCTCCCGCACGGCATCGCCCTCGGCATGATCGAAACTCGCGGGCTGGTGCCTGCGATCGAAGCCGCCGATGCCATGACCAAGGCCGCCGAAGTCACCCTGGTCTCCCGTGAATTCGTCGGCGGCGGCTACGTCACCGTGATGGTGCGTGGTGAAACCGGCGCCGTGAACGCCGCCGTGCGCGCCGGCGCCGACGCCTGCGAGCGCGTGGGCGACGGCCTGGTGGCAGCCCACATCATTGCCCGCCCCCACACCGAAGTGGAGCCCTCCCTGGTGTACAGCGGCGCCGCTCGCCGGAGCTGATCGCGATGGACGCCGCCCATCGGCACGCGGCCCATCCGCGCGTCCTCGGGTATCTCGGCCGCGCCCTGAGCCTCGAGCTCTCCGCCGTGCAGCAGTACATGACCCAGGCGTCACTCGTGGCGCTCTGGGGCAACGCTGAAGCAGCCGATCGCTTCCGCCAGGAAACGGTGGAGGAGATGCGCCATGCCGAGCAGATCGTGCAGCGGATGCTGGAGCTGGGGGTGGCACCCTCCGCGTCCCAGCTGCGGCCGGTGGCCCATGCCGCCAACCTGGTCGGCCTGCTGCGTCATAACGCCGTGATCGAGCACGACCTGATCCAGCACTACTCAGAGGCCCTGCGCTTCTGCCTGCAGATCGGCGATGCCAGCAACGCCGCCTTCTTCGAGCACCTCTGGCAAGAGGAGCAGCGGCACAGCGAGGAACTCAACCAATGGCTCGACGCCCTCGGCGCCGGCCCGGCCCGCCTGCTTGAGCGCGCCACCTTCTAGGTCAGGCCCTCTGCGCCCCCCCCCTTGTCCGCCCCCCCCCTGCCCCTTTCGATCCAGCTGGTCTGGCTGATCCCGCTCTACGGGTTCAGCGGCATGCTGCTGTCGCTGCCGTGGATGGCGGGCTGGTTCAAGCGCAACGGCCCGCGCCCCGCCGCCTATCTGAACCTGCTGGCATCGCTGCTGGCGGTGATCCACGGCACGTTGATCCTGCAGCAGGTGTGGACCATCGGCCCCCAGCACGTGGAATTCGGCTGGTTCCAGGCCGCGGATCTGAACCTGCGCATCGGCTTCGACCTCTCGCTCACCAACCTGGCGGCCCTCGAGCTGGTCACCGGCATGAGCCTGCTGGGCCAGGTGTATGCCCTCGGTTACCTCGACAAGGAATGGGGTTTGGCCCGCTTCTATGCCTTGTTGGGCTTCTTTGAAGGGGCGCTAGCCGGCGTGGTGCTGAGCAGCAGCCTGTTCATGAGCTATTTCCTGCTGGAGATGCTCACCCTCTCCACCTACCTGCTGGTGGGCTTCTGGTATGCCCAGCCGCTGGTGGTGACAGCCGCCCGCGATGCCTTCCTCACCAAGCGGGTGGGCGATGTGCTGCTGCTGATGGGGATGGTGTCGCTCTCGGCCTGGGCCGGCTCGATGGAGTTCGACGATCTCTACGCCTGGGCCGCCCAGGCCAACGCCAGCGGCGCGCTCACTCCCATGGCAGGCACGCTGCTGGGGCTAGGGCTGATCGCAGGGCCGATGGGCAAGTGCGCCCAGTTCCCGATGCACCTCTGGCTCGATGAGGCGATGGAGGGGCCGAGTCCGGCCTCGATCCTGCGCAACTCGGTGGTGGTCACCGCCGGCGCCCTGGTGCTGATCAAGCTGATGCCGCTGCTGCGCTACTCCCCCCTGGCCACCACCGTGCTGCTGGTGGTGGGCACGATCAGCGCCGTGGCCGGTGCCCTGGTGGCAATCGCCCAGGTGGACATCAAGCGGGCCTTCTCCTACTCCACCACCTCCTATCTGGGGCTGGTGTTCATCGCCATCGCCCTGCAGCAGCCGGCGATCGCCCTGCTGCTGCTGTTTGCCCACGGCCTGGCCAAGGCCCTGATCTTCATGAGCGTGGGCAGCATCATCGCCACCACCAACTGCCAGGACCTCACCGAACTGGGGGGCCTCGGCTCCCGCATGCCGGCCACCACCACCGCCTACCTGGTGGGCTGCGCCGGCCTGGTGGGCCTGCTGCCCCTGGGCTGCTTCTGGTGCTTCGGGCTGCTGGTGGAGAGCTTTGCCAGCGATCACCCCTTCTTCGCAGCCGTGGCCCTGCTCACCAATGGGCTCACGGCCTTCAACTTCATCCGCGTCTACCGGCATGTGTTCATGGGCCCGCCCCAGCCCAAAACGAAGCGCGCCCCGGAGGTGAACTGGCTGATGGCCCTGCCGATGGTGAGCCTCACGGTGCTGGTGGCGCTGATGCCACCGATGATGGCGCGCCTCGATCCGGTGCCAGGCATCGGCTCCTTCCCCTGGCCCGTGGCCGCCGCGGTGGCCGCCAGCGGCCTGGTTGGGGCGGTTGGCGGCGCCGTGGTGCCGCTGAACAAGTTCTGGTCGCGCTCGATGCTGCGGCCGCTGCGGCTGCTGCAAGACCTGCTCGCCTCCGACTTCTACACCGACCGCATCTACCGGGCCACGATCGTGGCGGCGGTGGCGGGCCTGGCCCGGATCACCGTCTGGTTCGACCGCACGATCATCAATGGCCTGGTGAACGGCATCGGCCGGCTGTCGCTGGCCAGCGCCGAGGGCCTCAAGCTGGGGGTGAGCGGCCAGCTGCAGAGCTATGTGCTCACGGTGGTGGCGGCGATCGTGCTGCTGCTGGCCTCGCTGCAGTGGCTGCCCCTGCAGGGGTTGCCGCTGCAGGGGTGGCCGGGATGAGGGCGCCACCATGCTGAGCATCCTGCTGCTGATTCCCTTCGCCGGAGCCCTGCTGCTGGCCATCTGGCCCGGCAGGCCGGCCGAGGGGCGCATGCGCACGGTCACGCTGCTGGCGCTGGGCCTGCAGATGCTGTGGAGCCTGGTGGTGCTCAGCCGCTTCGATCCCGGCAACAGCGCCATGCAGCTGCAGGAGTCGCTGCCCTGGGTGGAGAGCCTGGGGCTCGAATACAAGCTCGGCGTTGATGGGCTCTCCTTGCCCCTGGTGCTGATCAACGGAGCCCTAACGCTGGTATCGGCCATCTGCACCCGCGACATCGACAAGCGGCCGCGCATCTATTTCGCCCTGCTGCTGGTGATCAGTGGCGCCGTTAACGGTGCCTTCCTGGCCGAGAACCTGCTGCTCTTTTTCCTCTTCTATGAGCTGGAACTGATCCCCCTCTGGTGCCTGATCGCCGTTTGGGGCGGGGTGAACCGCGCCTATGCGGCCACCAAGTTTCTGATCTTCACCGCCGCCTCCGGCATGCTGATCCTGGGGGCCTTCCTGGGGTTGGCCCTGTTCACCGGCACGGTGGATTTCAGCCTCACGCCTGTCACCAGCGAACGGCTGGCGATGGGCAGCCAGTTGGTGTTACTGGGGGCGCTGCTGATCGGCTTTGGCATCAAGGTGCCACTGTTTCCGTTCCACAACTGGCTGCCCGATGCCCACACCCAGGCCTCCACGCCGGTTTCGGTGCTGCTGGCGGGGGTGCTGCTGAAACTGGGCACCTACGGCCTGCTGCGCTTCTGCATGGGCCTGTTCCCCGAGGCCTGGGCGCTGCTGGCCCCGGGCCTGGCGATCTGGGCGGCGGTTTCGGTGCTGTTTGGCTCGCTGGCGGCGATCGCCCAGAAAGATATGAAACGCATGGTGGCCTACAGCTCCGTGGGTCACATGGGCTACATCCTGCTGGCGGCGGCGGCGGCAACACCGGTGGCGATCCTCGGGGCGGTGTTCCAGATGGTGGCCCATGGCCTGATCTCGGCGCTGCTGTTCCTGCTCGTGGGGATCGTGTACCGCAAAACCGGCACCCGCGACCTCACGGTGCTGCACGGCCTGCTCAACCCCGAGCGGGGCCTGCCGTTCACCGGCACCTTGATGATCGTGGGGGTGATGGCCAGCGCCGGCATGCCGGGCATGGCGGGTTTTATTTCCGAGTTTCTGGTGTTCCGCGGCAGCATCGGCGTTTACCCCCTGGCCACCCTGCTCTCGATGGTGGGCTCGGGGCTCACGGCGGTGTATTTCCTGCTGCTGGTGAACCGGGCCTTCTTCGGCCGGCTGGCGGTAACGCCGGTGAGCGATCCAGTGGCCCATGGCCGGCTCGATGTGAATCTGGCCGCGGTGGCGCCCCGCGAAACCATCCCCGCCATGGCACTGGCGGTGGCGGTGTTTGCGATCGGGCTGCTGCCCTACGGGCTGGGCAAACTCAGTGAGGCCGCCACCACGGCCATGGTGCAGCTGCCGGCCCTGGCCACCGCCCTGCAGGCGGCCCTGCCAACGGTGGGGGGCCTGGGCTGATGCCGATCATCCCTGCCGAACTGGTGTACAGCGGCGGCATGCCCAGCGCCGCCCAACTGGAGGCCTCCCTGCTGGCCGGCAACACGCTGCTGGCCAACACGCCCGACCACCTGATCGAGGTGGTGGATGTGCTCAAGAGCTACGGCGAGGTGCTCGATGCCTACAGCAACAACCTGATCTTCCAGGCGGAGCAGCAGTTTCTGCTGCCCTTCCCGCTGTTCAAGTATCTCGATGGCGAGAAGAGCGCCGCCAAGATCTGGCGCCACCTCAACCACGACAGGATCAATTTCGAGTACGCCGAATACTGCATGAAGGCGATGCTCTGGCATGGCACCGGCGGCCTCGATGCCTACCTGGATTCAGAGGCCTTCGCCGCGAACTGCGCCGAGATCATCAGACGCAAAACCCGCCGTGATCAGCTGCTGGCGCTGCTCAATCCGCTGTTTCCGGGCTTCCTGATCGAGCTGATCCGCACGGCGGCCACCACCCACGCCCTGGGCCAGTTCTGGCGGGTGATGAGCGATCTGTTCATCGATCTGGCCGAAGCCGAGGCCGCTGGGCGGGTGGGCTCGATCGATGCGGTGGTGGAGTTCATCAAAGACGGCCTGGTGGCGGCCGCCGGCAACCCGATCACCTACGGGGTGGAGCTGGGCGGCGAGCATTGCTGGGTGCTGCCACCGGAGGCGGGGCTCAGCTTCCTGGGGGATGTGGCCGTGCCCTATGTGGAGGCGGTGTTCCTGCGGGGCACGCCGTTCCTGGGCACGGTGAGCTTCAACGCCCAGGCCCAGCAGATCTCGCCGGATCAGGGCCAGTTCGCCTATGGGGCGCTCTATGCCGATCCGCTGCCGAGCATGGGGGCCGGCATCCCGCCCAGCCTGCTGATGCAGGACATGTACCGCCACCTGCCGGAGCGGCTGCACCAGTGGTATCGAGAGCGCACGCGGGGCGAGGGCGATGTGCGGGTGAAGATCTGCATGAGCTTCCAGAAGTCGATGTTCTGCGTGACCAACGCCGCGATCCGCGGCACCTTCCCCCACTCCCTGGGCAGCGGTGATCCGGCCGAGCAGGCGGCCAACCGGGCCTATGCCGCCGCCTGGGCCGGCCGCCTGGCGGTGGCCCGCACCGACTGCCTCGATGCCTGACTCGCTACAGAGCCTCCCGTAGCCTGAACCCATGGACCAGCCCTGGACGCCGCGCCCCAAACCCGAGCAGGCCGATCGCCTCGAGCGGCGCATTGAATTTGCCGATTACGCCAGCAACAGCGCCTTCCTCGATCGCCTCAACGACTTCTGCAAGCAGCAGGACCGCTACCCCGACATCAGCTTCGGGCGCACCTACGTGAACATCACCCTGCGCCCCGCCGCCGACGGCACACCGATCAACGCCGCCGACCACGCCTTCGCTGCGGCCATCGATGACCTCCTTGCCTGATCTCGACGCACCGGTGGATCTGCAGACGGTCTATGAGGCCGCCAACGTGCAGGAGGTGCTTGAGCAGCTCGATGCCGACCTGATCGGCCTGCGGCCGGTGAAAACCCGCATCCGTGAGATTGCGGCGCTGCTGGTGGTGGAGCGGGCCCG